>CAZAGK010000212.1:0-1003 GCA_964484775.1 uncultured Gemmatimonas sp. | reverse complement strand
GACCATCAAGGCGGCAAGGTCCTTCGAATGCTCCGCGGCCTTGGCCTTGAGATCGGCGACGTCGATGTTGCCGCTGGCATCGGTCTTCACCACCACGACCGACATCCCCGCCATCACCGCGCTCGCCGGATTCGTGCCATGCGCCGACTGCGGGATGAGGCACACCGTCCGGTGCGCGTCACCGCGCGACCGATGATACGCACGGATCACGAGCAGTCCGGCGTACTCGCCCTGCGACCCGGCGTTCGGCTGCAACGACACCGCATGGAAGCCGGTCACGCTGGCCAGCGCCGACTCGAGGCGATGGAACATGGACGCATGTCCCTTGGCCTGGACCGCAGGCGCGAACGGATGCAGCCCACCGACAGTGCTCCACGTCACCGGATACATCTCGGCGGCCGCGTTGAGCTTCATGGTGCAGCTGCCGAGCGGGATCATCGAGTGCGTGAGCGAGAGGTCGCGCGACTCGAGCTTCCGCATGTAGCGCTGCATGTCGGTCTCGGAGTGGTACTTCGAGAACACCGGATGCGAGCAGAAAGCGCTCGTGCGGGCGAAGCGCTCGTCGTAGCGGGCGTCGACCTCGGCCGCGAGCGACTCGGCGGTGAACGCCGGCGCCTTGCCGCCGTTGAACACGGCGAGCAGGTCGGCGAGATCCCCGATCGTGGTGGTCTCATCGAGCGAGATGCCGATGTCGCCGTCCGGGTAGTAGCGCAGGTTGATCCGGTGCGCGTCGGCCGAGGCGCGGACCGCTGCCGTCGCCGCGCCGCCCACACGCAGCGTGTCGAAGAAGACCTCGTGACGGATCGTCAGGCCGAGCTTGCGGAGTCCCACCGCGAGCGACTCGGTCCGGTGATGCACGCGCTTGGCGATCGCGGTGAGGCCTTCCGGGCCATGCCAGACCGCGTACATCGAGGCCATGACCGCGAGCAGCACCTGCGCCGTGCACACGTTGCTCGTCGCCTTCTCGCGGCGGATGTGCTGTTCGCGCGTCTGCAGCGCCATG
>CAZAGK010000211.1:0-1082 GCA_964484775.1 uncultured Gemmatimonas sp. | reverse complement strand
CAGCCCCCCCGCCCCCCCAATCGGATCTTCCTGCGTGATTCTACACCGCGCGGGGAGCCCCATCTCCGCCTGATTGCGCGCGAAGACGCCGATCGCCTTCCGTCAGTGTTGTCGCGCCAGTCGGCCCTCTCTTCTCACCGAGCGATGCGCCTCGGCAGGAATCGAACGGTTCCACCGTCTGCTAACTGGACGTCATCGAGACTCGTGTACGGTTCGCGGTCTTCTGTTTCAAGTCGAGCCAGGGCGATCAAGTACCTCCCGAGTTCGTCGAGTGCTCGCGCAGTGCCCGCGAGATGAACCTGTGGTCGATCCCCCACTGTACCTGACCACCGCGCTTCCGGTGCCTCGTCCGACCGAATCGCGATTGTGAGTTCATCGGTGAAGAGTGGGTCGATCGGCATTCTGCGAAAGATGCCGCGTGCCGGATCGTCTCGCCCAGCAGAATATGCGAGCCGTACGACGACGTCGGAATGCTCTGACTTTGGCATCTTATTGTCCTCGCAGTTTGGAAAGCCACTCGAAGCCGTGGGCGATTGCCTCTCGAACAGCCGCGCTCTTGCGGACGGACCCAGGAAGGTTTTGAAGATCGTCGACACTTTCGACGAGAATCTTTCCCGCTCCCTTGATGTGGACGTGGACCTGCCCGAGGCCACTGCCGCCAATCTCGGCATCGACGGATATCGTCTTCCCGGCAACCTTTAGCCCGTTCAAGGTACGTTTGTTGTTGAAGCCACCGGACGTGGGCGCTGGAGGCGTTCCGCAAAGATACTTCGTCCCGCATTCACCAACATCTTCGCCCTTCGCGGTCGCCAACAGATCTTCGGCGGCGGCGGCGAAGCCAGCCATGAGCAGATCCGCACCTCTTCCGACCGCGTTGGACGCGCGGTCCGCACGCTCACGCCAGAATCTGACACTCGAGCATGTTTGAACGTTCGTGTCCTGCGGCGGGCAAAGGCCGAACGGATCCGCTGTGTTGAGGGGATCCCCACCTACGAACCCATACAGATTCAGCCCCCCGGCGACCCCAATCGGATCTTCCTGCGTAGACGCCCCCGCCGTCCACCCCCGAAACTACCGCGTTT
>CAZAGK010000210.1:0-1220 GCA_964484775.1 uncultured Gemmatimonas sp. | reverse complement strand
CGCGGGGCTCCCGAAGGAGTTCGCCGAATACCTGCGCAGCGGCGGCGCGCGATTCGATCCTCTCTGACGAACTGACCCCGTGACGCACGCCGCTCCCTCCGAGGCGCCGATCCTCCGGCGCCTCTCCGTGATCGACCGCTATCTCCCCCTCTGGATCTTCGCCGCCATGGCTCTCGGCGTCGGACTCGGGCGGGCGTATCCCGACCTCGGCGCCGCGCTCGATCGGGTGCAGGTCGCGGGCGTGTCCGTTCCCATCGGGATCGGTCTGCTCTGGATGATGTATCCGGTGCTCGCCAAGGTGCGCTACGGCGCGATCGGCGCGCAGTTGGGTGACACACGACTGCTCGGCACGTCGCTGCTGCTGAACTGGGTGATCGGGCCTCTGGTGATGCTCGCCCTCGCGTGGGCTTTCCTGCCGGACCTTCCCGCGTACCGCAACGGCCTCGTGCTGATCGGCCTCGCGCGGTGCATCGCGATGGTGCTGCTCTGGAACGCCCTCGCCTGCGGCTCGGCGGAGATCGCAGCGGTGCTCGTCGCGCTGAACTCGGTGTTCCAGATCCTCACCTACTCGGTGTTGGGATGGTTCTTCCTGACGGTGATCCCCGGTTGGTTCGACGCTGACGTCGCGACGCTGCATGTGTCGATGGGGTCCATCGCGAAGAGCGTCGGGATCTTCCTGGGCGTGCCGCTCGTGGCGGGATACCTCACGCGACGCGTGATGGTGGCGCAGAAGGGAGAGCGCTGGTACGACGATACCTTCATGCCGCGCTTCGGCCCCACCGCGCTGATCGGTCTGCTCTACACGATCGTGCTGATGTTCGCGATGCAGGGGAACCGGATCATCGAGCTGCCGATGGATGTGCTGCGGATCTCAGTGCCGCTGCTCGCGTATTTCCTCATCATGTTCGGAAGCGCCTTCTGGCTCGGGCGCCGGATCGGCTTCCCCTATGAGACGACGGCGTCACTCGCCTTCACCGCCGCCGGGAACAACTTCGAGCTCGCGATCGCGGTCGCGGTGGCGACCTTCGGGATCGGATCGGGAGAGGCGCTTGCCGCAGTGGTGGGGCCGCTGATCGAAGTGCCGGCGTTGGTTGGGCTGGTCTACGTGGCGCTGTGGGCGCGAAAGCGGTGGAGCTGGACCGCGGTCGCGTGAATGCACGAAGGGCGGCATCCTCTCGGATGCCGCCCTTCGCATGTCCACTGACGTGGAGGCGGGGAGA
>CAZAGK010000209.1:0-1291 GCA_964484775.1 uncultured Gemmatimonas sp. | reverse complement strand
TCTCGCCGCGGTGCGCGAGCTCGCCTCCGGTCGGACGGTGCTCGTCACCGGTGCCGGCGGGTCCATCGGCAGCGAGCTGTGCCGCCAGATCGCGGCGCTCGAGCCGGACCGCCTGCTCGTGCTCGACCATAGCGAGAACCAGGTGTTCGAGATCTCGGGCGAGCTCCGGGCGAAGTTCCCCAAGCTCACGCTCGTGCCCCTCATCGCCGACATCCGCGACCAGCCCCGCGTGCGCGGCATCGTGCACCGGTACAAGCCCTACGCGATCTTCCATGCCGCGGCGCACAAGCATGTGCCGCTCATGGAGGAGAACATCGTCGAGGCGATCACCAACAACATCCTCGGCACCCGCAACATCGTGGAGGCGGCGCTCGACGCCGAGGTGCAGCATCTGGTGAGCATCTCGACCGACAAGGCGGTGCGTCCCACCTCGATCATGGGGGCGACCAAGCGGGTGGCAGAGAAGATCGTCCTCAACGCGGCGATCACCGACAACCGCAACTTCGTGTCCGTGCGGTTCGGCAACGTCCTCGGGTCACGCGGCTCGGTGATCCCCACCTTCCTCAAGCAGATCGCGGCGGGCGGGCCGGTGACGATCACCCATCCGGAGATGCGTCGGTACTTCATGACCATCCCCGAGGCGGTGCAGCTCGTCCTGCAGGCGGGCGCCCTCGGCAAGGGCGGCGAACTCTTCGTGCTCGACATGGGGGAGCCGGTGAAGATCGCCGATCTCGCCCGCGACCTGATCCGTCTGTCGGGGCTGGAGGAAGGGACCGACATCGAGCTGAGCTTCACCGGTGTGCGCCCCGGCGAGAAGCTGTACGAGGAGGTCTTCTTCGGCGGCGAGGACGTCACGCCGACCAGCCACAAGAAGGTCCTGCGCGTGATCGGCGACGAAGTGGATCCGCACGCGTCGGAGCAGATCGAGGCGCTGATCAAGCTCGCGATCGCCCACAACACCGGCGACAACGAGCTGCGCGACCTGCTGCGGCTGCTCGTGCCCGAGTTCGCGCGCGAGGATGCCCGGACCGACCCGCGGTTGCGACCGAGCCCGATGCCGATCGCGCCGGCGAAGGTCCCCCGCCCTGCGCTGTCCAAGTAGCGGCGCTCGCGCCTGGTACGCCGCTGACCGAACGAACGAAGGCCCTGCGATCCGCAGGGCCTTCGTTCATTCGTGACGTGACCGGGGCGCCGCCTCGCGCGATCCGCTCAGAGCACGACCGCTCCGCCCAGCTCGAGCTTGCGCAACAGCACGGCATCGACGCGCGCCTCGACGAGCTGGTCGCCGGTC
>CAZAGK010000208.1:0-1312 GCA_964484775.1 uncultured Gemmatimonas sp. | reverse complement strand
GAGATGCACTTCCGCGGCTGGGGGGACCGGAAGGTCCTCGCCAAGGATCACCCCATCCAGCGCCAGTGCTACGCCTGCGATGAGGCGGGGCACAAGTTCTTCGTGAACGACAACGACAATCCGTACACGAATCCTCCCGACGCCCCCTTCAAGTTCTTCCGTGGGCGCCAGGTGGGCGGGCGCTCGATCATGTGGGGCCGTCAGGTGTATCGCTGGAGCGATCTCGACTTCGCCGCCAATGCCAAGGACGGCCACGGCAACGACTGGCCGATCCGCTACGCCGACATCGCCCCGTGGTACTCGCATGTGGAGCGCTTCATCGGCGTGACCGGCGCGAAGGAAGGGCTCAGCCAGCTCCCCGACGGCGAGTTCCTCCCGCCGATGGCGATGACCGCGAGCGAGCGACATGGACGCGAGCAGATCCTCAAGAAGTTCGGCGGCGAGCGGGTGATGACGATCGGACGCGCGGCGATCCTCACCAAGAACCACAACGGTCGTCTCGCCTGTCACTACTGCGGACCGTGCGAACGCGGCTGCGCCACGCACTCGTACTTCAACTCGATCGGCTCCACCCTGCCGGCGGCGCGCAAGACGGGGCGGCTCACGCTGCGTCCGTGGAGCGTCGTCGCCGAAGTGCTCTACGATCCCAAGAAGGGGAAGGCGCGCGGCGTGCGCGTGATCGACGCGCAGTCCATGCAGAGCATCGAGTTCGAAGCCAAGATCGTCTTCCTCTGCGCCAGCACGATCGAGAGCGTGCGCCTGTTGCTCAACAGCAAGAGCAACCACTTCCCCGACGGGATGGCGAACGCCAGCGGCACCCTGGGCAAGTACGTGATGGACCATCACTATGGCTCCGGCGCGAGTGGGCGCATGCCCGGATTCCTCGACAAGAAGACCATCGGGCGTCGCCCGAACGGCATCTACATCGCGCGCTTCCAGAACGTGAAGCGCGAGGAGAAGAACTTCCTCCGCGGCTACGGGATGCAGGGCGGGGGCGGACGCGGCGGCTGGGGGCGTGGCAGCTCGATGCCCGGCTACGGCGCGGCGTTCAAGAACGGCTTGATCGACGATCTCGGACCGTGGGGACTCTCCGCCAGCGGCTGGGGCGAGACCCTGCCGCACGAGGCGAATCGCATCACCCTCGATCCGATGGTCAAGGACAAGTGGGGGATCCCGGCGGCGCACATCGACGTGCGCTGGCGCGACAACGAGAAGGCGATGGACGAGCACATGAAGACCGCCATGGTCGAGATGCTCGAGGCCGCCGGGTGCGAGGACATCCGTCCGCACGGGTCGAGCAACCCGCCGGGAC
>CAZAGK010000207.1:0-1384 GCA_964484775.1 uncultured Gemmatimonas sp. | reverse complement strand
GCGAGGACCCGATCGGGCTCGCGGGGGGGATCAATCCGTATGCGTATGTGAGCAACGATCCCATCAACGCGATGGATCCCCTCGGGCTGTCTCCTGGAGCAGCGTACGACTTGCCCACGGTCTACACCATCGACTGTCCCGCAGGACAGAGGTATGATGTGTGGTTCGTCTGTCAGGATGTCACCAGCGGTACCGCCCGGAGTCCCTCCACTCGCGGCATGCTTCCTCTGGGCCTTGACCTTCCGGACGTTCCTGACTCATACCTGAACGGGTACGGTTCGACCGACAAGAGGCTGGCGGATCGGGAACACATTCGAACGTGCTCGGCGGCTTGGGTAGCTACGATCGTGGATGGTGCAATGTTGTTTCCGTATTTCAAAGGAGCCAAACTTGCATGGGCGAGCGCAAAGCAGGCGCCCCGCGCAGTGGCTCTCCTGCGATACGCCCTGCAGGACGCAACCGCAATCAATGCATTTCGCGAATCGATGAAACGAGGTTCCGTGAAGCCGTTAGTTGCCTTCGAAGCGTCACTGCTTGGTCCGATGGGATTTGAGCGTGCCGTCACAGGGCAAGGCTCAGACGGCATCTGGGATATCGCAATGAGCTTGATTTCTCCGGTAGCCTTCGCGAAGGACTTGCGCAAACTTGCAACCGAGAGGTGCTATTGATGTTTGCAAGAAGCGACTCGGGAGGACCTACCCTCGCGGTTCGTACTCTTCGCGGGATTGGAGACGGCGTCGGAATCGCCGGTGTTTCACTCATCTTGGTTAGCCTCTTCTACCTCGTCGATTCTGCGCGCGCCGCGCGGGAGATCGGCTTGACCTACCGAGAGATCGCTCTGGCGCACTTGCTAGCCGGCGTCAGCATCGGAGCCGTCGCGGAATTGCTCAGACCGCTCCGTGCAACCTCTCTCGGGTCGGCTGTTACCGGAGTCGTTGCCGTGGGGCCGACCATTATATACGTGCTGCATTCGCTGATGAGGAACGATTCGCTCGTAGACCAGCTGTCTCTCTCAGCGATTATCTCAACGATTGGAGGTGTACTTTGGGGAATATCACTGTTCCGTACGGTTCCGTCGAAGAAGAACAAGTGACGTCCCTCCCGCCGTCTCTCCAGACTTAGGCTGACCATCAGGCATCGGACCTTGGCCCGCGAGCCGTGACCCTAGCCTACCTTTGTCACAGACAATCACGCGGGGCCGGTCGCCGGTGCGACCGGCCCCGCTTCGCTATCCGTGACGCAGGCAGACGCAGGTGGCCTCTCGCGTACTCGGGCCCCCTGTGGAGTTTGTCGGTTTAGAATTGCGGGGAGAACGTCAGGGACGACCTGGTGGCGGAGACCACCCCGGGCACGGGGGCCCGGACCCGGAGCTACACCTACCTCC
>CAZAGK010000206.1:0-1386 GCA_964484775.1 uncultured Gemmatimonas sp. | reverse complement strand
ACGAGGCGGAGGCGGGGGTGGCGGAGGCGCCATGAGCGCCGACGCCGGCTCACCGATCATCGGCGATCCCATCGGGCGCGACGGGCTCATGGCGGATCTGCAGAAGGAGTTGATCCCCTATACGCCGGAAGAGCTGATCGAGATCGCCGAACGCGAGTACCAGTTCTCGCTCAGCGAGATGAAGAAGGCCTCCCGCGAGATGGGCTTCGGCGACAACTGGAAGGCCGCGATGGAGAAGGTGAAGGACACCTACGTGCCGCCGGGAGAGCAACCGGAGTTGATCCGCCGTCTCGGACGCGAGGCCGAGGAGTTCTTCGCCAAGCATCAGTGGATCACGATCCCCGAGCTGGCCAAGGAAGACTGGCGCATGGAGATGATCTCTCCGGATCGGCAGCGCGTGTCCCCCTTCTTTCTGGGCGGCGACGTGATCCAGGTGTCGTACCCGACCAACGAGATGACGGACGAGGAGAAGGCCAACAGCCTCCGCGGCAACAACCCGCACTTCTCGCACGCCACCGTCTTCCACGAGCTGAACCCGGGACACCATCTGCAGGGCTTCATGACGGCGCGTTACAACACGCATCGTCGCGTGTTCGGAACCCCGTTCTGGAACGAAGGGGCCGCGCTCTACTGGGAGATGTTCCTCTGGGACCACGACTTCCACGTGACCCCGGAAGATCGCATCGGCGCGCTCTTCTGGCGCATGCATCGGAGCGCCCGCATCGTCTTCTCGCTGAGCTTCCACCTCGGGAAGATGACCCCTGAGCAGGCGATCAAGTATCTGATCGATGCCGTGAACTTCGAGCCGAACAACGCCGAGGGCGAAGTCCGTCGCTCCTTCGGCGGTGCCTACGCTCCGCTCTATCAGGCCGCCTACATGCTCGGCGGCCTGCAGCTCCGCGCGCTGCACAAGGAGCTCGTGGACGGCAAGAAGATGACCGACCTGCAGTTCCACGACGCCATCTACCAGGGTGGCCCGATGCCGATCGCGATGGTGCGCGCGCGGCTCGCCAACACCCCGCTCACGCGCGACGGTGCAGCGCCGTGGCGCTTCACGGATCAGTTGCCGCCGCCGCTCCCGCGTCCGGAGAAGAAGTAATCGCTCGCTGTAGGCACGAAGGCCCGCGCCGAGTTCCGGCGCGGGCCTTCGTCCTTCGTGACGCGATGCCGCGGGCTACTTCTGCAAGGCGTTGAACAGCAGCTTGTAGGTGCCGTGCGTCTGATCGCGGTGTTGCACACGGAATCCGTACAGCACCACGCGCCCCTGCCCGACCGCGACCGACACCATCGTCGGCTTGCCGGCCACGACACTCTCGCCGAGCAACCATCCGCTCTGCAGCACGTCGCGATCCGCGATCCGCACGATGGTCTGAACGCTCGACGCAC
>CAZAGK010000205.1:0-1539 GCA_964484775.1 uncultured Gemmatimonas sp. | reverse complement strand
CGCGGCCGTCGAGCAACGAAACATCAACAGCGCCGGGAGCGTATCACCTGCAGGACCTTCCACCCCAAGACCCCCCAGATGATCGCTCTCCTCCCCGTCGCATTCGCATTTCAGGCCACCGTGGGCGTCAGCGTCCGGTCGAGCTGTGATTCCGCCTGTCAGGCCCGCGTCGCCGCCCGGAACCGCAGCCGCGGCGAAGCGCAGATGCTGCTCGAGGAGACGGGGATCGCCCGCCCCAGTCGCGAACCGCGGCGCGTGGCGGTCACCCCGGAGATGCTCGCGACGGCCTTCAAGGATCCGGCCGCCAAGTCGCTGTTGCTCCGCGCGCGCGCCTCGCGCCTGGTACAGGACTCGATGCTCGCGAGCTACGACGCCACCACCTACCAGCGATTGAGCGTCGGGTTGGGCTTCAAGGTGCTCTCGCGCGAGCGACTCGCCATGCGTCATGAGGAGGCCTCGCGCGTGCAGTGGGAGCGCGGGAAGGGCGCGTTGGTGGAGCTCAAGGGGAACCGCACCGCGGTGCCGATCGCGCAGGGCGCCGGTGACGTGAGCGGCGAGGTGAATGGACTCTCGCCGGTTCCGTATTACCCGGGACGCGAGCAGTTGTGGATCGGCGGCGGGCTCGCGCGTTCCGAAGTGGACGAGCGGGAGTTCGTGCATCCGATCGCCGAAGGCGCCGAGGCGTACTACACCTACGCGACGGGCGACTCGGTGACGATGGGGCTCCCCGATGGCAAGAAACTCGTGCTGCGCGAGCTGAAGATCGCGGCGCGCAGTCCCAAGTGGAACTTGAGCGTGGGCTCCTTCTGGTTCGACGAGGAGTCGGCGCATCTCGTGCGTGCGGTGTACCGCATCAGCGAGCAGTTGGACGTGTGGGCGCTCGCCGACGAGGAGAGTCAGCGCAACCGCTCCGACACCGCGCGCGCGGCCGAGCGTCAGCGCAACGGGCAGAACAACAACAACGACAACGTCCCCATCTACGTCAAGGCGATGCTCTCGCCCATGAAGGTGGACGTGAGCGCCATCACGATGGAGTACGGGCTCTACAACCAGCGCTTCTGGATGCCGCGTGCGCAGGCGTTCGAGGGGAAGGCGCAGGCGGGGTTCATGCGGATCCCGGTGACGATGGAACAGAAGTTCAAGTACGAGTCGGTGAACGCGCTCGAGGCGCCGTTGCCGATCATCAACAGCGGGCCGACGCGACTCGTGCAGTACCGCGATTCGCTCAATGCGGCCAAGACGCCGCCGGCGCTGCGTGACTCGCTCATGCGGATCGCTCGCGCCGCGCGCACCAAGGAGCTCGCGGCGCAGAAGGAGAAGGAGTGCGCCGCCTCCGGTGTCTACACGCGACAGGTCCGTCGTTACCAGGGGACGCTCGACGTGATGGAGCGCATCCCCTGCGACAGCACGAAGCTCGTGAACTCCCCTGACCTGCCGCCCTCGATCTACGATCCGGGGGAGGAGCTGTTCGGCAGCGCCGAGCGTGAGAGTCTGGTGAAGGCGCTCGGTTTCGGCCTGCAGCCCGGGTGGGGTCCGCAG
>CAZAGK010000204.1:0-1541 GCA_964484775.1 uncultured Gemmatimonas sp. | reverse complement strand
CCTCGGTCGCTCCGGTCGCGCAGGTGGCGACGGTCGCGTCGGTGGCTCCGGTCGCGCAGGTGGCGCAGGTCGCACAGGTCGCCGATGTGGCGCAGGTCGCCCAGGTGGCGACCGTCGCGCAGAACGCGCCGATGCTCAACAACGCCGCCCTCGGTCCGAACGACCGCGCCGGTTCGCCGCGCGGGACGAACGGTGCCGCCGGTTCGCGCGACGGTTCGCGTGACGCGAAGCGTTCCGATCGTCGCACGCTCGGCCCCTCGGACAGCGCCGCCAGCAGCAACGCCTCCCGCTTCTCGCAGGCCGATGCCGCCGCGTCGATCGGGGCGCGTGAAGCCGCCGCGGCCGGTCGCGTCGATGCGCCGATCCTCAGCACCACGGTGCAGCGCCTCGAAGCGGTAATGAAGCTGCAGGAAGCCAAGCAGCAGCAGCCGATGAACCAGATGCTCCTCCGCCTCGACAACGGCATGGGTGGTGAGGATCGGGTGCGCGTCGGCACGATGGGTTCGCGCGTCGGTGCCGCACTCGACTTCCGCGATGGCTCGCTGGCCACGCAGATCGGCCAGCGCTCGAACGAACTGATCGACGCGCTCGCCGCGCGCGGCCTCTCGATGGACTCGCTGAACGTGCGCACCGCGGCCGCCGGCTCGGCGCCGACGACCGTCGCCGACCTGGCGCGTGCGCTCTCCGCCGCCGGCGATGTGAGCGCCGCCCGTCTGAACGAACCGACCCCGACCTACGACTCGTCCGCCTCGCGCGATGGCGCGCAGAGCGGTCAGAAGAACCCGAACGATCAACAGCGTCGCCGTCCGCGCGACCCGAAAGGAGAACAGGAATGACCGCCCCGATCACCGGATACGGTAGCAACATCGCCACCACCGCCGCGTCGAAGAGCGTCACGAACAGCGCGGGAGGCACGATGGGGAAGGACTCCTTCATGAAGCTGCTGGTCGCGCAGATGCAGCATCAGGATCCGCTCAACCCGACCGACGGCTCGCAGATGGCGGCGCAGCTCGCGCAGTTCTCGCAGCTCGAGCAGCTGCAGAACATCGGCACGAAGCTCGACACGCAGGCCGCGGCCAACACCGCGATGGCGGGGGCGGTCAATGATTCCACCGCGATCGGTCTGCTCGGCAAGAATGTCACGGTCGAGAGCGACACCATCTCCGTGGGCGCCAACGCGACGAAGCGGGTGGCGGCCGATATCGCCGGCGCCGGCGGCGATCTCACCGTGCGCATCGTCGATTCCAACGGCAACACCCTCTCGAGCTCGCATCTCGGCAACGTGCTCGGTGGCACGCAGACCGTCTCGCTCGAGAATCTCACCAGCAATCTCCCCAGCGGTAACTACAAGGTGGTCTTCGACGTACGCAGCGCCGCCGGCGCCACCGCGGTCACGAATCCCGCCACCCGGATCAGCGCGCACATCGATGGCGTCGGCTTTGGCACGAATGGTGCAGTAGTGTCGAGCGGCACACGGCAGTTCCCGATCGCCACTGTCGTCTCGGTCGACGCGACCAACTAAACACAGGACTCACACCACA
>CAZAGK010000203.1:0-1598 GCA_964484775.1 uncultured Gemmatimonas sp. | reverse complement strand
GGTCGGGGTTGGCGTGCGCTATTCGGGCCCCCCACGAGGCTGGCGTCGTCGTCGATCGGCACCGGCGCGACGCGTGCGGACTCGACCCCCTGCACCGTCAGCGGCCGGAGCAAGCCGCTGCTGGCCTCGTGCACGAAGATCGCGCCGCAGCCCGCGCCCACCGTGTCGCTGATGGCGGCGAGGATCGTGCGGGCGGCGTCGGCGAGGTCGAGCGTGCGTCCGAGGATGTCGCCGATGGAATACAGGAGATTGATCTCCTCCCATCGCTCGAGGAGCTCGGCGTTGGCCGCCTGCGCCTCGCGTCGCGCCTGCGCGAGCTCGTCGCGCGGCTCAGCCACGGCGCAGCACCAGTCGCACGACGTTGCCACCGTCGCTGAACCGTTCGACACGCGTCATCAGCTTCTGCATGAGGAAGAGCCCGCGCCCGTCCTCGCGCATGATGTTCCCCGCCGCCGTCGGATCCGCCGTGCAGGCCGCGAGGTCGAATCCGAGTCCTTCGTCGGAGACATCGACCACGAGCTGCTCCGTGGACAACTCGGCCCGCACCCGCACCGACTTGGAGGGGTCCTCGTTGTTCCCGCGGAGGATGGCGTTCGACAGGGCCTCCGTGAGCGCCACCGGCAGGTTCAGCGCCAGGTGCTTGCGCGAGTACTCCCACGACTCGGCGAGCCGCACGATGTCGGCGACGACCACCTCGATGTGCCGCACCTCACTCGGGATCCGGACGTCGAGCGTCTCGGCGTCCCGTTCCATCTCGCCTGCGATCATTCAGAAGCTCGCCAGCGCGCCGTCCCGGGTCTCCGAGATCTGGAAGAGCGTGTCGAGCTTGGTGAGTTCGAACAGCGTCTGGAGGTCCTCGTTCAGGTTCGCGAGGCGCAGATCACCGCCGTTCTCGCGGATCTTCTTGGCGAGCGAGACGAGCACGCCGAGCCCCGAGCTGTCGATGTATCCGGCGTGCGCGAAGTCGACGAGCACCTTGGTGGTGCCCTTCTCGACCTCGTCGAGTACGCGCTGCTTGAGGTCCTGGCGGTTGCTCACGACGAGCTGACCTTCGACGTCGACGATCGCGACGTCCCCATGATGCGAGACCGAAAAACTCATGACCGGTGCGCTCCTGGCGACTGAGAGTGCGGGAGGCCGACGCTCGTCCCGATGGTCACGACGCGGGCCGTGACTGCAGGGCCGCGAGCGCGGCCACGTGAAAGATGGTATCGGCGTCGGCTCCGCGCGAGAGATCGGAGACCGGACGGGCGAGTCCCTGGAGGATCGGGCCGATGGCGGTGGCCCCCGCCAGCCGCTCGGTGAGCTTGTAGGCGATGTTCCCGGCGTCGAGCGAGGGGAAGACGAGCACGTTGGCCTCCCCCGCCAGGACGCTCCCCGGCGCCTTGCGGGCGGCCACCGCCTCCACGAGCGCGGCATCGGCCTGGAGCTCGCCATCCACCTTGAGTCCCGGCTCGCGTTCGCGGATCATGGCCAGGGCCTCGCGCACGAGGGCGATCGAGCCGCCGTCGCCGCCCGACCCGCGCGTCGAGAAGGAGAGCAGGGCGAGCCGGGGTTCGTCGCCGACGATCCGCCGCCGGGCATCCGCGGCGGCGATC
>CAZAGK010000202.1:0-1729 GCA_964484775.1 uncultured Gemmatimonas sp. | reverse complement strand
ACAGCGGCCACACGGAAGACGCGTGGAGCAAGAACCGTCGCGCTGAGTTCGAGATCACGGCTGGTGGCGAGAACCTGAAGGCGCCGCAGCGCTGATCGAACGGCTGACTACTCATTCACGATTTCTCGACTCGACCTTCTAGTTCCGGAGCCATACTCGCTATGAAGAAGACTCTCCTCTCGTTCGGGCTCGTGCTCGCGGCCGCTGCGCCGCTGGCCGCGCAGAACATCAACAACAGCAGCCAGGCCGGCACGCAGATCACGATCTCCACCGTGAGCGGCATCTTCGGCGGCGGTAGTGGGTCGGCCGGTGGGCTGGGTTCGATCGCCGTGGCCAACTTGGTGACCCCGACCTCCCTGTCGGCTTCGATCTCGCCGTTGACCGGCGGAGCCCCTACCGTTGCCGCCGCGGTCGCGGTGAACAACCTGATCGCCGGCTCGCCGGGCCAGCAGATCGCAGCAGCCACCCAGATGGCCGGCCAGCTCTCCGCCGCCGGATTGAACGGACCGGCGGCGGTGGCGCTCCTGAAGGCCATGGCGGGGCTTGGTCGCGGTGCGACCCCGGCCAAGATCGCGGGTGCGATCAGTGCGTACAATGCTCTCGTCGCGTCGGCACCTGCGAGCGCGCTCCAGAGCCCGCCGCCGGCGCTCGTGGCCATTCATGCGGCCCTCACGGCTCTCGCAAGGGGCATGAACCGGTAGCACCCGACGTCCCAACGTCAGAGCGGCCCCGAGGCGATCGCCTCGGGGCCGCTTCGCATTCCGGATCGCCGCGCGCCCTATCAGCTGTGCGCGTCGAACGCCCCGAGCACTTCCTCGGGCGAAACCGTGGCCGCCCCCATCTTCCCGACCTCGATCCCAGCCGCGTAGTTGGCGATCACCGCCGCCTCGAGCCGAGTGGCCCCTGAGGCCAGCATCGCCGCCAGATAGGCCGTCACGGTGTCTCCTGCGCCCACCACGTCGTAGACCTCGCGGGCCGTGGTCGCGATGCGTTGCACGCCCCCGGTGGCCTCGGCAGTACCGGCTTCGATCAAGGCCATCCCGTGCTCGCTCAACGTGAGCAACACCGATTCCACGCCGAGCCGCTCCACGAGTGAGGGCAGCGCCTCGGGGTGCGAGAGATCCACGGAGGCGCCCAGCGCTGCCTCGAGCTCGCGGCGGTTCGGCTTGAAGACGGTGGCACCCTGGTAGCTGAAGAAGTTGCGGTACTTCGGGTCCACGATGATCGGGATCCCGCGCGCGCGGGCCTGCGCGATGCTCGCCTCGATCACTGCAGGGACGAGGACGCCCTTGTTGTAGTCCTCAAGGATCAGCGCATGCGCGCCATCGAGCGCGCGCTCCACGTGCGAGAGCACGCGCGCCACATCGGCGGGGGAGCAGTCCTCGTCGTGCTCCTCGTCGATCCGCAGCAGCTGCTGCGAGCGGGCGACGATGCGGGTCTTGGTGGTCGTGGGGCGGTCCACCGCCACGAGCCCGCGCGTCTCGCAGCCGCGGGTGGCGAGCAGCTCCTCGAGCTGCCGCGCCGCGGGATCGTTGCCGACCACCGCCACGAGTTCCGACCGGCAACCGATCGCGGCGGCGTTCTGGGCCACGTTCGCGGCGCCTCCCAGCGCGAGCACACGGTCGCGCACCCGGTGCACGGGCACGGGCGCTTCAGGGGAGATCCGGTCCACGTCGCCACGCAGATAGACATCCAGCATGGCATCACCGACCACCGCGATGCGACGCGA
>CAZAGK010000201.1:0-1731 GCA_964484775.1 uncultured Gemmatimonas sp. | reverse complement strand
GCGAGGACCCGATCGGGCTCGCGGGGGGGATCAATCCGTATGCGTATGTGAGCAATGATCCCATCAACTACCGCGATCCGGCGGGGCTGTGCCGGCTCGTGACCAACTACGACTATATGAAGGTGAACGGCGTGGAGGTCTGGCGGCAGGTGGTATGAAGGCGCGGACTGCTATGAGGCGATGCCGTCCGCTGGCGGCGGCGGAGCGGCGGCATCGACACCTCAGCCGCAGGAGGTTCGACCGCTAAACGAAGCGGAGAAGAAGAAGGTGTTGAACGCAATCCGGAAGCTCCTGAGGAACCCCACATGTCGAGACCTTGGGAGAGAGGCGCTTACTATGTTCCCAGATCAAATGCTCCGAGCCCTCTCAGATCCCACGCTCAGAGACGGAGACAATTGGGTGGGGCGTTTCAATAGACCCAAAAATTGAACTCCGAGGTTGGGCGATCTTTCCTGAAAGCACAGCAGCTGGCTGGGGGCGGCGTACACTGACGGAGACGATCGCGCACGAGGTAAAGCACAAGCTGGTTCCAATGTCGAATCTGGGCGTCGAGATGCATAACCGTTACCCTCACTTCGATGACATGTATTACGCCGCTGGAACGGCCTGCAAGTAATCAAGGAAACTCAAGGAGGCACTATGAGAACTCTCACGGGAAGCTTGCGCGTCGCCTCTCTAGGTCTCTGTATCATTCAGCTTGGTTGCTCGGCTGAACGACTGAAGGCGAGCCATTCCAAAGATGAAACTCTCACGGCGATCGGCTCGCGAATGCCCCAACCGACCGACTGTATTTCGATCTCTACCGTGGGTCTCAAGAGAAACGAATTGGGTGCGTATCTCAAGGACTTGGGTCCAGTCGCACTTCTGTCGCAGGATTCAATCGTCGACCCGTCAAGCAGGACCGTTCAGTATCCGCTGAGGATTTTCTCGGGCAAGCTTAGTGATAAACTCCTCGCGGCGACGTGGAACATCGATTCTCTCACTCGCGAGCCGATTCTCCACATCATGAACCTGCACGCGAGCATAAACATTCGACTGTCGATCAAAACCCATGAAGGAGCAATGGTCGTATCGAGCGCCGCACCAGACACCGCCATTCGACCGCTTTCGTACGACTTGGTCCCCTGCGGAAAGGTCGGTTCGGTTATCGGCAACTGGCCTTGAGGCACAGTGTTTAGTCGCAGGCGACGCTGCTCCTACAAACTGAGCCATTCCGATTTCCTTGGACGCCCTTCTTGAGATAGACTGGGCACGTCGTGTCAGGTGCGTGTTTGACGGAAGCACGGTCGGCAATGCGTAGTCGGTGCGGTGCCATTGGTGCGGGGGCGTGCGCATGGCACAGGCGGGACGCGACCTCGACATGAGCGTCACCCTTTCGGGTAGCACAGATCTCGGTCCGGTTTTGAACTCACGACCGGGAGATTGGCCTAGGGCCCTGAAGATCGATCAAACTACCTTTCGTCAGGGGACGGCAGAGCGGGGTCGGTCGCAATAGCGACCGGCCTCGCTTCACTCGACCCAGACCATCACCCCGCAATCACCCGCTTCACCGCCTCCACTAACTTCACCGCCGTGATCCCGTACTCCGCATACAGCGTCTGATACGGCGCCGACGCTCCGGACGTCTCGATCCCGATCACCGCACCCGAATCCCCCACCCACCGATACCACGGCAACGGATGCGCGGCCTCGATCGCCACGCGTTTCGCTTCCTCCGGTAACACGACGGGC
>CAZAGK010000200.1:0-1745 GCA_964484775.1 uncultured Gemmatimonas sp. | reverse complement strand
TTCAAGCGAGGTCTACCGCGGAACCGCGCCCTTCTCCGAGCCCGAAACCGCCGTCATGCGCGACCACGTCCTCGCCACCCCCGGCATCGCCATCGCTCTCGACGTTCACACCTACGGCCAGTATCTCCTCTCGCCCTGGGGCTACACCGCAACGCCCCCCGCCGCCCTCCCATTCTTCAATAAGTACGGCAAGATCATGCAGGCCGCCATCAAGAGCGTCCACAACAAGACATTCACCTACGGCCCGTGCTACACGACCCTCTACCCCGTCAGCGGCGGCAACCTCGACTGGTGGTACGGCGACCGCAACGTCATGATGTGGAGCCCCGAGCTCCGCGGCGGGAGCTTTGCGCCGCCTCCCACCGACATCATCCCCAGCGGCCAGGAGATCTACGCCGGGCTCCTCGCCCTCGCCAAGACGTTCTGCCGCGCCGACTACAACCACGACGCGTTCATGAACGGCAACGACTACGACGACTTCGTGGTCGACTGGATCGGCGCGCTCCCCGCGGCCGACTACGACCGCAACGGCTTCGTCAACGCCGACGACTTCGACGCGTTCGTCGTTGAGTTCGAAGCGGGGTGCTGACGCGGATCACGACCTACACTGGTCCGCCAACGACCAGGGGGCTCCGTGTATCAGGCGCTGCTGACCCGAAAATACCTGACCAGCAAAGTCATGCCGCTGCTGGCGTCGCTGGCCGTCGTCCTCTGCACCGCCATGGTGCTGATCACCTGGTCGGTCATGGGCGGCTTCCTCGCCATGCTGCTCAACTCCGGGCGCACGCTCCTGGGCGATGTCAACATCTCCTGGCCATCCACCGGCTTTGCGCACTACGAAGATCTCATCGACCGCCTCGAGAAGGACGAGTCGGTAGCCGCGGCGACACCACTGATCGAGACCTTCGGCCTGATCTCCCTGCCCGACGGGCGTCGCGAGGGCATCCTTGTCAAAGGCATTGACGGCCCGGGCTACGCCAAAGTCACCGAGTACGAGCGCACCCTCTGGTGGCGACCACTCGAGACGCCGCTCCGCAAAGACGTCAAGCGCGATGACCCGCGCGTCGCCGACGACACGTTCTGGAAGGGCTTCGACTGGAAGCAGTTCCTTGAGAATGGCCGCAAGCTCCAGCGTCGCGACGAGAAGTCCGGCGAGTTCAAGCCCGCCGCCGTGCTGGGCATCGAGGTCAGCGGCTTCAACTCACGCCTCCCCGAAGGCTACTTCGAGCCGCGCCTGCCGTATCGGCGCACCGTCAAGGGCGACCTCGAACCCGCTCGCGTCTTCGCTCCCGACAATATGAGCGTCACGCTCAACCTCATCCCGCTCGACGCCAGCGGACGCACCATCGACATGGTCTCCTGGTCGCTCCCCGTCGCCAACGAGGTCCACAGCGGGATCTACGAGACCGACAACCGCGTCGTCTTCGCGCCGCTCAAGGAACTGCAGCGCAAGCTCCACCTCGATCAGGGCGTGAAGGCCGAGCGAGTCTCCAATGGCCTCGGCGCGCGCATCGAGATCGACCCCGCGACCGGCGAAGAGCGCATCGTCACGCCCCAGATCGTCGCCGAAGACCCCGCCCGCGTCACAAACGTCTACGTCCGCGCCAAGGACGGCACGAGCGCCGACGAACTCAAGAAGCGCGTCGCGGCGATCTACGCCCGATTCGAGCACGACCACGCGGGAAAGGTCCCCGCGCCCCAGGACATCAAGAAGCGTTTCCTGGAGCTGGCCCGCGAGCGCCATC
>CAZAGK010000199.1:0-1866 GCA_964484775.1 uncultured Gemmatimonas sp. | reverse complement strand
GGTTCAAGATCGCGGACCGCGACGAGGCCATCCAGCGCCTCGACGTGGTCGCGCGTCTCGAACTCGTCGCCGGCCGTCTCGAGAAGGAGGTCGCGCGCGCGCAGGTGCTCGACGACGTGAAGAAGCAGACCGAGGTGAAGGTCGAGCAGCATCATCGTGAGTTCTATCTGCGGCAGCAACTGCAGGCGATCCGCACCGAGCTCGGCGAGCGCGACCCGAACGAGTCCGATGCGCACGATCTCCTGCGCCAGATCGACGAGGCGGCGCTCCCCGAGCAGGTCGCGACCGAAGCACGCCGCGAGACGGAGCGGCTCCGCGCCCTCTCGCCCGCGTCGAGCGAGTATCAGGTGCTCCGCAACTACATCGAGTGGGTGCTCGCGTTGCCGTGGAGCAAGCGCTCCGGCGACGACGACATCGCGCTCGACAAAGTGGAACGCGCGCTCGACGACCGGCACTACGGTCTCGAGGAAGCCAAGGAGCGCATCCTCGAGTACCTCTCGGTGCGCAAACTGCTCGCGCACAAGGCCGCGAACTCGCACGGCCCGATCCTCTGCTTCGTGGGACCGCCGGGCACGGGGAAGACCTCCCTCGGCGAAGCGATCGCGGCGTCGATCGGGCGCGCGTTCTATCGCATCTCGGTGGGCGGTGTCCGTGACGAAGCCGAAATTCGTGGCCACCGGAGAACTTACGTGGGTTCGCTCCCGGGGCTGATCGTGCAGGCGCTGCGGCGCGTGCAGGTGAGCGACCCGGTGCTGATGATCGACGAGATCGACAAAATGACCGCCGGCGGTCCGAGCGGCGATCCGCTCGCGGCCATGCTCGAGGTGCTCGACCCGCAGCAGAACGGCTCGTTCGTCGACCATTTCTTGAACCTGCCGGTCGATCTGTCGCCGGTGCTGTTCATCTGCACGGCCAACAACCTGCTCGACATCCCGGCCCCGCTGCGCGACCGCATGGAGGTCATCCGGATCGCGGGGTACACGGTGGACGAGAAGGTGGAGATCGCGTGGCGCTATCTGCTCCCGCGCCTCTTCGACGAGCATGGGATCACGCCCTACGACCTGCAGTTCACCGACGAGTCGCTGGGGATGATCGCGAGCCGCTACTCGCGCGAGAGCGGACTGCGCGGCTTCGAGCGCAGTCTGGCGTCCGTGATGCGACGCCGGGCGCGTCGCAAGGCGCAGGACGAGCAGGGGGCGTGGATCGTGGACAACGCGCGCCTCGAAGAGGTCCTCGGTGCGCCCCGCTATGCCGCCGAAGAGGCGGAGATCGAGCCCGAGATCGGCACCGCGACGGGACTGGCGTGGACCGCCGGCGGTGGCGAGCTGATGACCATCGAGGCGCTGCGCATGCCGGGGAGTGGCCGTCTCACGGTGACCGGTCAGCTCGGCGATGTGATGCGCGAGTCGGTCGACGCCGCCTGTTCGTACGTGCGCTCACGCGCGCGGGCATTGCGGATCGACGACGCGAGCATGATCGCCACCGATCTGCACATCCACTTCCCCGCCGGTTCGGTGCAGAAGGACGGACCGAGTGCCGGTGTCGCCGTGACGCTGGCCATCGCGAGCGTGATGAGTCGTCGCCCGGTGCGGCGCGACGTGGCCGTCACCGGCGAGGTGACGCTGCGCGGCAAGGTGCTCGAGATCGGCGGCGTGAAGGAGAAGGTGCTCGCGGCCTATCGCAGCGGACTGCGCGAGGTGATGCTCCCCGCGTCGAACGAGAAGGATCTGCGCGAGATCCCCGCCGCGGTGCGTGAGCACATGCGCTTCAGTTTCGTGCGGACGATGGATGAAGTGCTGGACCGGCTGCTGCTCGAAGCGCCGGCCGTGGCCCTCGCCGACGAAGTGCCCGCGGATGCGCCGGTGC
>CAZAGK010000198.1:0-2050 GCA_964484775.1 uncultured Gemmatimonas sp. | reverse complement strand
CGTGCGGGCCCGGTGGTACGATCCGACGCTGGAGCGGTTCGTGAGCGAGGACCCGCTCGGGCTCGCGGGGGGGATCCATCCGTACGCGTATGTGCGCAACGATCCGGTGAACCTCACGGATCCGAGTGGGCTCACGAGCACCATCTGGCGGGACTCGGACTGCGAACCGTCTGAGCGATACGAGCGCGGCAAGGGTTGTGTTGATGTCACCGGTGGCGGAAACTCGACACCGTCAAACCGCGGGACAATTCAAGCCGGTACCGATCCCGGCATCGCACTCGACCTTGCGCTCCAGCGCTACAATGGACCGACCATTTCTGCAAATCCTCGATTGGAGGCTCGTCGGCCCTACAATCCACCTTTAGCGTGTCATGTGGCCGCCGCGGCGTTCGGGATTTCGGTTGCGAAAGATGCCGTTGTGACGTACGGAACCATTCTTGCCGGTGCTGCGTCGACGGCACGAGCTGGCCTAGCCGTAGGCATGATAGCCGGCGAGCGGGATTCAGGCGGGGTGGCCCACGTCGGCATATCCGCGGGAGCCGTGTTCGGAATCGGCGGAAGGATTGCGACCGGGTTCTACTGGACGGACAGCGGGGACTATGGACTGTATCTTACCGGAGGCGCCTCTGCCGGTCTGTCCGCAGGCGTGGGACCAGAGGCAGGGTATGCGCAAGGCGGGCCTAGCGCCTTCTTCGGCCCCGCCCTCACCGGCTCGCTTGGCGCGGGTCCGTTCTCTGCGAGCTGCACCGTCACCCAGACATACGCGTGCGGCGTTGTGACGGTAGGGGGAAATCCGAGCACCTTCTACATCCCGGAGAGCAATATCGCGATGAAATACGGGTTTGGCCTCGAATCGTCCTACACGTTTAGATGGTCGATTGCGGCGAGTCAGAACTCCAGGACCGACGAGCATTCCTTCGCGTACATTCGCGCGCACCCCAAATGGTGACTAGTGATACGGTCGTCGCGACAAGAGCAGTGTGGGTAGAATTCGCGATTGGCGCGTGTCTTTTCTCAAGCGCGTCGACGATGATCGTGGTTGACCTTACGGAGAAACCCTTGCACCGCTCGAAGATTCGCGTCCCCATGATACTTGGGACGAATCTCGCGGCACTACTATTCGGCATGATGCGACTTCACCTGCCGTTGGGCGGTCTTCTACTGTGCGAGGTTCCGTTCATGATAGTGCTGATCTTCGGGATGCGAGTATGTCGGCAGTGCGGCTCGCATCAGAAGGCCATTTGCGGGAAGAGCGCGCACGCGTGTGACACCTGTGGTACTCCCTGGGAAGACGCGAAGCCGTGATCGCTCAAGCTTCACGTTTGTCAGGGGCCCTAGCGACAGTCACGCTTGCTGCTTGCATGGCCAACTCGAGTCAACTCGATCCGAGTTTCGAGACAATGCGTGTTGCCGGCGGCAAGGACAGCGTCGCGCTCGGCCAGATCACTCGCGTGCGCACAACGGCTGGCGAGCTTCAGCTCGTCGTGCCGTTCTATCCCTACTCGAATCCGTCGCACCCGGAACAACATGCCGGCGACGCGCGCTTCATCTTCTCGACTCTTCGTGACGGTAGCACCTTTCGAGAGAGTAGCGTCGTCCTGCTGAAGGCGCTCTCAGCGCGGCCAACTGGACAGAACGGCCTTAGCCTGCAGATCACATACGGCTACGTGTTCGTGCGCGAACCCGACGGTAGATGGCAAGAGCGATTCAAATAGGGATGTCCGCTGTGGTGGGCAAGTGCGAGGCGAGTCGTTGATGGTGAGTCTGTCTCGATCGGCGAGCACGTGAATGCGGGGCCGGTCGCTCGAGCGACCGGCCCCGCTCTACTTTCACGGATAGCAGCGATTACCCCGCAATCACCCGCTTCACCGCCTCCACCAACTTCTCCGCCGTGATCCCGTACTCCTCATACAACTTCTGATACGGCGCCGAAGCCCCGAACGTCTCGATCCCGATCACCGCACCCGAATCCCCCACCCACCGATACCACGGCATCGGATGCGCGGCCTCGATCGCCACGCGTTTCGCTTCCTCCGGTAACACGACGGGC
>CAZAGK010000197.1:0-2071 GCA_964484775.1 uncultured Gemmatimonas sp. | reverse complement strand
TCGCCTCATCGTCGCCGGAGGGAGCCATGATCGCGCTCTGGATGTTGGGGGCGACCGTGCTGGCGCTGTTGGCCGCTGCGTCGGCCTGGGCCGCCGAACGGGCCCTGCGCCTGACCGGGCGGCAAGGTCGCGCCCCATGGATGCTGGCACTCGCCGTGTCGAGCCTCTGGCCGCTCCTCGCCCCGTTCCTCGTCGCCGCGCTCCCGGATGGCGTGCGGATCGGCGCCGCGCCGCCAGGGGCGGTGAACGCGACAGGCGGCATCATCCCCGATGTGGCGTCGCAATCGCTGGGATGGCGCGCGGTCCTCGCACGTTTCGACACCCCGTTGTTGATCCTGTGGGGCGCGGTGTCCATGGTCTTGCTCGTCCGTTTTCTGATGAACGTGCGAGCGCTGCGACGCTTGGCGCGACACGCCGAATCCGACCAGATCGACGGCGTCGCGGTCCTGGTGACGGCGAATGTCGGTCCCGCGGTCTTCGGCGCCTGGCGGCCGCGGATCGTCATCCCGAGCTGGCTCGCCGAGCTCGACGCTTCACTGCGCTCGCTCGTCCTGAAGCACGAGGCGGAGCACGTGCGGAGTGGGGATTCACGCACACTCGCGCTTGCACACGCCGTCCTGACACTCCTGCCGTGGAACGCCGGACTCTGGTGGATCGCGCGACGGCTGCGCGTGGCGAGCGAACTCGACTGTGACACGCGGGTGCTGCGCGGTGGCGCCGACCCCCGGACGTACGGACAACTGCTCATGCTGATCGCCCAACGACAAGGTCACGCGACCTTCTCCCCGATGATGGCGGGTCACCCATCCACACTTCACGCGAGGATCAACGCCATGCACGCTCCCGTCCCGAACCGCCCGATGTTCCGCGCGGCCGTCCTGACCGCGGTCGCTCTCGTCGCGGGCGCCTTCGCGGCCTCCCCTACCCTCGCCCGCGAGCTCGCCGCGGTGCGCCCGATCCCGTCACGGTCGCAGGGAACGCCGCAGGACACGACCAAGAAGCCGATGCGGGAGTTCAAGGTCGCCGATATGGCGAACTTCGCACCCGGTAGCGCGATCCCGCGCTATCCGCAGGCGCTCAAGGATGCCGGCACGACCGGAACGGTCATCGCGCAGATGGTGGTCGACACCGGCGGCACCGCGATGGCGGGGACGCTCAAGATCATCCGCGCTGCCGACCCCGCCTTCGTGACGGCGATCAAGGATGCGATGGACGGGATGAGGTTCGTACCCGCGCGCGTGGATGGCGGCCGGCACGTCAGACAGCTCGTGCAGATCCAGTTCCGGTTCGCGATTCCGGGGAAGCCGGCTCCCACTGACACGATCGTGCCGACGGGGCAGGTCCATCAGCTGGATGTGCTCATCACCGGTGTGACGCGGTAGTCAGACGCTCCAAGAACGGGGGCATCGGGGGCGTCTCGCGGTTAGTTTCCACCGCGAGCGCCCCTTCCCCATTCCCGGAGTCCCGAATGCCGCGCGTGATCGTGATCGGCGCAGGCGCAGCGGGCTCCATGGCGGCGATCTTCGCCGCCCGCAGTGGCGCGGAGACGGTACTGCTCGAGGGGAGCGCCGACGGCGGGCGGAAGATCCTCATCAGCGGCGGCGGGCGTTGCAACATCCTGCCGATGGTCGTGGATGAGTCGCGCTATGTCACCGATTCCTCGCCAAACCTTCTCCGCAAGATGCTCCGCGCCTGGCCCGTCGGCGAGCAGCGCGCCTTCTTCGAGGACGACCTCGGGATCGCGCTCGCGGAGGAGCACGAGTCGAACAAGCTCTTCCCCGTCTCGAACAAGGCACGTGACGTGCGCGACGGGCTCATCGCGTGCGCCCGCGCCGCGGGAGTCGCGGTCCGGATGGATCACCGCGTGACATCCATCGCGCCGACCGGGAGCGGATGGCGCGTGACGATGGCCAACGGCGAAACGCTGGAGTGCGATCGGCTCGTCGTGGCGACCGGCGGTCTCTCGGTCCCCGCGACCGGCAGCGACGGCGCGGGTCTCTCGATGCTCGAGGCGCTCGGACACGAACTGCATCCGCGCTACGCGGCGTTGACGCCGATCACCGCCGGGCCG
>CAZAGK010000196.1:0-2211 GCA_964484775.1 uncultured Gemmatimonas sp. | reverse complement strand
GCGACGACCGCGAATCCGCGACCGGCGTCACCCGCGCGCGCGGCTTCCACCGCGGCGTTGAGGGCGAGCAGGTTCGTCTGGAAGGCGATCTCGTCGATCGTCTTCACGATCTTCGCCGTCGAATCGGAGCTGCTCTTGATCTTGTTGATGGCGTCCGTCAGACGGCGCATGCTGTCCACACCGCGGGCCGCGGTCGAGCGGGCGCTCTCGGTGAGACTGCGCGCCTCGGTGGCGTTCCCCGTGTTCTGCTTGCTCATGCTGGACATCTCCTGCAGGCTCGCGGAGACTTCCTCGAGCGAGCTGGCCTGCTCCGACGTCCCCTGCGCGAGCGCCTGGCTCCCGGTGGCGATCTGTCCCGAGGCCGCGGAGACCTGCTCCGCACTGCCGGCGATCTCGGCCAGCGACATCTCCAGGTTCTCGACGGCACTGTTCAGCGCGGTCTTGAGGACCAGGAGGTCGTTGGCATAGTCGCCTTCCATGCGGGCGGTGAGGTCACGGGCCGCGACCTTCTGCAGCACTTCGCTCGCGGTCGAGAGCGGCTCGACGACCGCGTCGAGCATCGCGTTGGCGCCGCTCACGAGCTCACGATAGCCGCCCTCGAACGCCTGCGCGTCGCCGCGCTCGTTCAGTCGGCCGTCGCGGGCGGCGGTGATCACCGACTGCGTGCTCCCGATCACCTCGCGCAGCTTCTGCGACGTGAGCTCGAAGGCCTTGATGCCGGAGACCATGCGGCCGATCATGACGTTCACCGTCCGCGACAGCTCACCGATCTCGTCCTTGGACTCGTTCGTCAGCATCGGCGTGCCGTAGTTCGCCTTGGCGTTCAGATCCCCGCGGGCGAGCTGTGTCAGTGCGCTCTCGAGGTTAGCGGCGCAGGTGTTCGTCAGCTGCTTCACGCGGTCGGCGACCGTCCGGACATTGCTGCTGATCTGACGGGCCAGACCGATCGCGATGCCGAAGCCGACCAGCACGGCGAGGACGACCGCGGCCGCGATCCAGAGGCGGGCGGAGACGAAGGTCGCCGTGGCGGCTGCTTCGGCCGTGCCCGCGTCCTTCGACTTGTCGTCGATCAGCGCCTCGATCGACGTCATCGCGGTCTCGTACGGCTCCATCTCGGCGCCGTTCGCCAGCGCGACGGCTTCGTCCTTCCGGCCCGCGCGCGACGCGGCGAGCGTGGCCTTGTTGCGCGTCAGGAACTGCTCCCAGTCGGCAGCCCAGGAGGCATACGCCTTCGCCTCGGCGGAATCCGGATTCGACTTGGCCCAGATCACCTTGGCCTCCTCGATGTCCTTGAGCGTGACCTCGATGGCCTTCTCTGCCGCCGCGACCTCGGCCGGCGTGCGCGCCAGCAGATGCGAGAGCTCCGCCGTGCGATAGTCCGACATGTAGGCGTTCAGCTCCTCGCTGGCCTGCACGGCGGGGACGATCGAATTGGCGATGTGCGAACCGGCGGCGTTCACGCTGCCGATCCGCTGCACGCCGAACACCCCCACCCCGATGGTGAGGACGAGGACGGCGGAGAATCCGACCGTGAGCTTCTGTGCGATTTTGAGATCGTTGAACCAGGACATGCGATACCTATGGGGGAAGACCGCGCCGATCGGCGCGGTGATGGGTTTAGAGTTCGGTCGAGCGGTCGCCGACGGCGCCGATCTGCTGGGTGGCGCGGAGATCCGCGGCCGAGAGCACGCGGTCGATGTCGAGCAGCAGCTTCACACCGCCGTTGGCCTTGGCCACGCCGAGGAGGAACTCGGTGTCCACGTCGACGCCGAACGACGGCGTCTCCTCGACGTCCTGCGCCGAGATCGTGAGCACTTCCGAGACCTTGTCGACGACGATCCCGATCGGGACCCCTTCGACGGCCACCACGATGATGCACATCGCGTCGTCGCTCGCGTCCGGCATGCCGAACTTGCGGCGCAGGTCCACGATGGGGATGATCTTCCCGCGGAGGTTCACCACGCCGCGGACGAAGTGGGGCGTGCGTGGGACGCGGGTCACCGGCATCGAGCCGATGATCTCATGCACCTTCAGGATCTCGAGCCCGTATTCCTCGCCAGCCAGGAAGAACGTCAGGAACTTTCCGCTCGTGCGCGAGTCGTGCGCGGTCGAAGCAATGGTCGTCATGTCGCGTGCTCAGGGTCTTGGTGGGCGCGGCCCTTCATGGGCCGCGTCGTCGCCTCGGGGTGCGGGCGCCTGAGTCGAGTATCG
>CAZAGK010000195.1:0-2268 GCA_964484775.1 uncultured Gemmatimonas sp. | reverse complement strand
AAGCAAGCAAGCAAGCAAGCAAGCAAGCAAGCAAGCAAGCAAGCAAGCAAGCAAGTATCCGATGGCTGACCCTCGGTGAAGTTTTTGAGATGAAGGCCGGGCAGCACATAAGTGCCTCGAGAATTGCAGCGGCGCCAAGCGAGCGTTCCCCATTTCCGTGCTATGGAGGGAATGGCGTTCGCGGATACGTGGGCGAGGCCAGTCATCAGGGAGGCCACCTGTTGATCGGGCGCCAAGGGGCTCTGTGTGGAAACGTGCAACGAGCCACGGGAAGCTTCTATGCGACGGAGCACGCGGTCGTGACGACGGTGACCTCGGACGAGGTGAGGGTCGACTGGGCCTACCATGTGTTGTCGCACATGAACCTCAATCAGTATGCGACCAAGTCGGCGCAGCCTGGCCTCGCGGTCGGAAACCTTCTAGGGCTTCCGTTTCCGGTCCCGCCCTTGGAGGACCAGGTTCGCGCAGCTGAGATCCTCGACAAGTTCGACGCTCTCGTCAACGACCTCTCCATCGGTCTGCCGGCCGAAATCCGGGCCCGCCGCCAGCAGTACGAGTACTACCGCGACCGCCTCCTGACCTTCCGGGAAGCCGCCTGACTTGCATTTACTCAATGTATTGAGTAAAATTACTCAATATGATGAGTAAAACTGCTAAGCTCCTGAAACGCCCCCAGGCCGCGGCTCTGACGGCCCGCCTGCGGGAGCCACGTCGGTTCATCCAGTCAGTGACCGGCCCTCGGCAGGTGGGGAAGTCCACCCTTGTACAGCAGGCCACACAGGCGCTCGGGATTCCCGTTCGCTACGCCAGCGCCGACGAGCCGACCCTCCAAGGAGGCGACTGGATCGCGCAGCAGTGGGAGGCGGCCAGGCTCGAGGTTGAAGGAAGCCGGGGAGCGGTGCTGGTCCTGGATGAAATCCAGAAGATCCCGGGATGGTCGGAGACCGTGAAGCGACTCTGGGACGAGGATACCCGGTCAAATCGCGCGCTCAGGGTTGTGCTCCTAGGCTCCGCGCCGCTCCTCATCTCACGCGGGCTGTCGGAGAGCCTGGCGGGCCGATTCGAGAGCACGGTGCTGACGCACTGGTCCTACAACGAGATGCGCGAAGCCTTTGGCTGGTCCGTGGACGAGTACCTGTTCTACGGAGGCTATCCGGGGGCGGCGTCACTGATCGGAGAGCCCGAGCGCTGGAAGCGGTACGTGATCGACAGTCTGATCGAGACGTCCGTCTCGCGGGACGTGCTCCTGCTGACCCGCGTGGACAAACCGGCCCTGCTGCGCCGATTGTTCGAGCTGAGTTGCCGCTATTCTGGTCAGGTGCTCTCTTACACCAAGATGCTGGGCCAACTGCAGGATGCCGGCAACACAACCACCTTGGCGCACTACTTGGACCTGCTCGAAGGAGCCGGCCTAGTGCGCGCCCTTCCGAAGTACGCGGGGGACGCGGCTCGACGCAGGGGCTCGAGTCCGAAGCTGCAGGTACTGAACACCGCGCTCATGACCGCGGCGAGCGGACTGACGTTGGAGGAAGCGCGCGCGGAGCGGGAGTTCTGGGGGCGCCTGGTGGAATCGGCGGTCGGAGCTCACCTCGCGAACGCGGAGATGCGTGGAGCAGGAACGCTGCACTACTGGCGCGAAGGGAACCTCGAGGTGGATTTCATCGTCAAGGATGGACGTCGTTTGACCGCCATCGAAGTGAAGAGTGGACGCACCCCGCGCCAGCACGCGGGAACGGCCGCATTCGTCAAAGCCTTTAAGCCCGACCGAACCCTCCTCGTCGGAGGGGATGGGGTCAGCGTGGAGGACTTCCTGCGGCATCCGGCGACGCACTGGACTAAGGAGGTCCCATGAGCGAGAAGTACCCTAGGTACGAACCGATCGCCCTTTCGGATGAGAGTACCGTCGTCGCCGAATACAACGCCGAGGGGATCAAGGAGGCGACGTACCAGAGCGAGGCGGATCTCGAGCGCGCCCTGCTACTGCAGTTGGAGCAGCAGGCCTACGAGCGACTCGAGATCACCAGCGAAGCGGATCTCGTCGCGAACCTCCGCGACCGACTGGGGGCACTCAACAAGATCAGCTTCTCTGACCAAGAGTGGCAGGAGTTCTTCGCGCAAAAGATCGCCAGCGCGAACGACGGGATCGTGGAGAAGACCGCGCGGATCCAGGAGGATCACGTGCAGTTCCTCACGCGCGACGACGGAACGGTGAAGAATATCCACCTGATCGACAAGCAGAACATCCACAACAATGTCCTGCAGGTCATC
>CAZAGK010000194.1:0-2449 GCA_964484775.1 uncultured Gemmatimonas sp. | reverse complement strand
CTCCGCAGGCGGCGACCGCCACGAGGGGGAACAGACAGGCGATAGTGTAGATTGCACGCATGGGAATCTCCGGGAAACCGTACCGATCCCGTGAAAGTTAGTCGCAGGCGACCCTCGACCGAATCGACCGCGTGAAGGCTCTCCGACGCCTCCTTCCTTACTACCGCCCGTACCGTGCACAAGTTGCATGGGGACTGCTGGCGGTGGTGGTGTCGAGCACCCTCGTGAACGGCGTCCCCACCCTGCTGCGGCGCGCCATCGACGCCCTGGGGAGCGACGCGCCGCCGCGGGTGGTCTGGCAACTCGCCGGCACGATGGTCGGACTGATCCTCGTCAACGCGGTGTTCCGGTTCTGGATGCGCGAGATCCTCAACGGCGTGAGCCGCCGGATCGAGAACGACCTGCGGAACGATCTGTTCGTGCATCTCTCGCACCTCGACGCGCGCTGGTACAACCGCACGCGCACCGGTGAGATCATGGCCCGCCTGACCAACGACTTGGGGGCCGTCCGCATGGCCGCCGGCCCGGCGATCATGTACCTCACCAACACGATCTTCGGCGGCGTGGTCGCGCTCGTGTTCATGGTCCGGATCAGCCCGCGCCTCACGATGCTCGCGCTGCTCCCGATGATCTTCCTCCCGATCGTGATGCTCAAGCTCGGGCGCGCGGTCCACGATCGGTTCGAAGCGGTCCAGGCCCATTTCGGCGCGCTCACCACGCTCGTGCAGGAGAACCTGAGCGGAGTGCGGATCGTGCGCGCCTACCGACAGGAGGCCGCCGAGTCGGAGCGCTTCGATGCCTCGAGCAGCGAGTACGTGCGCCTGAACC
Source organism: uncultured Gemmatimonas sp. (assembly GCA_964484775.1). GTDB lineage: Bacteria > Gemmatimonadota > Gemmatimonadetes > Gemmatimonadales > Gemmatimonadaceae > Fen-1231. The sequence goes on along the minus strand of CAZAGK010000194.1, from coordinate 1,621 downwards.
TGCGGCTCGCGAACCTCTACGGTGTAATGAGTCCTTCCCTCACGACCCTCGCCGGACTCGGCGCCGCCGCCGTGCTCGGGATCGGGGGCTCGCAGGTGATCGCGGGGAAGATGTCGGTGGGCGCCTTCGTGGCCTTCGGCCTGTACCTCTCGAACCTGACCTGGCCGCTGATCGCGCTGGGATGGGTGACGAACCTCTTCCAGCGTGGCGAGGCGTCGATGGCGCGCCTGAACGAGCTGTTCGACGCCCAACCCTCGGTGACCACGCCCAAGGTGCCGACCGCACTCCCGGCCACCACGGGCGGCCGCTCGCTCGAGTTCCGCAACGTCTCCTTCGCGTACACCGACCGCGAGGTCCTCACCGACATCTCCTTCCGGATCCCGGCCGGCGGAACGCTCGGCGTGGTCGGGGCCACCGGGAGCGGCAAGAGCGCGCTGCTCGAACTCATGGCGCGATTGTACGATCCCACGGCGGGCGAGGTCCTGATGGATGGGGTCTCCCTCACACAGCTCTCGCTCGACGCGCTCCGCGCCGAGATCGGGTTCGTACCCCAGGAGAGCCTGCTGTTCAGCGACACGATCGGGTCCAACCTGGCCTACGGATTGCGCCACGCGCACGGCACCGCCGCCACGACGACCGGCGCCGAGACCGCCTGGGCCGCCGAGATCGCGCAGCTCGCCGCGACGATCTCCGGCTTCCCTGCGGGGTATGACACCATGCTCGGCGAACGCGGGATCAACCTGAGCGGTGGCCAGAAGCAGCGGGCTGCGATGGCCCGTGCCCTCGCTCGGCGCCCCTCGATCGTCGTGCTCGACGACGCCCTCTCGGCGGTGGACACCCACACCGAGGCGGCGATCCTGCGCGGGCTGCGCGAGGCGTTGGCGGGCCGCACGGCGGTGATCGCGTCGCACCGGATCACGGCGATCCGCGATGCGACCCATATCATCGTGCTCGACGCGGGGCGGATCGTGGAACGTGGGACGCACGACGACCTGATGGCGCTGAAGGGGCGGTACTGGGAACTGCTGCGCCGTCAACAATTGGAGGAGGCCGTCGAGGCCGCCTGAACCGGGAGGAACTGGGATGCGCACCATCAGGATGTTGCCGCTGGCCGTCGTGGCACTGCTCACCGCCCTCGCCGCACCCCAGCGCACTGGCGCGCAGGGGATCGAGTTCGCGGGCGGGGTGAATCTCCCGGTGGGCGACCTCGGGAACGCATCGGATCTCGGGCTCGGGGTGTCGCTGCGTCGCGAGGCCGGGATGTCGTCGGTGGGCTGGGGATACCGCACCGATTTCAGCTTCGACCGCTTCGCCGCGAAGGGGACGGTGGACAACTATCAGTACGTCGGCTTCGCCGCGAATCTGGTGCATCACAGCAACAAGGAGCTCTCGCAGTACGGCGGGATCGGACTCTATCAGGCCAAGACCGTGCTCAAGGCGACGGGCCCGTCGGCACTGGTGGGGAGCTACACCGAGTCCGCCTTCGGCTTCCAGGGCGGCGTGGCCCTGACGTTGCCGAAGATCAGCGACAAGGCGTTCCTGGATGTCGGGCTCGTGGTGGTGCTGACGAGTGGCCGCACGAGCAGCTGGTTCCCGGTCCGATTCGGGTTCAGGATCTGAT
>CAZAGK010000193.1:0-2460 GCA_964484775.1 uncultured Gemmatimonas sp. | reverse complement strand
TCCAGGTCGAGCACCGTGAGAGGAGGCATGCGTCAGCGGATCCCGCGCACGCCGCGCAGCCGGAACGCGATCTGGCCGAACGCCACCGACCCCGCGAGCGCGATCACTGCCGTGATCAGGGTCGGCGCAAAGGTACCGAACGCGACCAACACCCATGCACCGCCCCCCGCGAGCAGGAGTGAAGTGCCAAGCGCGACGCGAAAGCGGAACGCCGGACTCGCGATCTGGTCAGCGGGTGGTGGCGGCGCATGCTTGGCGGCTTCGAGCACGCGGCGCGTGTTGCGCCAGTCGAGCACGAGGAACAGCGCACCGAGCGCGAGCGCGATGCCCACGACCGTGTCGCGGGGCGTGGACTGCGGAGCCGCCTGCAGCAATACAAGGTAAGTAGCGCCGCAGAGGAACACCGGCGTGTTGTACTTGTTGTACTGGTTCCAGGGCGCAGCCGTGCGGCGCAGGAACCAGCGCGACGTCATGGCATAGAGCAGCACGATGGCGAAGGGGAGCAGCAACATCGGCCGCTGCTGCACATTCGCGATCACCGTCGAGAGGAACTCGGACATCACACCCTCACTTTATGGAGCGCACCGCGTGGGGACCGTCAGTCCGCCCGCGCCTAGCTCTCCCCAATATCCGGCCCCACCTCCCCGCGCGCAAATCGGGAGTGCGGATTTGCGCCACATTCCGCCGCCCCCCCCTCCGCCCCTCTCAGGGCGGCGCCACCACCGTGAACGGCGCCGACGTCCGCATCGCCACTGGCAACAGCGTCTCGGCCTGCAGCAACGCGCTCGCATACACCTCCATCCGCGCGACCATCGTCCCGGTCACCGGACGCGCGTCGGGAGGCGGCGCGGGACTCATCATGTAGTAGGTGTACGTCTGCGACGCCCCGGGCGCGAGCGAGAAGGAGATCTGCGCGGGAACGCGCGTCAGGGTCGAGTCGCACCAGCGGAGCCGCGTGGTCACCGTGTCGGTGCGGATCAGGTCGAGCGGAGGAAGACTGCTGCTCGAGGCGCACGGGTTGAGGCGCGGGGTCCAGATGTCGGCCGAGCCGGTGTTCTGGAGGCGCACCTGGATCCGCAGGAACCACGCCGTACCGTTCGCAAGATGATACACACTGCTGTCCACCCTGAGCGTCGCCGAGTACTTGGAGAGATCGGGCGGGGTCACGCTGTTCGAGGAGCGACAGGCCGCGCCCACGGTGACGAGCAGGGCCACCGCGATCCCCCGCCCCGCTCGGCGCATCCCGCTCACCCCCCGTCTCACCGCGATGCCTCAGCCGTCACTTCACCGCGCCGTTCGCGACGCGCAGTCCCCGCATCCAGAGCACCGACACCACCGCCGAGGTCGCGCCGGCCACGCCGAGCAACGGCCCAACGCGGCTCCCCTCGGCCATGGCCCACATGACGCCGCCCATCCCGGCAGTGCCGATGGCGCCGAGCACGGCGAAGGTGCGATAGCGCACGAGATCGCCCTCGGTGGGGCCGCCGTCGGTCGCCCAGCTGCGTTGCCGCTGCGCGTAGCTCACCCGCAGGGAGAGGGGAACCCAGACCATGAACAACAGCATCTGCGTCGCGGCGATCGCGAGCTTCGCGCTGTCACCGTGCACAAGGACCGACGTGATGTTGAGGAGCCCGTACACGAGAATGGCCACCGCGCCCAGGAGCCGGGACTGCCGCTCCCCCGCCGCGCTGCGCGCCGCGATCACGGCCATCGCCACACCCGCCGCGACCATGAGGCCGCTGGCACCAAGTTGTACGATCTCCAACCCGTGGCGCAGTGCCATCCGCTACTCCCGCTCCGCCGCCACGAAGTGGTCAGCGACGAGCGCCGCCATGCTGGTCGCCAGCAATGCCCAGGCGAACATCACACCGCTCACGGCGATGATCGCGATCCAGATCCAGTTCAGCATTCCGCAATATCCGGCGACTTGGCGCCGAGCGCAAATGCAAGGTGCGGATTTGCGCCACTTCGCCTTGTCCGCCCGCTCACCGCGGCGCCTCCACCCACATCACCACCTCCTTCTTCTGCGCCGGCATGGGAGTGGCGGGGGCAGTCCCTTCGGGGAGCGCCTGCGGCGGCTCGGCGCCATAGGTGAGCGCGTAGGTGTCGTGGTCGAGCAATCCCATCCGCTTGGGGATCAGGCTGGCGACCACGACCGCTCCCGCGCTGCTCAGCCAGGCCAGCGCGCCACCGGCCCACCCGAGCCAGCTCGTGGGGGAGAACTCCGTGATGGAGTAGGCGCCCACGATCCAGGCGCCGAGTGCGACCCATCCCATGGCCCACTGGGCGCGCCGCACGCGGGCGGCGAGGGCGCGGTGCTCGGGGCGGTAGCGCTGTTCCCCCGCGCGATGCCGCGAGTACTCGGCCCATCCCTGCATGGCGAGCACGCCCATCCAGAGGGAGAAGGTGATGGTGTCGCCGAAGCCGAGGCCGAACCGGTACTGGATGAAGAGGGCGGCC
>CAZAGK010000192.1:0-2523 GCA_964484775.1 uncultured Gemmatimonas sp. | reverse complement strand
GCCGTCGATGAGTTCAGCGGGCAATGTCCATCGCTCTCTTTTCGCGGATGGCGACCACTTTGATCTGGCCGGGATACTGCAGCTCCGACTCCACGCGACGCGCGATCTCCTCCGTCAGCGACTGCATGCGCGCATCGTCCACCGATTCCGGGTTCACGATCACCCGGATCTCGCGTCCGGCCTGGATCGCGAACACGCGGTCCACGCCACGATAGCTCGACGCGATCTTCTCCAGCCCTTCGAGACGCTTCACGTACGTCTCGAACGCCTCGCGACGCGCCCCCGGGCGCGAGCCCGAGATGGCGTCCGCCGCCTGCACGAGCACGCTCACCTCGCTCTCGTGCGGCACGTCGTCGTGGTGCGCCGCGATGCAGTTCACCACGAGCGGGTTCTCCCCGTACTTCGTCGCGACCTCCACGCCGAGCTGGACGTGCGTCCCTTCGTGCTCGTGCGTCAGCACCTTGCCGATGTCGTGCAGCAGCGCGCCACGGCGGGCCATCGCCGCGTCGAGCCCGAGCTCGCTGGCCATCGTGCTCGCGAGCCAGGCGACCTCCTTGGAATGCTGCAGGATGTTCTGGCCGTAGCTCGTGCGCCACTTCATGCGCCCGATCAGCTTGATCAGCTCCGGGTGCAGCCCGTGGACATTCACATCGTACGCGGCCTGCTCGCCCGTTTCCACGATCCCGGCGTCCACTTCGCGCCGGGACTTCTCGACGACTTCCTCGATGCGCCCCGGATGGATGCGGCCGTCGGCGACGAGCTTCTCGAGCGCCAGACGCGCGACTTCGCGGCGCACGGGATCGAAGCAGCTCACCACCACCGTGTCCGGCGTGTCGTCGATGATGACGTCCACCCCGGTGGCGAGTTCGAAGGCGCGGATGTTGCGCCCCTCGCGGCCGATGATGCGGCCCTTCATCTCGTCCTTCGGCAACGACACGGCGCTGACGGTGATCTCCGCCGTGTGCTCGGCGGCGATGCGCTGCACGGCGAGCGCCACGATCTTCTTGGCCTCACGGTCGGCGGTGCGCTTGGCGGTGTCGCGGATCTCACGCAGACGATTGGCGGCATCGGCATGCGCCTCCTCCTCCATCCGGCGCACGAGCTCGGCCTTGGCCTCGGTGGCCGAGAGCCCCGCCAACTGCTCCAGCCGACGGCGCTCCTCAGCGACCATCTTGTCGAGTTCGGCCTGCCGTTCCTCGACGGTCTTCTCCTTGCGGCCGAGGTCGCTCGCGCGTCGCGACAGATCCTTGTCGCGATTCTCGATCACCTCGAATTTGCGATCGAGCACCCCCTCGCGTTCCTGGAGGCGCTTCTCCTCACGTTCGACCTCGTCGCGGCGCTTCCGCGCTTCCGCTTCCCAGGTCTCGCGGGCGCGCATCGCCTCTTCCTTGCCGGAGAGGAGGGCTTGCTTGCGGAGGCCGTCAGCCTCGCGCTCCGCCTCGCCCACGATGCGCTTCCCCAACTGTTCCGCCGTGTCGCCGGCGGCCTTGCGGGCCTCCAGTTCGGCCGCGCGTCCTGCGGTACGTCCTGATCGGAAAGCGATCGCGCTGCCGGCCACGCCGGCGACGCCGAGCGCGATCGCAAGAATCAACATCGGATCCATTGTCATATACTCCAAGGCAGCGCCGCCACGCCGACGGGGCCGGGCGCGCCACGGTATTCAAGGACCTTCCCGGAAATCCGCGACGTAGCCCGCACAGTGGGTCAGACCATCCGGTCGGGCGCCGTCGTAGGGCGCTGAACGGGACGGGCTAACTCCTCCTGTGGCTTGGACCTACGTCCACCGACTTCCTCAAGTGGAAAGTACCGTTTTCCCGGTGGGTTGGCAATGCGAACGACGGAGTGCCCGGCCTATGGCCGAACACCCCGAATGGACCCCGAATCGCTGCCCTTCCTCGCGCCGGTCAGGGGGCTGCCGTCTCCCCACGCTTTCCGGGTGGCAGCCAGCGACGCAACTCGCTGCTCAGCCCCGCCATCGAGTCGGCCACCTCGGCCGCCGCGTCCCGTTCGCGGAACAGCTCATCGGTGATCGACAGCGCGGCCAGGATCGCCGCCTTGTGCGATTCGGTCACGGCGGCGCTCCCCATCACTTTGCGGATCGTGGCGTCCACGTGAGCGGCCACGGCGCGGGTCCGCTCCGGCGGCACCTCGCTCTTGATGGTGTACTCCTCGCCGCAGATCGTGACCTTGGTGCTGTGCTTGGTGCCGCTCATCGTCCCTCCCCCACATGCTGCTGGCGCAGGAATCGGACACGCTCGAGCATCGCGCGGGTCCGTTCGGCCGACGACTCCAGCCGAGCCTTCAGGACGGCGTTCTCCTTCTCAAGCATCGCCACGCGCTCTTCGGCGCGGGCGTCGCCGCCTCCGCCGCTGGTGGCGATCGCCTTTAGGCGCGCCTCGGCCGCGTGCGCACGCTTGCGGAATGCGGCCAGCTCCTCGCCCAGGTTGCGGACGAGGGTCTCCAACTCGCGGAATGCCGCGTCAGGCCGAACGGGGGACGACACCGATCTTCTCCAATGTCTTG
>CAZAGK010000191.1:0-2620 GCA_964484775.1 uncultured Gemmatimonas sp. | reverse complement strand
GTCGCGTAGCTCGACCCGACGATCGTGATGTCCTTCCCTTCGCGCACGCGCTTGGGACGCTGCGCGGCGAGGTCGAGCTCGACGATCGGCGGCAGTTCGGCTTCCTGGTCGTAGAGCCAGCGATCGTCGATGAAGAGGACGGGATCGCGGGAGAGCGTCGACGCGATGAGCAGGTCACGCGCATCGGCGACCGAGGCCGGCATCACCACACGGAGCCCGGGGACGTGCGCGAACCAGGCGTGCAACGCCTGCGAGTGCTGCGCGCCCTGCTCACCACCGCGATTGATGATCGCACGCACGGTGAGTCCCGGATGCGCCTGCCCGCCCGTCATGTGCGCCCACTTCGCAGCCTGGTTCACCACGGCGTCCATGGCGTAGAGCATGAAGTCGATGCGCGGATGCACGACGATCGGCTTCATCCCGCTGAGCGCGGCGCCGACGGCGGCACCGGTGCAGGCGGATTCGGCCACCGGCGTGTCGATCACGCGGTGCGCGCCGTACCGCTTGTCGAGGTCGGTCATCGAGTTGCCGACGTACCACGGGCTCCACAGCCCCTGCCCGATCACGAAGACTTCGGGATAGGTCGCGAGCAGATGGTCGAACGCCGCGAGCATCGCGGTGCCGTAGTTCAGCTTGGTCGTGGTCTGCATCACCGGGTCTCCACAGGCGCGTACACCCGGTCGAGCAAGGCCGCCGGTTCAGGATACGGATCGGTCATCGCGAGCGCCCAGGCGGCGTCGATCTCCGCCTTGACGCGCACGTCCAGCGCATCGAGTTCCGCCGTCTCGATCATGCCCGCGTTGCGCATCCCCGAGACGAGGCGCCCGATGGGGTCGCGCTTGCGCCACTCGGCGAGGTCCTTGGCCGAGCGGTTCACGCCGACGTCGATGTCCTCACGCCAGTCCACGTGCCCGTACCAGCGGTGCGTGACCGCCTCGAGGAATCCGGGCCCCTTCCCTGCCCGGGCGCGCGAGACGAGCTTGGCGGCGGCGTTGCGGACCGCCACGACGTCATTGCCGTCGACCACCTCGTAGGCGACGTCGTTGGCTTCGGCGAAACGGGCGGTGGAGTTCTTGGGCTGACGCAGCGAGATGTGCATGTGGCTCGCGAACAGATTGTTCTCGACCACGAAGAGCACGGGGGACTCGGTCACGCGCGCGAGGTTCAGCGACTCGTGTACGACGCCCTCCTCGAGCGCGCCATCGCCGAGATAGGCGACGCCCACGGCGTCGACCTTCTGCAGCTTGGCCGCCAGCCCCGCGCCGACCGCGAGCGCCACAGTGCCCGCGACGATCGGCACCGAGCCGTAGAATCCGCGCGGTGCGTCCCACAGGTGCATGGACCCGCCCATCCCCTTGGACAGACCGGTCTCCTTGCCGAGGACCTCGGCGAAGAGGGCACGGACATCGCATCCGAGCGCGAGCACATGCGAGTGCGAGCGATGCGCACCGAACACCCGGTCGGTGGCCTTCAGCTCGGCGCTGACGCCGACGGCGACGGCTTCCTGTCCGACCCCCAGATGCACCGGCCCGCCGATGACGCCGTCGCGCCGACCGTCGGCGAGACAGCGTTCGACCGCACGAATGCGGATCATCCCCTCGAGTTGCTGCATGAGCGACTCGCGTCCGAGACCTGCGACGTCGAGCGCCCCCTGATGCTGCTCGGGGTGCATCAACGAGCCGAGCGACCAATCACTCATCGATCAGGCTCCGTAGAACTGGCGGATCGTGCGGATGACGGTCTGCACCTGCTCGTCGGTGATCGCGGTGTTCATCGGGATCATGAAGCACCGCTCGAAGAACTTGTCGGTCTTCGGGAGCGAGACGGTGAAGCCGAGGTCCTTGAACTGGTGCACCGGCGTGCCGGCCCACTGGATGATGGTCTTGATCCCCTTGCTGTCGAGGAAGGCGCGGAGCTCGTCGCGGCGATCGCCCTCCATCTCGTAGTTCTGGTAGACGTCGAAGTGGCGCGGATCGGCGTCGGGCGCGGGCGGCAGGGTGACCTGCGGGAGGTCGCCGAGGCCGGCCTGGTACGCGGCCGCGATGGCACGGCGGCGGACGATGTCCTGCGGGAAGGTCTTGAGCTTGTGGTTGAGGACCGCCGCCTGGACGTTGTCGAGGCGCGAGTTGTAGCCCCAGGCCACCACGCGTCCCTCGGCGTTGCGGCCGTGGTCGCGGAGGAGCGAGATCGCGTCGGCGACCGCGTCATCGTTGGTCACCACCGCACCGCCGTCGCCGAAGCAGCCGAGGAGCTTGGCCGGGTAGAAGCTGATGGTGCCGAACTTGCCGAAGGTGCCGGCGGCGCGCCCCTTGAACTTGGAGCCGAGCCCCTGCGCGGCGTCCTCGACGATCATGATGCCGTGCTTGTCGGCGACGGCCTGGAGGGCGTCCATGTCGCAGGTGCGGCCGTTGACCTGCACCGGCATGATGGCCTTGGTGCGCGGCGTGATGCGCTTCTCGACGTCGGCGGCGTCGAGCATGTGGTCCGGTCCGCACTCGGCGAGCACCGGCGTGGCGCCGACCATGTGGACGGAGGCCGCGGTGGCGATGTAGGTGTGCGAGGGGAGGATGACTTCGTCGCCCGGGCCAATGCCGAAAGCCTCCAGCACCAGATGCAACCC
>CAZAGK010000190.1:0-2698 GCA_964484775.1 uncultured Gemmatimonas sp. | reverse complement strand
CGTCATCATCGATCACCACGATCTTGGCCATGTCCGATCCGGTAAGAGTTCGCGCTATACCGAAAGTATATCGCGAAGTTCGGCGAGCAAGCGCTCCGCCGAGTACGGCTTCGGCAGGAAGTGCGTCACGCCGGCACCGATCGCCTTGGCCACCCCACCGTTCGAGGCCCGTCCGCTCGACCCGATGATCCGCACCGTCGGATCCAGCGCCCGAAGCGCCACGATCGTCGCCGGACCGTCCATCACCGGCATCGCCATGTCGGTGAGCACCACGGCGATCTCCGTCCGATGCTGCACGAAGCTCGACACCGCCTCGGCGCCGTTCTCCGCCAGCATGACCCGATACCCGAACGTGGTGAGCACGCGCGATGCCGTCTCGCGGACATCGGCCTCGTCATCCACCACGAGCACCAGCTCGCCGTGCCCGCGCGGCATCGGTTCCAGGCGCGGCGGCTCGCGGTGCGGCACGCCGGTCTCGTCGGGCGAGCTCTCGGGGAGGTAGATGCGGAAGGTCGTCCCCGAGCCCACCTCGCTGTACACCGTCATGAAGCCGCGATGGCGCTTCACGATCCCGATCGCCGTTGAGAGGCCCAGCCCGGTGCCGCGCCCGACCTCCTTGGTGGTGAAGAAGGGCTCGAAGATCCGATCGAGCGTCTCGGGTGGGATCCCCGAACCGTTGTCCTCGACCTGCAGCAGCAGATACCGGCCGGCGGCGGCGCCGGCATGACGCAGGGCCAGCGCATCGTCCACCTCCGCAGACGCCAGCGAGAGGAGGAGTCGCCCCCCGTCCGGCATGGCGTCGCGGGCATTGACGCACAGGTTCATGAGCACCTGGTGCAACTCCGTCGGATCGCCGCTGACCGGCGGGAGATCGGCGTCGACCCGCACCACCACCGAGATGTTCCGCGGGAAGGTCTCGCGCAGCATCCCTTGTGTCTCGCGCACGACATGCCGGAGATCGAGGGCCGCGTACCGTCCCTCGGCCCCTCGGGCGAAGTTCAGCACCTGCCGCACGAGGGCGGCGCCGCGACGCGTGGAACTCTCGAGCGTCTCGAGCAACTCGTTGGCTTCCTCGTCCGGCGGGTACTTCGCGCGCAGGAGGTCGAGCGTGAGCAAGACCGGCGTGAGCACGTTGTTCAGGTCATGCGCGATCCCGCCGGCCAGGGTGCCGAGGCTCTCCAATCGCTGGGCGCGCAGGAACTGTCGTTCGAGCTTCTTGCGCTCCGTGATGTCGCTGTCGATCGCGAGGATCCCGGCCACGCGTCCTTCCGCGTCGCGCATCACGCTCCACCGACATTCGACGGTGACCTTGGAACCGTCCTTGCAGACCTTCTCGAGTTCGCCCGACCATGCACCCGTGGCCCGGACCGCGTCACGGGCCTCCGTGAATCGCTCGGGATCGTTCTTCAGGAGGGTCAGCGCGTTGGCGGCCAGCGCCTCGACGCTCGAGTAGCCGTAGAGCCGCTCCGCGCCTCCGCTCCAGAACAGGATCTCGTCGTCCAGCGTCCGCAGCATGATGGCGTCGGTCGCCTGATCGAGCAGCGAGGAGAGCTCAGCGATCCGTTCCGTGGCCGCCTGCCGATCCGTGATGTCGCGCGCCATCCCGCGGTAGCCGACCAGCACGCCCTCGGGGCCGAATCGTGCCTTGACGTTGACGACCACGTGTCCCACCGATCCGTCGGCGCGGAGGATCCGCGCCCGCTGGTCGGCGATCCCTTCCTCACGCAGCGCGAGCCGCGCGAGCAGGTTCGCGTCGCGCTGGTGTTGCTCCTCCGGCGTGAAGTCGGTGAAGCGATGTCCGATCATCGTCTCCGGCTTGCGTCCGAAGACGCGCTCCGACGCCGCGTTCATGAAGGTGATGCGACCGTCCACGTCGAAGGTGAAGATCACATCGTGCGACTGTTCCACCAGCTCGCGGAAGCGGGCCTCGCTCTCGCGCCCGGCGAACTCCGACGTCGCGAGTCGCGACCCCGTGGCCAGGGCGTCGAGCGCGTACGACACGTCGTCGGCCATCGCGCTGAGGAGCAACACCTCGTCCGCATGGAAGAACTGCACCTCGCGGGCGAGCAACAGCAGGGCACCGACGGTGGTGCCCCCCTGCCGCAGGGGGAAGGAGGCGCCGGAGCGCATCCCGTGCGCGAGGGCGCGCTCGCGCCACGGCGCCATGCGATGGTCGGTCCCGATGTCGTTGCAGACATCGGGGCGCGAGTCGAGGATCGCGACCGACACCGTCCCCTGACTCCGCGGACCGCCATCGAGGGTCACGGGGATCGCCGTGACGAACTCGCGCTCAGCGCCGTCCATCGCGACCACACGCGCCGCCGAGCGATCGTCGTTCACCAGGAAGACCGCCGCCGAGGTGAACTGCCCGATCTCCACCGCGATCCGGCAGATCTCGCGGAAGAGCGTGTCCTGGTCGCGCGAGTTCACCAGGGCGCCGTTCGTGCTCGTCAGCGCGGCGTTGAGCCGACGGAGTCCGGCCGCGCGCGCCTCGGCTTCGCGCCGCGGGGTCTCGTCGATCACGACCGACACGAAGTACTTGGGGCGGCCGTCCGGGTGCCGCACCAGGCGGCTCGCGACCTTCCCCCAGGCGATGCTCCCATCGCGTCGCACATACCGTTTTTCCATCGTCAGCACGTCGCCGTGTCCGGCCAGGAGTTCCTCGACGAACCGCCGGCTCATCTCTCGATCGTCCGGG
>CAZAGK010000189.1:0-2722 GCA_964484775.1 uncultured Gemmatimonas sp. | reverse complement strand
GACGGTGCTCGCCACGAGGTAGGCGGCGATCTGGAGGTCGAGCAAGCGGGTGAGGGCGCTCGGGGCGTCGTTGGTATGCAGCGTACTGAGCACCAGGTGGCCGGTGAGCGCCGCCTGCGTGGCGATCTGCGCGGTTTCCGGATCGCGGATCTCGCCCACGAGGATCACGTCCGGGTCCTGACGGAGCAGGGCACGGAGCGCACCGGCGAAGGTGACGCCGATCTTCTCGTTGACGGGGACCTGCGGCACCCCCGGAAGCTCGTACTCGACCGGATCCTCGACGGTGAGGATCTTCTCCTTCCCGGTGCGGATCTGTTCGACGGCGGCGTAGAGCGTCGTCGTCTTTCCCGAGCCCGTCGGCCCGGTGCAGAGCACGATCCCGTTGGGACGCGTGATCACCTCGCTGAACGACTCGAAGGTGTCGGGCGCCATCCCGAGCTCGGTGAGCGTGACGCGACCGCGCTCCTTGTCCAACAGGCGGAGCACCACGCTCTCGCCGCGCAGCGTCGGCACGGTGCTCACACGGACGTCCACCTGGCGGTTCTGCAGGCGCAGGCGGATGCGGCCGTCCTGCGGCAAGCGCCGTTCGGCGATGTCGAGCTCGGCCATGATCTTCAGACGGCTGATGATCGCCGCCGTGAGATGCGGTGGCGGACTCGGCGCATCCTGCAGCACACCGTCCACGCGATAGCGGACGCGGAGGCCGTCGTGATACCCCTCGAGGTGCACGTCGGAGGCGCGCGCGTCGAGCGCTTCGATCAGGAGCAGGTTCACGAGGCGCACGACCGGCGCTTCGTTGGCGAGGTGGAGGAGATCGTCGAGCGGGATCTCCTCGTCGCTCATGGTGCGCCCTTCGCCGCTCATCCCCGCGATCAGTCCCTCGGCGGTGACGGCGTCGGTGGCATAGATGCGGCGGATCGCCGTGCGCAGCTCGTGCTCCGCGTACTTCTGCTGCACGATCGGCGCGCCGAACATCACGCGCAGGTCGTCGAGGGCGAGCGGGTCGATGTCGTCGCGCCACACCCCGACCTCGAGCGCGCCGTTCTCAAGACGGAGGGGCAGGATCCCCGCATGCTCGAGCCAGTCGGCGCTGAGGGCGGAGGTGAGACGGTCCACGTCCAGCAGCTCGGCTGCCGGACGGAGACTCTCTCGCAGAGCGGACTCGGCCATCGTCAGCGGGTGCTCGGCGTGCCCGGGCGCTTCCCCGGGACGGTGGAGTCGGGCTTGAGCGGAACTCCCGACGTGGGGTTCGGCTTGCCTGGGACGGGCGGCTTGGGGCCGTTCGGCGCTCCAGGGAGGGAGTCGGCGCGCGGGCTCGGATTGATGCGCCCGTTGACCGGCACGCCGTCGAGCAGTTCGCTGCCGTTCTGCACCGACTGGCGGAGCCGGTCGATGTCGTCGTCGCTCGACACGACGTGCGGCGTGAGGAAGAGGAACAGCTCGCTCGCGATTGTGCTCTTCTGCTGGTTGCCGAACAGCCAGCCGATCAGCGGGATCCGCGAGAGATACGGAAGCCCGCTCGTGCTGTTCGAGGTGGTGTTGTCGGCGAGCCCGCCGATGACCGTGGTCTGTCCGTCGCGCAAGAAGACCGTCGTCGTCGCCTCGCGCGTGCTGATCACTGGGGCGGAGAACTGGATCTCGTTGGTCGCCGCGTTGTCGGTCTGCTTGACGGCGAGGTTCACGTAGCCGTCGGGGTTGATCGTCGGCGTGATCGTCAACGTGGTGCCGACATTGATGTACTGCACCGTCTGCACGCGCCCCGTGGGGTCACTCGCCACACTCTGCGAGACCTGCACGAAGGGGCGCTGCGAGCCGACGTTGAGGATCGCTTCCTTGTTGTTCTGCGCGATGATCACCGGCAGTGAGAGCACCTTCACATCGCCGCGTGTGGCCAAGGCGTTCATGGCGACGTTGTAGTTGATCGCCCCCTTGCCGCCGGTGAGCGTCAGTACGAAGTCGCGGGCGCTCGCGGCCGTCGGCAGCAGCGCCATCGTGTCGCGCGTCGTGGCGCTCGTGGTCTTGGTCTGCATCCCCGAGAGACCGATGTTCAGGTCCTTCGTGCGCTGCACCTGCGCGATGGTGACTTCGATCAGCACCTGCAGGGGACGCAGGTCCACCGTGGAGAGGAGCGCCTGGAGCAGGAGCCAGTCATCGCTGGTGGCACGGACGAGGAGGGAGTTCGTGACCTCCTCCGCGACGATGCGGATGTCGGCCGCGGAATTCGAGAGCGCCGCGCCGCCGAGCAGCTGGTTCTGGAAGGCTTGGAGGACCTGCTGCGCGGCGCCGATGCCGGCGTTGTTGCCCCCTCCCGCTCCGCCGCGGCCGCCACGACCGTCTTGCTGGATCTGTAACGGCGCTCCGCCCGCTCGCCCGTTCTGCCCGCCCAGCGCCTGACCACCGACTGTCACCGGCGCACCACCCGCCCCGCCCGCATTGAAGTTGCCGATCCCCGGGATGTTCACCGTCGTGTTCCCTCGTCCGCCTCCAGTCGTACCGGCGCCGGTGAGGAGCGTCGTCAGCACGGGCGCGAGCTGCACCGCGCTCGCGTGCTTCAGCCGGTACGTGAACAGCTTGAGCTGCGCCTGCTGCTGTTGCTGCTGGAGGAACTGCTGCGGCGACTGCGTCACCACCGGAGCCGGTCCCTCGATCCGAATCAGCGAGGGCGTCTCGGTGATCTTGAGATCGTTGGCCGCTGCGACGCCGCGGAGCACGTTGAGCAGCG
>CAZAGK010000188.1:0-2785 GCA_964484775.1 uncultured Gemmatimonas sp. | reverse complement strand
ATGTTCGAGGCCGGGCACGCTGAGAACGCGCTCCCGCAGCGGGCCAAGGCGACGATCAACTGCCGCATCCTCCCCACCGAGACGGCGGAGGAGACCAAGCGCACCCTGGCTCGGCTCGTCGGCGACACCGCCGTGCACATCAGCCCGGTCGGCGCGATCGTCCCGAGCCCGCCCTCGCCGCTCACCCCGGCGGTGCTCGCGCCGCTCAAGGCAGTGACCGAGCGGTACTACCCCAAGCTTCCCATCGTGCCGCTCATGGAGACCGGGGCGACCGATGGGATCTATCTGCGCAACGCGGGGATCCCGACGTACGGGATCTCCGCACTCTTCCTCGATGTCGATGACATCCGCGCCCACGGCCGCGACGAGCGCATCATCGCCGCCGAGTTCGACCGCGCGGCGGAATATCAGCTGGCGCTGCTCAAGGCGTTCGTGACCACGACCCCCTCCACCGTCCCATGATCCCGATGCTCCGTCGTTCGTTCCTTGTCGTCACACTGCTCGCGTCCTCCACACTCGGCGCGCAGCAGCTCGCCGCGCCGACGCGCGACCCCTCGCTGCTGTCGGTCGAGCGCATCTTCGGCACCGGTGAGTTCCGACGTGAGGCGTTCGGTCCCGTGCGCTGGCTCGACGACAGCACCTACACCGCGGTCGAAGCGGCCACGGGCGGCAATGCGATCGTGCGCTACGACGCCGCCAGCGGCAGGAAGTCGGTGTTGGTGAGCGCAGCGCAGCTCACGCCCGCGGGCGCCAAGGAACCGCTCGAGGTCGAGGATTACGAGTGGTCGTCTGCGCACGACCGCCTGCTCGTCTTCACGAACTCGGGACGCGTCTGGCGCGCGAACTCCCGCGGCGACTTCTGGGTGCTGACCCTCGCCAACGGCAAGCTCAAGAAGCTCGGCGGCGCCAAGGCCAAGCCGTCGACGCTGCAGTTCGCGAAGTTCTCCCCCGACGGCAAGCGCGTGGCCTACGTGCGCGAGCACAACATCTACGTGGAACAGGTGGAGTACCACGAGGTCATCGCCCTCACGCAGGACGGGTCTACCACGACCATCAACGGCACCTTCGACTGGGTGTACGAAGAGGAGCTCTCGATCCGCGACGGGTTCCGCTGGAGCCCGGACGGCAAGCGGATCGCGTACTGGCAGCTCGACGCCAAGGGCGTTCGCGACTTCCTCCTGATCAACAACACCGATTCGCTCTACTCCTTCGTGAAGCCGATCCAGTATCCCAAGGCGGGGACGACGAACTCCGCCGCGCGGATCGGGACCGTCAGCTCCGAAGGTGGCGCCACCACGTGGATGAAGGTCCCCGGCGATCCGCGCAACAACTATCTCGCGCGCATGGACTGGGCCGGTCCCTCCTCGGCCGACGTCACCATCCAGCAGCTCGATCGCCGCCAGCGACAGAACACGCTCTGGCTCGCCGATGCGCGCAGTGGTGCCGTGAAGTCGGTGCTGGTCGAGAAGGACAGCGCGTGGCTCGACATCCACGACGACCACGATGACTACGGCCCGGGTCCGTCGCTGCACTGGATGACCTCGCAGTCGTTCCTCTGGCTCAGCGAGCGCGACGGCTGGCGCCACGCGTACATCGTGCGACGCGACGGCACCATGCAGATCATCACGAAGGGGAACTACGATGTGGTGAAGGTCGTACGCATCGATGTCGCGGCGGGATGGCTCTACTACTATGCCTCGCCGCTCAACGGGACCCAGCTGTTCCTGTTCCGTACCAAGCTCGACGGCAGCGGCGCCGCCGAACGGATCACCCCCATCGCGAGCCGCGGACAGCACGGCTACGACCTCTCCACCAATGGTTCATGGGCGATCCACAGCTACAGCTCGTGGGGCACGCCGCCCACGATCGAGCTGGTACGGCTCCCGTCGCACGCGGTGGTGCGTACGCTCGTCACGAACGATGCCTTGAAGGCCCGGCTCGCCGCACTCAAGCAGGGACCGATGGAGTTCTTCCAGGTCGATGTCGGCAACGGGGTGAAGCTCGACGGCTGGATGATGAAGCCGGCCGACTTCGATCCGAACAAGAAGTATCCCGTGCTCTTCTATGTTTACGGTGAGCCCGCCGCGCAGACGGTCACCGACACGTACGACGGAGGACGCTGGCTCTGGCACCTGATGCTCACGCAGCAGGGCTACATCGTCGCGAGCGTGGACAACCGTGGCACGCCGAGTCCGCGCGGCCGGGATTTCCGGAAGGCCGTCCTGAACAAGATGGGCGCGCTGAGGGTGGCGGAGCAGTCCGCGGCCGCACGCGCGCTATCGCAGCGACCGTACGTGGACAGCTCGCGCATCGGCGTGTGGGGATGGAGCGGCGGTGGTGCCTCGACCTTGCTGCTGATGTTCCGCGCACCCGATGTCTACCGGATGGGGATGTCGGTGGCGCCGGTGACCGACGTCCACAACTACGATACGATCTACCAGGAACGCTACGTCGGCCTGCCGACCACCGACGCCGCCGCGTACAAGGACGCGAGCGCCGTGAACTTCGTGGACGGACTCAAGGGCGACCTGCTCCTCGTCCACGGATCGGGCGACGATAACGTGCACTTCCAGAGCTCGGAGCAGCTGATCAATGCGATGATCGCGGCGGGCAAGCCGTTCACGATGATGGAGTACCCGAACCGCACGCACGGGATCTACGAAGGCCCCGGCACCACGATCCACCTGTACAACCTGCTCTCCCGGTACCTGCGCGAGCATCTCCCCGCCGGCGGCCGCTGATCCGCTCTTGCCCCCCCGCGCGCCCCCCGCCCCGGCGGCGCTCC
>CAZAGK010000187.1:0-2840 GCA_964484775.1 uncultured Gemmatimonas sp. | reverse complement strand
CAATGTCCTGCAGGTCATCAATCAGTATGAGGTCTCAGGGAAGCGCGCGAACCGGTACGACGTGACGATCCTCGTCAACGGCCTGCCAATGGTCCACGTGGAACTGAAGCGTCGCGGCGTCGACATCCGCGAGGCATTCAACCAGATCGACCGCTACCAGCGGGACAGCTTCTGGGCCGGGTCAGGGCTGTTCGAGTACGTCCAGCTGTTCGTGATCAGCAACGGCACCCTGACGAAGTACTACAGCAATACCGTTCGGGATGGCCACCTGAGCGAACAGCGCGGCAAACGCAAGAGCAAGCACACTTCGAACAGCTACGCCTTCACCTCGTGGTGGGCAGACGCGAAGAACACGCCGATCACGGATCTGGTTCCGTTCACGAAGACATTCTTCGCGAAGCACACGCTGTTGAACCTGCTGACGCGTTACTGTGTGTTCGATGTCGATCGAAAACTCCTGGTGATGCGACCGTACCAGATCGCGGCGGCGGAGCGGATGCTGCAGCGGATCGCGACGTCGACCAATCACCGGCAGCTCGGAAGTCTCGCCGCCGGCGGGTACGTGTGGCACACCACCGGGTCGGGCAAGACGCTGACCAGCTTCAAGGCCGCGCAGCTGGCCCGCGAGCTGCCAGGGATCGACAAGGTGCTGTTCGTCGTCGACCGCAAGGATCTGGACTACCAGACGATGCGAGAATACGACCGCTTCGAGAAAGGTGCTGCGGACTCGAATAAATCGACGGCGGTGCTCAAGAAGCAGTTGGAGAATCCCGATTCGAAGATCATCATCACGACGATCCAGAAGCTGAGCCGATTCGTCGCGCAGAATCGGAAGCACCCAGTGTACGACCAACACGTGGTGGTGATCTTCGATGAGTGTCACCGGAGTCAGTTCGGCGACATGCACACAGAGATCGAGACGGCCTTCCGTCGCTATCATCTCTTTGGCTTCACCGGAACGCCGATCTTCGCC
Organism: uncultured Gemmatimonas sp.; assembly: GCA_964484775.1. Classification (GTDB taxonomy): domain Bacteria; phylum Gemmatimonadota; class Gemmatimonadetes; order Gemmatimonadales; family Gemmatimonadaceae; genus Fen-1231. The sequence goes on along the minus strand of CAZAGK010000187.1, from coordinate 1,867 downwards.
GACAACGCGAACAAGAGTGGTGCCCCGACGTTGAGGACGACGGAACAGGCGTTCGGGGAGCGCTTGCATACCTATACCATCGTCAACGCGATCAACGACAAGAACGTTCTGCCGTTCCGCATCGACTACATCAACACGATCAAGGCGAAGTCCGACATTCGGGACAAGAAGGTTCCGGCGATCGACACGGAACGGGCGCTCATCGCACCTGAGCGGATCACTCAAGTCGTAGCGTACATCCGCGAGCATTTCGATCAGAAGACAAAGCGAAGTGCGACGTACAGCCACAAGGGCAAGCGGCTCAGCGGCTTCAACTCGATCTTTGCCACTTCATCGATCGAAGCGGCCAAGCGATACTACTCCGAGTTCAAGGGCTCGGCGAACGACTCCACGGGAAGTGCGAAGCTGAAGGTTGGCCTGATCTACAGCTTCGCCGCCAACGAGGATGTGGAGGGCGGACTCCTGGCAGAAGAGGAGTTCGAGACGGAGGGTCTCGACCAGTCGTCGCGAGACTTCCTCGATGCTGCCATCCAGGACTACAACGCGCTGTTCGGGACGAGCTTCGATACCTCCGTCGACAAGTTCCAGAACTACTACAAGGATCTCTCGGAGCGCCTCAAGAAACGTGAATTGGACCTTGTCATCGTCGTGAACATGTTCCTGACCGGATTCGACGCGACGACACTGAATACCCTGTGGGTGGACAAGAACCTGCGGGCGCATGGGCTGATCCAGGCGTATTCCCGGACGAACCGGATCCTGAACTCGGTCAAGACATACGGGAACATCGTGTGTTTTCGGGACCTCGAGAAACCCACGAATGACGCGCTCTCCCTGTTTGGCAACAAGGATGCCAAGGGCATCGTGCTGCTGAAGCCCTACGCCGAGTATCTCGAGGAATATGAGGCCTTGGTCGGGAAGATTGCCGCGCAGTTCGCTCCCGGCGTTCCCATTGTCGGCGAGGCGGCGCAGAAGGAGTTCATTCGTCTGTTCGGAGCTATCCTGCGGCTGCGGAACATCCTGACCGCGTTTGATGAGTTCGCAGGGAACTCCCTGCTCGAACCGCGAGTGCTTCAGGACTACCAGAGTATGTACCTGAACCTGTACGCCGATTTCAGGGCGGTGGCGGAGGCGGATCGGGAGACCATCAACGACGACATCGTCTTCGAGATCGAGCTGATCAAGCAGATCGAAGTCAACGTCGATTACATCCTGATGCTGGTAGCGCAGTACCTCAAGGCGAAAGGAGACGCGCAGCAGCGCGAGCTGCGAGGGACGATTGTTCGTGCCGTCGATTCGAGTCCGTCTCTTCGCAGCAAGAAGGACTTGGTGCTCCAGTTCGTCGACTCCCTCACGGTCACGAGCAAGGTGGAGTCTGCTTGGCAGCAGTTCGTCGCTGCGAAGCGCGAGCAGGAGCTGGAGCGGATCATCGACGAGGAGGGGCTGGATCCGACTGAAACGAAGCGGTTCGTGGCGAATGCGTTCCGTGACGGTGCGATCCCGACCACCGGAACCTCCATCACGAAGGTGTTGCCGCCAGTTTCCAGATTCGGCGAGTCGGCCGCGCACTCCACCAAGAAACGAACGGTGCTCGAACGGCTGGGAGCCTACCTCGAGAGGTTCCTGGGGCTCGCGGCGGACGGGCCTTCGAACTGAGGCAGTGCTGGGGAGTTGTCCTCACGGGAAGGACAGAGATCGCTGAACTTGTCCTCCGGAGAATGACAGACAGTCGCTGGCACTGTAAGAGATTGTAGATAAAGGAGTTGCCAATTATTCGGCATTCATTCGGTGTCAATGAATTGCGATTCTTGGAGCCCCATGCCGACCACCATCTCCGCCTACAACCGCGCCACCTCTCCCGCCGAGC
>CAZAGK010000186.1:0-2900 GCA_964484775.1 uncultured Gemmatimonas sp. | reverse complement strand
ATGCCGACTACTTCGACCGCATGATCTCGGCGTACTCGTCGGACAGCAATGCGGTGAAGGCGGCGGAGACGGCCTCGAAGGCGACCGCCAAGTTCCCGAAGCGCGATGACTTCTGGGCCAAGCGTGGGCAGTTCGAGTTGAAGGCGGGGCAGACGGCGGCGGCGATCACCTCGCTGAAGCGTGCGCTCGAGATCAACCCGAAGACGCCGGGCGCGCGACTGATCATCCTCAAGTCGTATCTCGATGCGGCGGACTACGAGACGCTGTGGACCGCGATGCACGAGGCGATCAAGGCGGGTGAAGATCCGACCGTCGTCGGCCCGTACGCGCTCCAGGGGAGCTCGAAGCTGCTGAAGGTCGCGCAGGATTCGAAGGTGCTCGCCGACTTCGACAAAGTGCTGCAGTGGGTGGCGTTCTCGGACAGCACCATGACCGACAAGGCCCTCAAGAGCACTGCGCGCTATGTCTCGGGCGTCGCGTACTACTTCATCGGCGTCGCTCGCTACGCCGAGGTGCCGAAGACCCGTCAGTGCGCCGATGCGAAGGCCGCGCAGGAAGCCTTCACCAACGCGCAAATCAATTTGCCCGCTGGCGGCGCTGCTCAGGCGGACGTCATCAAGCAGCTGCTCGGCGGAATTGCGCAGTACACGCCGGCGGTGGAGAGCGCAGTAAAGGGCCTGTGTAAGTAGCCCCTCCGCTCCAGCTTTTCGCGAAGCCCGCCGGTCCCTGACCGGCGGGCTTCTGCGTTCCGTTATCTTTCTCCCGTGACCGACGCCGCCCGTTTCGACTCCACCTACCACGCCCCCGTCATGGTGGCCGAGATCCTCGACGCCTTCACCGGGGCGCATCGGGTCCTCGACTGCACCCTCGGAGGCGGGGGACACTCCCTCGCTTTCCTCGAGGCAGGGATGGATGTCACCGGCCTCGACCGCGACCCCAACGCCATCGCCACGGCGCGGGCTCGACTCGCCACGTATGAGCAGCAGGGGCGCTTCCGCACCGTCCTCACCAACTACGCGGACGCCGATCTGGCCCCCGAGCTCGCCGGCCAGACCTTCGACGCCATCCTCCTCGACCTCGGCGTCTCGAGCCACCAGTTCGACGACGCCACCCGCGGATTCTCCTTCCGCGAAGGTGCCCCGCTCGACATGCGGATGGAAGGCGCCGAGGGCGGGCTGAGCGCCGCCGAGTGGCTCAACAGCGCCGACGAGCAGGAGCTCGCCCGCGCGTTCAAGGAATTCGGAGATGAACCCAAGGGAGGCCGCCTCGCCCGCGAGGTGATCCATCGCCGCGAGAACCGCCCCCTGGAGATCTCCGACGACCTGGTCGGCGCCATCCGGAAGGTGCTCGGCCCCCGGTCAGGGGCCCCCGAGTTCGCGCGGCTCTTCCAGGCGGTCCGGATCGCCGTCAACGACGAGCTCGACGGACTCGCCCGCGCCCTCCCCGCGCTCCGTGACAGACTGACCCCCGGAGGCGTCCTTGCAGTGATCGCCTACCACTCGGGGGAGGACCGGCTGGCCAAGCACGCCTTCCGCGAGTGGAGCTTGTCGTGCATCTGTCCTCCCAAGCAGCTCCAGTGCACCTGTCGCGGACATCCGCTCGGTTCGCCGCTCACCAAGAAGGCCCTCTCCGCGACCCACGAGGAGACGGCCCGGAACACGCGTGCACGCAGCGCCCATCTCCGCTGCTGGCGGAAGGCGCGCTGAGCCGCCGTCGGTCGAGCCTCCGACCGCAGGGCGCCGCATGAAGGGGCGCTCCCTCGTCGCCCTGTTCCTGGTCGGTTTCGTGTTGGTGGCCGCGGGCGTCATATGGAGAAGGAGCTACGGCTCGATCCTCGCCCGCGAGCAGCAGAAGCTGGAAGACCAGCGTGCCGCACTCGAGGCCGAACGGGCCAAGCTCAAAGGGGACATCCGCGACGCGTCGAGCCGCTCCCGGCTCGCCGGCGTGGTGACCCAGCGACTCGATATGCGCGACCCCAGCGACAGCATGGTGCGATACGTGGAACGGACGCCGATCAAGAAGGGGAAGGATGAGGAGCATTAGCCGCACCGGGCTCGTGCACGGCGGCTTCGTGCTCTTCGCGAGCGTCCTCGTGGGGCGCGCCGCGTACGTGCAGCTCCTGCACGGGAGCGAATGGCGCGCGCGTGCGCGTCGCCTGCACGAAGCGGGTGCGCCGGTGCAGGCCCCGCGCGGGATGATCCTCGACGCCACCGGCACGCTGCTCGTCGAGAGCCGCGAGCTGGTGCGCCTGGAAGTGGCGCCGCGCGAGATCGCGGGGCTCCCCAAACTGGGGACGCCGCGGGACACGACGCGCAAGAAGAAGAGCGAGAGCGTGACGGAGAAGGTGAAGTCGGTGGCCCGCAAGCGCGGGCTCACCGGAGCGGAGCGGATCGACAGTGTGAAGAAGGTGTTGGCGCGAGCGGGCGTCACACCGGAATGGACGGCCAAGGCCACCGATACCACGCGCGCGTACGCCGTGATCCCGGGGCGCTTCCTGGCCAGCGACATCCAGGCCATCCGCACGATGCGCGGCGTGTACGCCACCACCGTGCTGGAACGCGTGCCTCCTGCCACCGACGGACTGCGTCGCCTCATCGGCCACGCCGACGAGAATGGCAACCCTATCGACGGGGTGGAGAAGGCGCTCGACGCGCAGCTGCGCGGCACACCGGGGCGCGCGGCCATGCTGCGTGACGGGAGTGGGGCGCGCTTCGACTCCCCGCTCGCGACGGGCGTGAAGCCGATCCCCGGGAACACCGTCACCCTCACGATCAATCAGTCGCTGCAGGACATCGCCGAGCGTTCGCTGGCGGATGCCGTGAAGTCCATGGGCGCCGACGGCGGGGACATCGTCGTGCTCGACCCGCGGACGGGAGAGGTGCGCGCGATGGCCAGCCGCC
>CAZAGK010000185.1:0-2900 GCA_964484775.1 uncultured Gemmatimonas sp. | reverse complement strand
AGAACACCCGCGAATAGCTGACACAGCAGCGCCCCCACCAGCGACATCGACAACCCCCAGATCATCAGCTGCCGGAACAGCCGCTGTGACGCCACCACATCGCTCACCGCGGCCACGCACAACGCGCCCAACGTCGAGAGCGGCGACACATCCACCAGCGCTGATCCCACGCTCACACTGAGCGACACCGCCACCGGATCGCCACCGCCGACCTTCGCCACGATCGAAGGCACCGCCGGAAGGAATGCCGGCAACACCACACCACTCGTGCTGCTCCACGTCGAGATCAGCCCCGTCACACCGGCGATCACCCCGTCGATCGTCCCTGGCGTCGCGATGCGCGCGATCAGGCTCGAGAACAGCTCCATCCCCCCGCTCTTCTCGAGCACGCCGATCAGCACCGAGATGCCGCACACCATGAGGATCACACCCCAGGGCATGCGCCGGATCGCGTGCGCTTCGTCGCCCGCACGCAGCGCCGCGAGCAGCCCCGCCGCCGCGAACGCGCCGAGTCCGACATTGAGCTTCAGGAGCACGACGCTCGCGATCCACGCGAGGATCACACCCAGCGTGAGCCACTGGCGCGGCTCCAGCGGCGCGAGCTCGGCCTCGATCACCGCCTCGCCCTCGGCGACCGGCGCAACGGCGGCGTCGAGTCGCTTCGCGAAGAGCAGATACGCGGCCACACTCACCAGCGCGTGCGCGGCGAAGTTCGCCACCCACAATCGCATCTCGTGACCGCCCAATCCCGCCTCGGCCATCTTCGTGTTCGCGATCACTCCCACCGCGCTCACGGGGGACATGTTCCCCGCATTCGCGCCATTCGCCACCATCAAAGCGGTCAGCAGGCGCGGCACATGGGCGCGCACCCCGATCGTCATCGCCAGTGGGATCACGAGCGCCACGGCGGAGATCGCGCCCGGCCCGACCGAACTCACGACGCACGCGATGGTGAAGAACACCACCGGCAGCACGCGTCGTCCGCCCCCTGCCCCGCGCACGATCCCGCGCGTCAATCGCTCGAGCGTGCCATTCACCTCGGCGAAGGCGAACAGCATCGTCACGCCGGCGAGGGTCACGAACAGGGTGACCGGGAAGCCGGCGATCACGGCGTCCGGCTTCCATCCCGCCTGGTACACGCCGATGATCCACGCGAAGGCGATGGCGAGTGTGCCGACGTTGATCTTGGACGTGCACGAGAGGACGATCGCGATGCCGAGCGCGATGAGCGAGGTGACGGCGGGCGTCATGGACGCACCCAGGGCGGAAGGAGATGGCGTTGGATCTTGCCGAGTGCGGTGCGCGGGAGGGTCGCGACCCTGATGAAGGCGCGCGGCGTCTTGAAGCTGGCGAGGTTCGCGGTGCACAGCTCGCGCAGCGCATCGTCGGTGACGGTGTCGTCGGCGACGACGTAGGCGATCGGCACCTCGCCGCGGCGCTCGTCGGGTGCGCCCACGACCGCGGCCTCGTGCACGCCGGGGTGATCGAGCAGCAGCTCCTCGATCTCGCGCGGATACAGGTTGAAGCCGCCGCTGATGATGAGGTCGCTCGCACGGCCGCGCAGGGTGTAGTAGCCGTCGGCGGAGCGCTCGGCCATGTCGCCGGTGCGGAACCAGCCGTCGCGGAAGGCCTTGGCCGTGGCGTCGGGGTTCCTCCAGTACTCGGCGAGCACGTTGGGGCCCTGCACCTCGAGCTGCCCGACCGTGCCGTCCTCGACGGGGGCGCCGGACTCGTCGACGATGCGCAGTCGCACGTCGCGGAAGGGCACGCCTACGCTCCCGGGGCGACGCTCACCATCGTACGGATTGCCGATGTTCATGAGGGTCTCGCTCATCCCGTAGCGTTCGAGGATGGTCTGCCCGAACCGCGCGGCGAAGGCCTCGTGCATGGGCGCCGGCAACGGCGCCGAACCGGAGACGAACAACCGCATGGATCCGGCGACGCTGGCGACATCGGCGTCGGGGAGTTCGAGGAGCCGTGTGTAGATGGTCGGGACGCCGAAGAAGAGCGTCGGGCGGAACTCGGCGAACCAGCTGGAGGCCTTCGCATGATCGAACCGCTCGACGAGCATCGCCGAACAGCCGGTGGCGAGCCAGGCGCAGATGCCGTTGCCGAGTCCGTGGACATGGAAGAGCGGGAGCACGCCGAGGTAGCGGTCGTGCGCGGTGACGTGCCAGGCCTCGACGATGTGGCGCGTGTTGGCGACCATGTTGCCGTGCGAGAGGACGGCGCCCTTGGCGCGGCCGGTGGTGCCTGACGTATAGATGATGACGGCGGGTGATGCCGCCGTGGCCGTGAACGGCACGCGCGAGCCGCGGTGCGTGTCGTTGCCGGAAGGCGCGTCCGCTCGTGCGTCGCGCGCGGTGTCGAACTCCTCGACGGCGACGACCCGGGCATCATCGGCGAAGAGCGCACGATGCTCCGCCGCGGTGATGATCAGCGCGGGTTCGGCGTCGGCGACGATGTGCGAGAGCTCGCGGTCGCGATACATCACATTGACCGGCACGAAGATCACGCCGAGCCGGAGACAGGCAAGGAAGAGATCGAGGAAGGCGACCGAGTTCCCGAGGTGGACCACACAGCGGTCGCCGGGGCGGAGTCCGCGCGCGTGCAGGACGTCGGCCGCAGCCTCGGCGCGGCGGTCGAGCTCCACGAAGGTGTAGTCGTCACGCGCGCCGTTGGCGGCGACGAAGGTCAAGGCGGCCTCGCGCAGTCCCGAGCCGAGGGAGTGGCGGAAGAGCGCGTTGAGATCGGTGGGCGACGTCGGCACGAGCGGAAGATGCAGCGGGGAGCGCGGGTGCGAAATGGTCGCACGGATGGCGGGCACGAAAAAGCCGCCCCCCTTCGGAAGCGGCTTCTCGTGTCTCAGTGCGCCCTGTAGGAATCGAACCTACAACCTA
>CAZAGK010000184.1:0-2946 GCA_964484775.1 uncultured Gemmatimonas sp. | reverse complement strand
CGAGACGTCCTGTCCGTTCTCGCGCAGGAAGACGATGGACGCGAGGTGGATCGCATCGAGCGTGCGGAGTTCCACCGGGAACGGTTCCAACGCCCGTTCCAGGACCGGGCGCGCCATCTCGAGCATGGCGACCTGGGAGAGGAGCACGCGCGCCGCATCGCCGTGGGTCGCGCCGAGCTTGCGTGCGTTCAGGCGAGTCCAGAGTTCGAACTCCAGCAGACGGCTCGACACGAGCGTCTGCGTCCAGAGTGACTCGCCCGGATGCCGATCCTCGGCGAGCAGGTGCGCCATCGCGACCGAGGTGTCGAGGTAGATCACCGATCACCCCGGTCGGCGGCCAACTCGTCGAGCAGCACGGCCAACGGCGCCACCGGCAGGCGGGGTGGCGGCTCGTGAATCACGTACGTGGGCGGCACCAACCATCCCTCCCGCACCGCCGACGCCAGCTGGGCGTCGGCCAGCAGCGGGCTGCGCCCTGGCCGCGGGGGGACCAGTTCGGCGACGACCCGGTCGCGATCGGTGACGAGCACGGTCTCGCCATTGGCGACGAGACGCACGTACTCGCTCAGCTTGTTCTTGAGGACCTTCAGGCCGACGCTTCGCATGAAACCAATGTAGCGACCGGGCGCTACCTTTGCAAGAAGCAGGTCTCTCGATTGTGCACTCGAAGTTATGCGTTGGCGTTCGTTTGATTGGACGCATTGGACGCGATGAGTATGTTTGTTGAAGATTCTCACCCACTTCCCTAGCCAGACTTGTCATGGACTTTCCCTGGACTGACTCGGAGCTCACGGTGGAAGTCGAGCGCGCTGTCGCGAAGTACTGGTCAGCACGTCTTGGCCAGGCGACTCGACAGCAAGCTTCGGGTGGATCAGACGCGGGGCGCCGCTCTGAGGTGACCGGGGCCAACATATGGATGGGTTTACGGACATAGTGGTCGATCTTGTCGTGAAGGCCGGGTTCGACCTCTCCGAGATTCGGTTCAGGTCGAACGTCGAACTGCCAGGCTTCTATCGGTCAACGAAGAAGTGGGACTTGGTGGTCTCGAGAGCAGGAAGGCTCTGCTGCGCTATCGAGCTAAAGAGCCAAGTCGGACCGAGCTTTGGAAACAACTTCAACAACCGCACGGAGGAAGCGCTTGGGACGGCGGTAGATCTCTGGCGGGCTTTTCAACAAGGGCTGGTCGGGTCCGCGCAGCCGTTCTTGGGGTATTTCTTTCTGCTGGAGGACACGGACGGTTCGAACAAACCTGTTCGGGTTGCAAAAACGCCATTCGATACGGATCCCGTGTTTGTCGACTCGTCCTACGCAAAGCGCTATGAGATCTTGTGCCAACGCATGGTCCTCGAGCGGCACTATACGTCTGCTGCGCTGTTGCTCGCGAGAGCTGACGGCGCAGGGAGATATTCTGAGCCGAACGCCGAGGTCTCCTTCGGACGATTCGCCCGTGCGTTGTTTGGCCATCTCGTCGGATGTGTGTGACCAAAGATGCTTGACCTCTTCCAAGCAGACTGGCGTGACCTCTGGGCAGGTTCGGTTGATTCCGAGCCTGTTGGTGTGGTCTACACGAAGGCGGAGATCGTCGAGCTGATTCTAGATCTGGTTGGCTATTCGAGCGCCGGAGGACGACTGTCGAGTCGGACTCTCCTCGAGCCAAGCTGCGGAGACGGCGCATTCCTTCGCTGCGCCATCGAGCGTCTGATCGCTTCGGAGAATGCGCACAGCCCCCGTGGCATCGATTGGTCAACCCAATCGCTTGATTTGTGCGTTCGCGCCTGCGACATCGCAGCATCTAGCGTCGACAGCGCGCGAGCGCTCGTTGGGCGTTTGCTCGTGTCCGCGGGATGTCCACCGAAGAGAGCTTAGGAGCTCGGCGAGACTTGGGTCGTGCAGTGTGACTTCTTGCTTGCCGATTGGGGGAGGAAGTTCGATTTCGTAGTCGGAAACCCTCCGTACGTGAGAATCGAAGATCTGCCAAAGGCGGTATTGACCCGCTACCGTTCGATGTTCAGCACTCTTACTGACCGTGCGGACATCTACATTGCGTTCTTCGAGCGTGGGTTGGAGTTGCTGAGCGAGTCTGGTGCGCTCTCCTTCATCTGCGCCAACCGTTTCGCGAAGAACAAGTACGGCGAACCACTACGTCGCCTGATCGCAAGTCAGAACCGTGTTCGGTACTACTTGAATCTCGAACATACGAGTCCATTCGAGTCGGACGTATCGGCTTACCCGGCTGTTGTGGTTGTTGATCGACGTCGAGGCGAGCCGACCCGAGCTCGCACTCTCGATGTGCTTGACGACGAGTCGTTGTCAGCGCTTCGGCCGCTTCACGAGCACTACGATAGCGCGTGGTCGCTATTCGACACGTGGTATGGAGGAGGCGCCGCCTGGACCTCGACGGACGCTCACGAGAGTCTACGCCTGACTAACTTGGCAGATCGATTCTCAACGATCGAAGACTCTGGTTCCGGGACGCGGATTGGGATCGGTGTCGCCACCGGCGCTGACAAGACTTTCATTCTGGAAGGAAAGAGCGCAGAAATCGAGGATTCTGTGCAGCTACCACTTCTGCTAGCGAGTGACGTGGGCAATGAGGGTCTCGAGTGGTCGGGACACTATCTCCTCAATCCGTTTGCGCTGTCCGACGACGGGTCGCTGATTGATCTGGCGGCTTACCCTGGCGTCGCTAGGCACTTCGACCTGCACGGTGAACAGCTCCGAAGGCGACATGTAGCTCGTTCTCGCCCTCATCTGTGGTACAGAACTATTGATCGAGTGTGGCCGTCGCTTGTTCGGAAGCCCAAGCTCGTGATTCCGGACATTCAGATGCGAACAACCATCGGCTTTGATCCGGGCGGTTTCTACCCCCACCACAATCTCTACTGGATTACATCCGACTCGTGGAACCTACGAGCGCTACAGGCGCTCCTTCGAAGCGAGCACGTG
>CAZAGK010000183.1:0-3071 GCA_964484775.1 uncultured Gemmatimonas sp. | reverse complement strand
GCTGCGCGACGCGAGGTTCTCCCATCAGGAGGACCGGCGCTTCCACGCCATGCTCGGCGAGCCGGTCCGCGAGCCAGGCACCGTCCTTGAGCGGCATCTCACGGTCGGTCACGACGAGGTCGAACCTCAGCCCCTCGCCCGCCAGTCGCAGGGCGTGCCCCTCCTGGCGCGCCTCGTGCACCTCGAACCCGTTCCGCGACAGGGCCCCGCTCACGAGTTCGCGGAGCGAATCGTCCGCGCAGACCAGCAGCACGCGCCCTGTCCGGTGGCGCGAGGTGCTCGTACGTGTCGACGTACCGTGCACCTGCGGGAAGTAGAGCCGCACCTGCGTCCCTCGATGCAGCTCGCTCTCGACCTCGATGCCGCCGTGCATCGCCTGGACGATGCCGAAGAGCCGTGCGAGGCCCAAGCCCCGACCGGGCCCCGGATGCGTGCTGAACCGCGGCTCGAACATCCGTGATCGGATCGCATCGTCCATGCCGCGCCCGGTGTCCGACACGGCGATCACGACATGCGGTCCGGCGGGCAGCGTGCCACAGAGCGTGTACCGGGGTTCCGCCAGCTCCACCGGGTACGCGCGCACGGTGACGTCGCCCGGGTGGTCGAGCGCCGCTGCCCCGTTGCGGACCAGTTCCAGCAGCAGCTGCTCGAGCTCGGTGCGATCCCCGAGTACGGAGGCCGCCTCGTGGCAGGGGATGACGACGAGTTTGTTCGGCGCGGCGACCTCGACGCCCAGCAGCGACTCCGCATCGCGGATCATCTGACAGATGTTGGTCGGGGCTGGGATGATCGCCCCCTCGGCGGCGGCCGCACTGAGCTGCCGCGTCGACTGGGAGGCCCGGAGCGTCGCCTCGCGGATCGTCTCGATGTCCTCGCGCGCGGCGGCGTCGGCCGGGAGATCGAGCAGCGCGAGATCGCAGCGCGCCGAAATGACCGTGAGGGCGTTGTTGAAGTCGTGCGTCATCTCGGAGGCGAGCCGCACGGACGACTCGAGCTTCGCCACATGGGCCATGCGGTCCTGCATCCGCACCCACTCCGAGACATCCGTGGCGGTGCTGGCCAGACCGAGGATCTCGCCATCGGCACCCCGGAACGGGGTGATGTTCATCACGAGCTCCATCGAGCCGCCGGGCGCATGCGGCGTGGGGCGGGAGAGACGCAGGTCCAGGATGGACTCACCCGTCGAGAGGACGTGGCGGAAGAGTCCCTCCATCTGCGTCGTGAGCAACGGATTGATCTCGCGCAGCGTGCGTCCTGGATGGTCGCCCAACGGGCGCCCGGTCATGGTGGCGCAGGCTTCGTTCACCTCCACGTAGCGGAGGTCACGATCGATGACGGCGAGCGCGATGGGGACGGAGCGGATCGCGGCCGCGAAGATGGATCCAGTGTTGTCGGCGATCGTGACCACGCGGCGATCTCCCGAGTTATGATGTGGACCGTGCCTCCCCCGGAGACACGTCATCCGATCTTCTGTAGCTACCTCCGGCGCGCGCCGAACACAACCTGACAAACCGGCGAAGCGAGAACTCGCGCTGTGACCGCTTGCCCACGCGATGTAACTGGGCTATTCTTATAGGCTTGTCCATTTTGGCCGACCCTCGTTGAATCCGCGATGAACACGTTCCTCCTGATCGTCCTGATTATCGATGCCATGATCCTCGTCACGGTCATCCTCCTGCAGAGCGGGAAGGGTGGCGGTATGGCGGCGAGCTTCGGCGGTGCCTCCTCGTCGTCCGACCAGTTCATGGGGACGCGACAGGCGGGCAACCTCCTCACCAAACTGAGCTGGTGGTGCGGCGGACTGTTCATCTTCATCTCGTTCGTGCTGTCGGTGATGGCGACCCGCGGCCGCACGCCGACCTCGGTGCTCGACAAGTCGTTCAGCGCGCCCAAGGCGGCGACCGCGCCGGCTCCGACCACCGGAACGGCGCCGAGCGGCAACACCCCCGCCACCGGCGGCGCGGTGCCGCTCCAGGCGGTCCCGACCCCCGACACCAAGGCCCCGGCCGCGCCGACGACCCCGGCCCCCGCGACAAAGAAGCCGTAAGACGCCGCCCCAACGACGCCCAGGCAAACACACGGTGAGCATGCTTCACGCACCTAAGGGGTTCCTCCTCCTCGAGGATGGGACCCTTTTTGCTGGCCATCTCTCGCATCCCCTCGCCGAACCGGCGGTGGCGGAGGTCGTGTTCACCACGAACATGAGCGGATACCAGGAGGTCTTCACCGACCCCTCCTTCCGCGGCCAGATCGTCGTCATGACTTCCACGATGATCGGCAACTACGGCATCAACGCCCAGGACCCGGAATCGACCCGCCCGCAGGTGAGCGGCGTGGTCGTCCGTGATCTCTCCAGCACCTTCTCCAACTGGCGCGCCGACTCCGATCTCGGCAGCTATCTGGCGAAGGCGCAAATCCCCATCCTCCATGGCGTTGACACGCGCCGCCTCACGCGTCACTTGAGGACGGTCGGGGTGCTCCGCGGCGTCATCGGCGCCGGTGCCGAGCCGACGGCCGAAGCGCGCGCCGCCCTCGAGGGATGCCCCTCGATGTCGGGGCTCGACCTCGCCAGCCGCGTCACCACCGAGCATCGCTACGTCATGCCGCCGGTCGACGGCTCCCCGGCCGAGGGCAAGCATCACATCGTCGCCTTCGACTACGGCATCAAGAGCAACATCCTCCGCCTCTTCCAGCAGCGCGGGTGCAAGGTCACCGTGGTGCCGAGCATGACCACGGCCGCCGAGGCGATGGCGCTCAAGCCGGACGGCGTCTTTCTGTCCAATGGCCCCGGTGACCCGGAGGCGGTCGATTATGCCCCGGCCACCATCAAGGCCATCGCCGACCAGCAGGTGCCGATCTTCGGGATCTGCCTCGGGCATCAGCTCCTGGGGCTCACCTACGGTGGCCGTACCTTCAAGCTCCCCTATGGTCACCGGGGCGGGAATCACCCGGTCAAGGACATGGCGAGCGGCAAGGTGTACATCACGGCGCAGAACCACGGATTCGCGGTCGAGGGGAACGAGCAGGGGATCCCCGGCGCGCCCGAGCTGCAGGTGACGCACGTCAACCTC
>CAZAGK010000182.1:0-3166 GCA_964484775.1 uncultured Gemmatimonas sp. | reverse complement strand
AGCGTGAGCTGCGTGCCCGGCTCGCCGATGGACTGCGCGGCGATGATGCCGACCGCCTCACCGGTGTCGACCATGGCCATGGTGGCCAGGTTGCGGCCGTAGCACATCCGGCAGAGACCGCGCTTGGCCTCGCAGGTGAGCACGCTGCGGATCTTGATGCTCTCGATCCCCGACTCCTCGATCGTACGGGCCGTCTCCTCGCTGATCATCTGGCCGGCTTCGACCAGGATGGCGCGACGTCCCGCGTCGTCCAGGAGCTGCGGATCCTCCACGTCCTCGGCGGCCACGTTGCCGACGATGCGCTCCGACAACGGCTCGATGATGTCCTCGCCTTCCTTCAGCGCGGCCACTTCGAGGCCGAGGATCGTCCCGCAATCCTCTTCCGTGATCGTGACATCCTGGGCGACGTCGCACAGACGACGCGTGAGGTAGCCGGCGTCGGCCGTCTTGAGCGCCGTGTCGGCCAGACCCTTGCGGGCGCCGTGCGTCGAGATGAAGTACTCGAGCACCGAGAGGCCTTCACGGAAGTTCGACTTGATCGGGCTCTCGATGATCTCGCCGATGCCGCCGGTGAGCTTCTTCTGCGGCTTCGCCATCAGGCCGCGCATGCCGGCCAGCTGACGGATCTGGTCGCGCGAACCACGCGAGCCCGAGTCGAACATCATGAACACGGGGTTGAACCCGAGCTGCGACTCGCGCATGCGCTTGACCATCGCGTCGGCGATGTCGTTGTTCGCGTGCGTCCAGGTATCGATGACCTTGTTGTAGCGCTCGCCGTTGGTGATGTTGCCGGTCGAGTACGCCTTCTGGAAGCGCTCCACGCGCGTGGTCGCTTCCTCGAGCAGCTGCTCCTTCTCCACCGGGATCTCGAGGTCCTCGATCCCGATCGAGACGCCGCCGCGCGTGGCGTTGCGGAACCCGAACTCCTTCAGGCGGTCGAGGAAGCCGACGGTCGACGCCAGGCCGGCATGCCGGTAGGCCTCGAACACCAGCTCCGAGAGCGCCTTCTTCTTCATGTCGCGGTTCTGGAACGGCAGCTCGACCGGCGTGATCTCGTTGAAGAGCACGCGGCCCGCGGTCGTCACTTCCCACGACGACTTGCCGTTGCGCACCACGTAGAAGCGGAGCGCCGAATGCGTCGTCAGGTGCCCGAGCGCCATGGCCATCTCGACTTCCTCGGCCGTGGTGAACGAGCGCAGCTCGGCGATCTTCTTCTTGTCCTTGATCAGCTCCTCGAAGCCCGTCGGGGCCTTCGTGGCGAAGTAGCAGCCCAGCACGATGTCCTGCGAGGGCTCCGCCACCGGGCGACCGTCGGCCGGCTTGAGGATGTTGTTGGCCGACAGCATGAGCACGCGGCACTCGAGCTGCGCTTCGAACGAGAGCGGCACGTGCACGGCCATCTGGTCACCGTCGAAGTCGGCGTTGAACGCCGCGCAGACGAGCGGATGGATACGGATGGCCTTGCCTTCCACGAGCACCGGCTCGAACGCCTGGATGCCCAGACGGTGCAGCGTCGGCGCGCGGTTGAGGAGCACCGGATGGTCGCGGATGATCTCTTCGAGGATCTCGAAGACCTCCTCGCTCTCGCGCTCCACGATCTTCTTGGCGCGCTTCACCGTCTCGGCGATCCCCTTCTCCACGAGCTTGTGGATGATGAAGGGCTTGAACAGTTCCAGCGCCATCGCCTTCGGCAGACCGCACTGGTGCAGCTTGAGCTCGGGACCCACGACGATGACCGAACGGCCCGAGTAGTCCACGCGCTTGCCGAGCAGGTTCTGACGGAACCGGCCTTGCTTGCCCTTGAGCATGTCGGAGAGCGACTTGAGCGGACGCTTGCCGCGGCCGCGGATCGCCTTCGAGCGGCGCCCGTTGTCGAACAGCGCATCGACCGCTTCCTGGAGCATGCGCTTCTCGTTCCGGAGGATGACCTCCGGCGCGCGATGCACGATCAGCTTCTGGAGACGGTTGTTGCGGTTGATGACGCGACGGTACAGGTCGTTCAGGTCGGACGTCGCGAAACGGCCGCCGTCGAGCGGGACGAGCGGACGCAGATCCGGCGGGATCACCGGGATCACGTCCATGATCATCCATTCCGGACGGTTGCGGATCTCGGAGTTCTCCCCCGAGTTGCGGAAGGCGTCGACGATCTTGAGACGCTTCAGCATCTGCTTCTTCTTGTGCTGCGACGTCTCCGTCACCACCTGGGCGCGGAGCTCGTCGGCGAGCTTGTCCACGTCGAGGCGCATGAGGAGATCGCGCACCGCCGGCGCACCGATGTCGGCGCGGAAGGCGGTGTCGCCCTCCTCCTTCGCCTTCATGCGGAGCGTCAGATACTGCTCTTCGTCGAGGAGCTCGTTCGTGCGGCATTCCTGCTCGCCCGGCTCGATGACGACGTAGTTGCTGTAGTACACCACCTTCTCGAGATCACGGAGCGTGAGGTCGAGGAGGTTGCCCATCGGCGACGGCAGGGTCTTGAAGAACCAGATGTGCGCGACGGGGACGGCGAGCTCGATGTGCCCCATGCGGTCACGACGGACCTTGCTCAGGGTCACTTCGACGCCGCAACGGTCGCAGATCACGCCGCGATAACGGATGCGCTTGTACTTGCCACAATGGCATTCCCAGTCCTTGACCGGACCGAAGATGCGCTCGCAGAAGAGGCCATCCTTCTCGGGCTTGAACGAGCGGTAGTTGATGGTCTCGGGCTTGGTGACCTCGCCCCAGCTCCACCACGAGCGCAGACCGGCCATCTCCAGCCGCTCACGCTCCTTGCTGTCCTTGGGACCGCGGATCTCCTCGGGCGAGGCGATGCGGACCTGGATATAGTCGAACGCGGAAGCGCGGGTGTCCCGCGCGCTGCGGAAATCAATCATGTGTTACTCCTCACCAGCGCTGAAGGGAAGGCCGCTGTATCCGCCCTCCGCGTTTGCGTCCATCGTGACGTGGATGCCGAGCGCCTGCAGTTCCTTCACGAGCACGTTGAAGGACTCCGGCGTGCCCGGCTCGGGCAGGTTCTGCCCCTTCACGATCGCCTCGTACACGCGCGACCGGCCGTTCACGTCGTCCGACTTCACCGTCAGGATCTCCTGCAGCGTGTGGGCCGCGCCGTACGCCTCCAGCGCCCACACTTCCATCTCGCCGAAACGCTGACCACCGAACTGCGCCT
>CAZAGK010000181.1:0-3179 GCA_964484775.1 uncultured Gemmatimonas sp. | reverse complement strand
TGTTTTGTGGGTGGGGCTTTGGATCCCCGGACCTGGGTCCGCAACGTTATGGGGGGGGCGGATAAGTTCTCCGCCCCCCGCTTCTGTGTGTTCCGCCGCGACTAGTGGCTGTCGTCGAGCGCCTTGATCTCCTTCACGAGCGAGCCGAGCACGTTCTTGGCATCGCCGTAGAGCATCAGGGTGTTGTCCTTGAAGAAGAGCGGGTTCTCGACGCCCGAGAATCCGGTGCCCTTGCCGCGCTTGATGACGTAGACCGTCTTGGCCGTCCAGGGACGGAAGATCGGCATGCCGTAGAGCGGGGAGGACTTGTCCTCCTCGGCGTCGGGGTTCACGATGTCGTTGGCGCCGATGATCACCGCCACATCGGCGGTCTGGAGCACGCGGTTGGCGTCGTCCACGTCCGTGAGCAGCGCGCCGTAGTCGATCCCGGCCTCGGAGAGGATGACGTTCAGGTGTCCCGGCATGCGGCCGGCGACGGGGTGGATGGCGTACTTCACCTCGCCCCCCTTCTTGGCGATCAGCTCCATCAGCTCGCGGCAGATGTGCTGTGCCTGAGCGACGGCCATGCCGTACCCGGGGACGATCACGACCGAGCCGGCGTAGGCCAGCTGGACCGCGGCGTCCTCGGCGGTGATGGTCTTGGATTCCTTGACCTCTCCCTTGGCCTTGGCCGCGGTCGGAGCGCCGGAGCCGAAGGCTCCGAAGATCACGTTCGCGAAGGAGCGGTTCATGGCCTTCGACATCATCACCGAGAGGATGAATCCGCCCGCGCCTTCGAGCGCGCCGGCGATGATGAGCACGTTGTTCCCGATCGCGAACCCGGTCGCGGCGGCGGCGAGGCCGGCGTACGAGTTGAGCAGCGAGACCACCACCGGCATGTCGCCGCCGCCGATCGGCAACACCATCGAGATGCCGAGGAAGAGCGAGAGCGCCACCATGGCGTAGAACGCCCAGGCCGTCTCCGGCTGGTAGATGAGCATCCCGAAGCAGCCGAAGGCCACCGCGATGAGCAGCATGTTCACCGCGTTCTGGCCGCGGAAGGTGATCGGGCGTCCGGTGATCAGCTCCTGCAGCTTGCCGAAGGCCATGAACGACCCGGTGACCGTCAGGGCGCCGAAGAGCACTTCGAAGCCGAGCGCGGCGGCCACGCCGTGCGACATCCCCGGCACCACGCCGGTGGCCTCGTTCGCGGTGAAGGCGTGCCGGTACTCCACGATGCCGACCAGCGTCGCCGCGATCGCACCGAAGGCGTGCGAGAAGGCGATGAACTGCGGCATCGCGGTCATCGGGACCTTCATCGCCATCGGATAGCCGGCGATGGCGCCGACGATCAGGCCGATGATGATCCACTGATAGGTGAGGATCCCCGAGTTGAGCAGCGTCCCCACGACGGCGAAGAGCATGCCCCCCGCGGCCTGCTGCATGCCCTTGCGGGCGCTGTCCGGACGCGTGAGCGAGCGGAGGCCGAGGATGAAGAAGACCGACGCGATCAGGTACGAGGCCTGGACGATCAGGTCCTGCGTCCCGTTGATCTGCGGGCCTTCCTCGAGCAGGCGGAAGAATGCGAAGAGGTGGGTCACTTGCCCGCCTCCGGTGCCGTCTCCGCCTTCTTCTTGGGGCCGCCGAACATCGCCAGCATGCGGTCGGTGATCAGGAAGCCCGCCACCACGTTGGTCGCCGCGCAGACGACCGCGATGAAACCGAGGATGGTGGACACCTTCCCGTACTGTCCGCCCGCGGCGACGATCGCGCCGACGAGCGAGATCCCCGAGATGGCATTCGTCGCCGACATCAGCGGCGTGTGCAGGAGGGGCGGGACCTTCTGGATGATCGTGAAGCCGATGAATCCGGCCAGGATGAAGACGTACAGTTGGAAGATCTGGGTCATGGGAGTTTCGCGTGGTCCCCTGGGATCGGGCGCGCCGCTAGGCGCGCACCTGGCCGTCCAGCGCGACGAGCATCGCGCCGGTGATCTCATCGCCCGCGTCGAGCACGAGCGCGTTGTCCTTCGTGAGGTGCGTGATGAGCGTGAGGAAGTTGCGGCTCAGCATCTGCGAGGCGTGGAACGAGGCCTGCGACGGCAGATTGAGCGGTCCGACGATCGACACGTCGTGCGCCACCACCGTCTCGCCCGGCTTGGTGAACGCGGCGTTGCCGCCGGTCTCGCAGGCGAGATCGACGATCACCGAGCCGGGCTTCATCCCCTTGATCGCCTCTTCGGTGATCAGGAGCGGGGCACGGCGTCCCGGGATCGCGGCGGTCGTGATGATCAGGTCCACCTGCTCCACGTGCTTCGCGATCGCCTGCTGCGTCTTGATCGCATCCTCCTCGGCCTGCTCCTTGGCGTAGCCCCCCGAGCCTTCGGCGCTGTGGCCGAGGTCGATCTTGAGCGGGGTGCCACCGAGCGAGGCGATCTGCTCCTGCGCCGCCGGACGGACGTCGAAACCGCTGACGAGCCCGCCGAGGCGCTTGGCCGTGGCGATCGCCTGCAGCCCCGCGACGCCGGCGCCGATCACGAAGACCTTGGCCGGTGCCAGCGTGCCCGCCGCGGTCGTGAGCATCGGCAGCATCTTGGGGAGCAGCCCCGCGCCGATCAGGACGGCCTTGTACCCCGAGACCGTGGCCTGCGACGAGAGCACGTCCATCGACTGGGCGCGCGTGATGCGCGGGACCTTCTCGAGCGCCAGCGCATTCACCTTGCGACCGGCGAGCGCGGCGATCGTCTCCGCGCTTCCGGCCTGGGCGAGGTAGCAAATGAGAGTCGCCGCCTCAGGGAGCGCGGCGACTTCGGCGGCGGCAGGGGGCTGGACCTTGCAGACCAGCGTGGACCCGGCGAGGGTCGCGGCGAGGTCGGGCGCGATGGTGGCGCCGGCGGCGACGTAACTGGCGTCGGTGAAGCCGGCGGCGAGCCCGGCGTCATGTTCGACGCTGACGGTGGCGCCGCTCTTCACGAGCTTGGCCACACTCTCCGGAACGAGCGCAACGCGGGCCTCGCGCGCTGCTCGCTCCTTCGGAACGGCGATGCGGATCACGAGATGGTGGTGGAATGGGTGAGCCTTCGAATACCCGTCTTCTTTACGGAGCAGGCCCGGCATTCGCTCACCGAACATCCTCCGACACACTAAAGCTACGGATGGGGCACCGAGCGTCAACGCACCGCAGGCTCGGTCGGCCGCGGC
>CAZAGK010000180.1:0-3228 GCA_964484775.1 uncultured Gemmatimonas sp. | reverse complement strand
GCCGACGCCCGCAGCACCCGCGCATCCGTGCGCGCTCGCGGTGTTCTGGACCAAATTCGCCCCCAAGATCGACCCCTCCATGGACCCGAGCCCCTCGGTGACGCAAGCCCGCGCCGCCGTGCGCGGCCTCACCCCCGACAGCACGCCACCCAAGAAGCCCGACACGCCGTGACCGAAACGCACACGGGGCCGGCGCATCAGCGCCGGCCCCGTGTCGTTCACCGATCCAGCGAGGCTCAGCCCTTCGGCCCCGCTCCCACGATCGCCGGCGACACCGCGTCGCCGAACTTCTTGATGTTCTCGCGGAACATCCCGGCCAGCTTCGCCGCCGTCGCATCGTACGCCGCCGCGTCCTTCCACGTGCCGCGCGCGTCGAGCACCTCGGCCGGCACCCCTTCGATCCCCTGCGGGACGTTCAGGCCGAAGACCGGATCGGTCTTCACCGGCGCGTTGTCGAGCTTGCCGGCCAGCGCCGCACGCACCATCGCGCGGGTCAGGCTCAGCTTCATGCGGCTGCCGGTGCCGTACGCACCGCCGCTCCACCCGGTGTTCACGAGCCACACCTTGGTGTCGGGGTACTTGTCGAGCAGCTCGCCGAGCATGTTCGCGTACTTGGTCGGGTGCCACACGAGGAACACCGCGCCGAAGCAGGCGCTGAAGGTCGCCTGCGGCTCCGTCACGCCACGCTCGGTGCCGGCCACCTTGGCCGTGTACCCCGAGAGGAAGTAGTACATCGCCTGCTCACGCGTCAGACGCGCGATCGGCGGGAGCACGCCGAAGGCGTCGGCGGTGAGGAACACCACGTTCTTCGGCACGCCGCCACGTCCGCTCGGGACGAAGTTGCGGATGTAGTGCAGCGGATAGCTCGCGCGGGTGTTCTCGGTGATGGTCTGGCTCTCGAACTTCACCTTCTTGAACTCGTCCAGTTCGACGTTCTCGAGGATCGTGCCGAACATCTGCGTCGTGGCGAAGATGTCGGGCTCCTGCTCCTTGGAGAGGTTGATCACCTTGGCGTAGCAACCGCCCTCGAAGTTGAACACGCCGTCCTTGCTCCAACCGTGCTCGTCGTCGCCGATCAGCCCGCGGTCCGGATCGGCCGAGAGCGTCGTCTTGCCGGTGCCCGAGAGCCCGAAGAAGAGCGCGGTGTCACCGGCGGGGCCGATGTTGGCCGAGCAGTGCATCGAGAGGACCCCCTGCTTGGGCAGGAGGTAGTTCATGACGGTGAACATCGCCTTCTTGAGCTCGCCCGCGTAGCGCGTGCCGCCGATCAGGATGGTGCGCTTGGCGATGTTGAGCACGATGAAGGTGCTCGTGCGCGTGCCGTGCTTGGCCGGGTCGGCCTGGAACTCCGGCGCGTGCAGGATGCTGAAGTTCGGCGCGAAGTTCGCCAGCTCCGACACGTCCGGGCGGATGAACATGTTGCGCACGAAGTTCGCATGCCACGCGTTCGGCGTGACATAGCGGCAGGAGAGACGGAGCGCCGGGTCGGCACCGCAGTAGAGATCCTGCACGAAGAGCTCGCCGAGCCCGTTGAGGTAGCCCTTCACGTCAGCCAGGAGCGTCTCGAAATGCTCCGGGGTCATGGGCTGGTTGACGGCGCCCCAATCGACATCCTGCTCCGACGACGGCTCCTTCACGACGAACTTGTCCTTCGGCGAACGGCCGGTGTGCGGCGACGTCACGGCGACGAAGGGCCCCATGTCGGCCAGCTCGCCCTCGCCCTTGCGGATGGCGGCCTGCGCCAGCTGCGGCGCGACGAAGTTCCAGTGCAGCGTGCCCTTGGGGGCCAGACCCTGCGCATCGAGTCCATTCTTGCTCACGCGCGAGGGCGCGGTGGTCGTGTCAGACATGATCGTGAGAGAGGGGGTGGGGATCGGTGACTAGCGTTGGATGGCACGTTCCTGCGCGTCGATCACGGCCACGGCGGCCATGTTGACGATCTCCTGCACGTCGGCGCCCTGCTCGAGCACGTGCACGGGGTGCTGCATCCCGACGAGGATCGGCCCGATCGCCGTGGCCCCGCCGAGTTTGGTGAGCAGTTTGTAGGCGATGTTCCCGGCGCTCAAGTTCGGGAAGATCAGCACATTCGCCTCGTCCTTCAGCGTGCTGAACGGATACCGTCCGGAGAGGATGTCCTCGTCGAACGCCGTATCCGCCTGCATCTCGCCGTCGATCACGAGCGAGGGATCCATCGTGCGGGCCAGCTGCACCGCGTGGGCCACCTTCGCGGCCTCGGGGTGCTTCACCGACCCGAAGTTCGAGAACGAGAGCATCGCGACCTTGGGGCTCACCCCGAAGGTGCGCGCCGTCCGCGCCGACGACACGGCGATCGTCGCCAGCTGCTCGGCCGTCGGCTCGATGTTCACCGTGGTGTCGCCGAAGAAGACGACCTTCTTCTCGAACACCAGCATGTAGAGTCCGCTCACGATCCCGGTGCGCGGGGCGGCACCGACGACCTCGAGCGCGGGACGGATCGTCTCCGGGTAGTGCTTGCCGAGTCCGGCCAGCACCGCGTCGGCGTCGCCGCAGGCGACCATCACCGACCCGTAGTAGATCCCCTTGTACAACCGCTGGTGCGACTCGGCGAGCGAGAGGCCCTTGCGCTGCCGCTTCTGCCAGAGGAACTGGGCGTAGCGGTCGCGGTTGGGGCTCGTGCCGGGATCCTCGATCTTGATGCCGTCGAGCGTGATGCCGTTGGCGTCGGCGAGATCGTGGATCTTCTGCTTGCGGCCGAGGAGCACCGGGTGCGCGATCCCTTCGTCGACGAGGATCTGCGCCGCGCGGATGATCTTGAGCTCCTCCCCCTCGGGGAAGCAGATGCGCTTGGGGTCGTGATGCGCGCGGTTGATGATCCCGCGCATGACGCCGCGGGCGCGGCCGAGGCGCCCTTCGAGCTCGTCGCGGTAGTCCTCGAGGTCCACGAACCCCGTCGCCGCGCCGCTCGCGACCGCCGCCCAGGCGACCGCCGGGGCCACCCAGAGCAGGACGCGCGGATCGAAGGGGAAGGGGATCAGGTAGTCACGCCCGAACTTCACCGAACTCAGCCCGTAGAGCTGAGAGACGTTGTCGGGGACATCCTCCTTGGCCAGCGCCGCGAGTGCACGCGTGGCCGCCATCTTCATCTCCTCGTTGATCTCCTTGGCGCGCACATCGAGCGCGCCGCGGAACATGAACGGGAAGCAGAGGACGTTGTTGATCTGGTTCGGGTAGTCGGAGCGCCCAGTAGCA
>CAZAGK010000179.1:0-3231 GCA_964484775.1 uncultured Gemmatimonas sp. | reverse complement strand
GTAGAAGAAGAAGCAGTAGCAGACGATCGGGATGACGCTCAGCACGAGGCGGACGCCGTCGGGCGTGGGGTCGAGCCCGCGCCGGATCGCCCGGACGACGAAGTAGAACAGGATCGGGGAGACGAGTCCGATCTGTCCGCCGATCAACTCGAGTTCGCGGTTGAGCGCGCCGAGTGCCCCGCCCTTGGGGTCGCCGAGTCCGTGCTTGAACTGGAAGGCGAAGGCGACCCAATCGTGCTGCCAGTTCCAGTAGAGGACGGGGGCGAGCACGAGGGAGGCGATGACGACCGCGACGTACGGACCGGGCTCGGCGAAGCGGTTCTGCAGGCGCGAGTGGAGCACGCAGGCGATCGCGATCGCGGCGGGGACGAAGACGCTGGTGAACTTCGACGCCATCGCGAGGCCGATGAACAGCCCGGCGAGTGCCCACCATCGGAGGGTATGCGGGCGCGTGCGTTCGGTGGAGTGCCCGGGGGCGTCGTCGGACTCGGCGCTGATGAGCAGGGCGTGCACGACGGCCCAGATGGTCCACGCGAGCGCGCAGAGCATCGGAGCGTCGGGGGTGGCCAGGATGAAACCCGCCGCCGCGACGGGCATCACGACGAAGATGATCACCGCGAGCCGTCCGGCGGCATCGCCAGCGATGGTGCGAGCGGTCAGCGCGAGGGCAAGGGTCGCGGCGCTGCCGGCGAGGATCGGGAAGAAGCGGACGCCGAGCGGCGTGGAACCGAAGATGAGGGTTCCGCCCTTCACCAGCAGGGCGATCATCCCCGGATGATCGAAGTAGCCGGGCTGGAGGGAGCGCGACCAGTCCCAGTAGTAGGTCTCGTCGGGGAAGAGCGGCACGAGCGCCCCGATGACGAGCCGCAGGACGGTCGTGAGCCCGAGGATCGTGAGTGCTTGGCGCCAGGCCCGAGAGTCGTTCACGCTGTTAAAGTTCTCCGAAGTACCCCTCTCCCGCCACTCTGGAGCCGGACCGGATGTCGAATCGCCTTGCGGGGGAGACGAGCCCCTATCTGTTGCAGCATGCCGAGAACCCGGTGGACTGGTGGCCCTGGGGTCCGGAGGCGCTCGCCGAGGCTCGGCGGCGGGATCGCCCGATCCTGCTCTCGATCGGCTATGCCGCGTGCCACTGGTGTCACGTGATGGCGCACGAGTCGTTCGAGGACGCGGAGACCGCGGCGGTGATGAACGCGCTGTTCGTGAACATCAAGGTGGACCGCGAGGAGCGACCCGACCTCGACGGTATCTACATGCAGGCGGTGCAGGCGATGACCGGGCACGGCGGCTGGCCGATGACGATGTTCCTGACGCCGGAAGGGGAGCCGTTCTATGGCGGCACCTACTACCCGCCGACCGAGCGGCACGGGATGCCGAGTTTCCGTCGGGTGATGGAATCGGTGGCCGAGGCGTGGAGCGCGCGGCGCGACGATGTGACGCGCGCGGTGAAGTCGATCGGGGAGATCTACACCGCGGCGGCGCGTCCGGCCGTCGCGGATGGATCGGTCACGCCGGAGACGCTGCGGCGGGCGTATCAAGATGCGGCCCGGCGCTTCGAGCCACTCGAGGGGGGATTCGGGGGCGCACCGAAGTTCCCGCCGGCGATGACGCTGGACTTCGTGCTCCGGTACTGGGCGCGAACCGGCGAGGCGAACGCGCTGATGATGGTACGGCACAGCTACCGGAAGATGGCGCGCGGCGGGATCCACGATCAGGTCGGCGGCGGCTTCCATCGATACACGGTGGACGCGCACTGGCTGGTGCCGCACTTCGAGAAGATGCTCTATGACAATGCCCTGCTCTCCCGCCTGGGCGTGCGCCTCTGGCAGGCGACCGGCGACGCGGTGGCACGCGACGCCGCGCGAGACACCTTCGATTGGGTGTTGCGGGAGATGACCGACGCGAGCGGCGGCTGGTACTCGTCGCTCGATGCCGACAGTGAAGGGGAGGAGGGGAAGTTCTACGTATGGTCGGTGCCGGAGCTGAAGGCATCGCTCGGCGACGACTACGACGAGGTCGCGCGCTACTGGGGGGTGACCGCGAGCGGGAACTTCGAGGGGCACAACATCCTGAGCGTGGTCGGCGAGTCGCCGGCGGAGCCGGAACCGGCAGCGGTCGCGCGCGCGCGCACCGTGTTGTACGAGGTGCGTGCGAAGCGGGTGTGGCCCGGGCGCGACGAGAAGATCCTCGCCGCGTGGAACGGTCTGATGCTGCGCGCGATGGCGGAAGGCGCTCGCGTGTTCGGCGACGCGCGGTACCACGAGGCGGCACTGGCGAACGGGGAGTTCCTCTGGTCGCAGATGGTACGCGACGGGCGCGCGTGGCGCACGCACACGCGCGGCGAGACGCGGATCCCGGGTTTCCTCGAGGACACGGCGGCGGTCGCACTCGGGATGCTGGCGCTGCACGAGCTCACGCTCGACGCGCGGTGGCTCGAGCGGGCACAGGTGATGGGCGAGGCGTGCGTGCGCGATTTCTGGAGCGAGTCGGCCGCGTCGTTCTACGATACGGCACACGACCACGAGCGGCTCGTGGCACGGCCGCGCGATGTGATGGACAATGCCGTGCCGTCGGGGACGTCGTTGGCGGTGGAGCTGTTGCTGCGCCTGACCGCGCACACCGGCGACGACTCGATGCGTGCCAAGGCATCGCACACGGTGGATGCACTCGGTCAGGCGATGTCGAGCTACGCGCCGATGTTCGGGCAGCTGCTGTGCGCGGCGGATCTCGCGATCCACGGTGCCACGGAGATCGTGCTCGTCGGCGACACCGAGAGCCCGGTCGCGCGCGAGATGCGCGGCGCGGTCGCAGCGGCCTACGTCCCCGGACTCCTGCTGACCGGTGGTGCCTCCGGCGACGGTCCACTTTTCGCAGGGCGCGTTCCTGCCGATGGGGGCACGACGGCGTATCTGTGCCGAGGGAATGTGTGCGAGGCGCCGGTGCACGACGTCCGTGCACTCGAGCGTCAGCTCGCCGCGCTCACCCCTTCGCGGTGACGGTCGGATCCCGGAAGGTCAGAGATCCGCGCACGACTTGTTGATGTTGCGGCAGTTGTCGCAGATGAGCTTGCACTTCCGCCACGTCAGCGCGGGGACGCCGCAGTAGTCGCACGGGACGCCGAGCTCCGGACCGTCCTGCTGGGCGCCGCGCGGCGGCTGATCGGTCGGATGCTCGCTCATCGCGGTGCCGTACGGCGGGCGTCGGCGGGCGGCCCCTGCTCTTCCAGGCGGT
>CAZAGK010000178.1:0-3280 GCA_964484775.1 uncultured Gemmatimonas sp. | reverse complement strand
CCAAGAAGTACAGCGCCGACGGCTCGAAGGATCAGGGCGGCTCGCTCGGCGTCTTCCCGAAGGGGCAGATGGCGAAGGCCTTCGAAGCCGGCGTGCTCGCGCTCAAGCCGGGGCAGATCGGCCCGGTCGTCGAGACCGAGTTCGGCTACCACATCATCATGCGCCAGCCGTACGCCGAAGTCGCGGGAGAGTTCGCCGCGAAGTACGGCGACACCGGCAAGCAGGCGGCGGAGAGCACCTTCATCGCCGGGCTCGAGAACGGCGCCAAGGTCGAGGTCAAGGACGGCGCGGCCAAGACGGTCAAGCTGATCGGTGAGGACGTCGATGCCTACCGCGACGACAACACCGTGCTCGCCACCTCGCGCGTCATCACGCTGACCGCCGGCCGCATGGCCAAGTGGATCGCCGCCTTCCCGCCGCAGGTCCGCATCCGCGAGCAGATCGCGCAGGCGCCGGACTCGGCGATGCCGTACCTCGTCAAGAACATCATGCGTCAGGAGCTGCTGCTCCGCGCCGCCGACAGCGCCAAGCTCGGGCTCGACACCGCCGAGTCGAAGGGGATGCAGAGCTCGTTCCACCAGGCCTTCATGGCCGGTCTGAGCGCCCTCGGCGTGTCGCCGGCGCAGCTCGCCGACAGCGCCAAGACGGCGTCCGAGCGTGAGCGTCTCGCGGCCAGCCGCGCCGACGCGTTCCTCGAAGGCGTGCTCAGCCAGAAGGTCCAGTTCGTGGACGTGCCGGAACCGATCGTGCTCGCGCTGCGTAAGAAGTATGAGGGACGCGTGGTGCAGGCCGGCGTCGAGCGTGCCGTGGCCGAAGTCGAGAAGTTGAAGGCCAAGGCGGATTCGGCGCG
Organism: uncultured Gemmatimonas sp.; assembly: GCA_964484775.1. Lineage (GTDB taxonomy): Bacteria > Gemmatimonadota > Gemmatimonadetes > Gemmatimonadales > Gemmatimonadaceae > Fen-1231. The sequence continues at coordinate 2,430 of CAZAGK010000178.1, read as the reverse complement.
CAAGGCGGCTGGCCCGCAGTCGATCGTCCCGATGCCGGGTGAGATGCCCGGTGGCGCCGCTCCTGCTGGCGCGGCCCCGGCCGCGCCCGCTCCGGCGGCCGCAGCGCCGAAGGCCGACACCGCCAAGAAGCCCGCTGCTCCCAAGAAGCCGTAACTCAGGAGTTCGTCCGTGATCCGTCGTACCCTCGCGTTCCTGTTGTGCAGCGCCATCCCCGCCGTGGGGATGGCGCAGCAACCGGCCTCTGCCCTGCGGACCGTCTCGGTCGACAAGGTGGTGGCCGTCGTCGGCACGCGTCCCGTGCTGATGAGCGAAGTGCTCGATCGCATCGGGCTCCTTCGTGCCCAGGGTGCGGAGGTCCCGAGCGACAGCGCCGGTCAGATGCAGATGGCGCGCGACGTGCTCAACATCATCGTGGACGAGGAGGCGCTGCTCTCGACGGCCAAGATCTTCAAGGCCGAAGCGACCGAGTCCGAGGTGACCGCGAACGTCGAGAAGGAGTTCAAGGAAGTCCGGTCCCGCGTGAAGAGCGACGCCGAGTGGCGTTCTGCGCTCAAGCGCGAAGGGTTCGGCACCGAAGGGGAGTACCGCAAGTTCCTCGCCGATCGTGAGCGTCGGAACCAGCTGCAGCGCGTGGCGATGGACTCGCTCCGCGCGCACGGTCGCCTCGCCGCGCCGGTGCAGGTCACCGAGAAGGAGATCGACGACGCCATCGAGAAGGTGAAGGACCGCCTCCCGAAGCGCCCGACCTCCATCTCGTTCAAACAGATCGTGGTGGCCCCGCGTCCGAATGCCGCCAATCGCAAGGCCGCACTCGACAAGGCGCAGGCGATCCTCGAAGAGATCAAGAAGGGCGCCGACTTCGAGCAGGTGGCGAAGCGTGAATCGATGGACCCCGGCTCCAAGGAGCGCGGGGGCGACCTCGGCTGGAACCGTCGCGGCGTGATGGTCCCCGAGTTCGACCGTGCGATGTTCTCCTTCGGCCCGGGGCAGCTCGTCCCCGTGGTCATCGAGACCACGCTCGGATTCCACGTGATCAAGATCGACCGCGTGCAACCGGCCGAAGTGAAGGCGCGGCACGTGCTCATCATGCCCAAGCTCGACTCCGCCGACGTGGCGCGTGCGCACACGCTGGCCGATTCGGTGCTCAAGCTGTGGAAGGGCGGGATGCCGTATGACAGCGTCGTCGCGAAGTTCCACGACAACGGTGAGCTCACGAGCTATCCCGACGCCTATCCGGTGGACAGCCTTCCCGCCGAGTACAAGGCGTCGGTCGGCGATGCCAAGACCGGCGAGTTCGGCAAGCCGTTCGAGATCCCGAATCCGCAGACCGGGTTCCCGAAGGTCGTGGTGCTCCGCGTCACCGAGCGCGTCGAGGGCGGCGAGCTGACCAAGGCCGACGTCCGCGACCGCATCCGGCAACAGCTGGTGCAGGAGAAGCAGTTCCGCCGCATGTACGACCAGCTCCGCAAGGAGCAGTACGTGGTCATCCGCATGTGAGTACGCCCCGCGTGCGTCTCGCGGTGACGCTGGGGGATCCCCGCGGCATCGGTCCCGAGATCGTGCGCAAGGCACTGGCCGACGCGCGCGTGCGCGCGGCCTGCGACCCGATCGTGGTGGGCCCTGAGGGCACGGGCACGCCGGTCGATGAGTCGGTGGGCGAGTGTCGCCCCGACGCATCCGAAGCCGACGCGGGCCGTTTCGCCGGGCTCGCGATTGCCCGCGCGGTGGAGCTCGCTCAGCGCGGGGCGGTGCAGGGGATCGTCACCGCCCCGATCGACAAGCACGCGCTGCTCGCCGGCGGCTATGACTTTCCCGGGCACACCGAGATGCTCGCCGCCCTCACCAGGTGTCGCGTGGCGATGATGCTCGCCTCGGACAAGCTGCGGGTGGTCCTGGCGACCACACACATCGCGCTCCGCGACGTCCCCGACGCAGTGACCGCCGACGCCCTCCGGAGCGCCGCCGAGGTGACCCGGGCCGGCCTGCGCGACCAGTTCGGCATCGCCGCGCCCCGGCTGGCCCTCTGCGCCCTCAACCCCCACGGGGGCGACGGTGGCCGCTTCGGCACCGAGGACGACCTCCTGCTGGCCCCTGTGGCCCGGGAGACGGGGATGGCGGGCCCCTTCCCGGCGGACACGGTGTTCGTGCGCGCCATGCGGGGGGAGTTCGACGCGGTGATCGCCCCGTATCACGATGTGGGGATGACGGCGATCAAGGTGGCGAGCTTCGGGAGCGCCGTGAATGTGACGCTGGGGCTGCCTTTTCCGCGGACGTCGCCGGATCATGGGACGGCGATCGATATCGCGGGGCAGGATCGGGCTGATGCTTCGTCGATGGTCCAGGCGGTGCTTGTGGCGTGCTCCATGGCTTCGCGGGGGCTCGGGGCGTAGTTCGCGGGAACTGGGCGGTCGGGGGTGGGGCCAAACCGC
>CAZAGK010000177.1:0-3359 GCA_964484775.1 uncultured Gemmatimonas sp. | reverse complement strand
TCGTAGCTTCCAGCGCGTCGACGAGCGAGGTCTGATCGAGGAGGTCGGCGGAGATGAGCTCGACCTGATCCATCAGATGCCCGATGCGCTCATAGGGCGTGGTGGAGCTGCGGCGCACGACGCCGACGACGCGATAGCCTTTGGCGAGGAGGAGCTCGGCGAGGTAGGAGCCGTCCTGGCCGGTGATACCAGTGATCAATGCGGTGGTCATGACGCGTCAGCGAGAGTGATCGGGGGAGTTGGCGCCGCGACGGTACAGCCTGAGAAATATGCCTGAACGGGCGCGGTTTCGGCACCCGTTCGCGGAGACTCGCGCCCACAAAAAAGGGAGCCGCTGGGCTCCCTCCTTTGCGGAAAACGAGCCGATGGCTCTCAGATCGCGGCGGCGGCCCCGCGGGGGGCGCGCTGGATCTTTCCGGCGTTGAGGCAGCGGGTGCAGACCTTGATCTTGATGGTCTTCCCGTCCTTCACGATGCGGGCGACCTGGAGGTTGGGCTTCCAGGTGCGGCGCGTCTTGTTGTTGGCGTGCGACACGTTGTTGCCGAAGGCGATCCCCTTCTGGCACGTGTAGCAGACGTTGCGGGCGATGGGGGCCATGGTCAGTTCTCGATCAGTTCGATGCGGGCCATCTCGGCACCGTCACCCTTGCGGTGAGCGATCTTGAGGATGCGCGTGTAGCCGCCCGCGCGCTTGGCGAACTTGGGACCGAGCTCCTGGAAGAGCTTGTCCGCAGCCTCGCGCTTGTGGATATGGATGCCGGCCAGGCGGCGCGCGTGGAGCGTGCCGGTGCGGGCCTTGGTGATCAGCTTCTCGACGAAGGGCCGGAGCTCCTTCGCCTTGGCTTCGGTGGTCTCGATCGCGCCCGACTCGATGAGCGAGGTCGCGAGATTACGCAGCAGAGCGAGGCGCTGCTCGCTCGTGCGGCGAAGGGAACGTCCAGCCTTGCGATGGCGCATCGTTATTCCTCAGTCGCGTCGTCGGGAGCGGAGGCGACGGCGTCGCGCGGCGGGATCCCCCATTCGGTGACCCGAACGCCATCCACGCCTTCCTCGAATCGCATCCCGAAGTTCAGTCCTTCACGCTCGAGGAGATCGGCGATCTCCTGGAGCGACTTCTTGCCGAAGTTCTTGACGTCCGCGAGCTGCTTGATCGTGAGCTGGACCAGCTCGCCGACGGTGCGGACGTTGTGGTTCTTGAGCGAGTTGACGCAGCGCACCGACAACTCGAGGTCGTCGATGGGCGTCTTGAGCAGGCCGGCCAGACGCGCGGCGTCCGAACCGAACTCCCCACCGCCGACCGCGGCGGCGGCGTGCGACCCGAAGGCCACGAAGTACTGGAAGTGCGTCTGCGCCAGCGCCGCGGCGTAGCTCACCGCTTCGTCCGGCGACACCGTGCCGTTCGTCTCGACCGTGAGGACGAGGCGATCGTAGTCGGTGCGCTGACCCACGCGGGTCTCGCTGACGGCGAAGTTGACGCGCTTGACCGGCGAGTAGATCGAATCGATGCGGACGAGATCGACCGGCAGCGAGCGATCGGCCGGATGCGCGTCGGCTTCGACGTATCCGCGACCCTTGTTCACGTAGAGCTCGACCGTCAGTTCGCGGTCGTCGGTCAGCGTGAAGATGTGGTGCTTCGGGTTGACGACCTTGACGCCGCCCTGCGCGTCGATCGCCGCCGCCGTCACCGCGCCCGCCGTCTTGGTGTGGATGCGAAGGATCGCATCTTCCACGTCGTCGGCCAGCGTGAGCGTCAGCGTCTTGAGGTTCCCGATGATCTGATGGACGTCTTCGACGACGCCCTGGATGGTCTGGTGCTCGTGCAGCACGCCGTCGATGCGGAAGCCCCACACGGCGGAGCCGCGCAGCGACGACAGCAGCATGCGACGCATCGCGTTGCCGAGCGTGTGGCCGAAGCCCCGCTCCAGCGGCTGGATGCGGAACTCGGCGATGTTCGGATTGTCCTCGCGCTTCGTCGACTCGACGAGCTGCGGACGGACCAACCCGCGAAGATCGATGGACTGAACCATGCGTTGAATACCTGGTGATGGTCAGGCGGAACTCGCGTTCCGCCTACGCCCTACCCCGCCCCTGACGCGCGGTAGGATCGTGATGGGGTCAGGGCCCCGACCTGAAAACAGCTTACTGCTTACTTGGAGTAGAGCTCGACGACCAGCTGTTCCTGCGCGGCGATCGGGATCGCGGCCCGCTGCGGGCGCTCGAGCATGCGACCGCTGAAGGTGTCCTTGTCCACCGCCAGCCAGCTCGGCGTGGTCCCACGGGCGGCCTGCTCGAGCGCCGCACCGATGATGACCAGCTCGCGCGACTTCTGACGGACGCGGATCTCCTGTCCCGGCTGCACGACGAAGCTCGGCACGTCCACGTTCTTGCCGTTCACTTCGACATGGCGGTGGCGGATGAGCTGACGCGCGGCCTTGCGGCTGGCGGCGAAGCCCATGCGGTACACCATGTTGTCCAGACGGCTCTCGAGCGCGGCGAGCAGGTTGTGACCGGTGATCCCGGGCAGCGCGCTCACCTTCTCGAACGTGTTGCGGAACTGCTTCTCGCTCACGCCGTAGATGCGCTTGATCTTCTGCTTCTCACGCAGCTGCTTCGCGTACTCGCTCACCTTGCGGCGACGGCCGGCGCTGTTCGGGCCGTGCTGGCCCGGCGCGTACGGACGACGCTCGACCGGGCACTTCTCGGTGAAGCACTTCGTGCCCTTCAGGAACAGCTTGGTGCCTTCACGACGGCACTGACGGCAGCTGGGTCCGGTATAACGCATGGCTTAGACCCTCCGACGCTTGGGGGGACGGCAGCCGTTATGCGGGATCGGCGTGACATCCTTGATGGACTTGACCTGGAGACCGGCGGCGGCGAGCGCCTGGATCGCACTCTCGCGCCCCGATCCGGGGCCCTGCACGCGCACATGCACGCGGCGGACACCGGCCGTCATCGCCTCGCGCGCGCACTGCTCGGCGGCGACGGTGGCGGCGAACGGCGTGGACTTCTTCGATCCCTTGAACCCGGCCTTGCCGGCCGAGCCCCACGCGACGGCGTTGCCGTGCGCATCCGTGATCGTGATGGTCGTGTTGTTGAACGTCGCGCTGACGTGGGCCACGCCTTCGGCCTCCACGACACGCTTGGTCTTCTTCCCGATAGCCATTACTTGGTCACCTTCTTCTTGCCGGCGATCGCGCGGCGCGGGCCCTTCTTGGTACGGGCGTTGGTGTGCGTGCGCTGTCCACGGACCGGGAGACCACGGCGGTGACGCGTGCCACGGTACGACCCGATGTCCATCAGACGCTTGATGTTCATCGCGACTTCCGTGCGCAGGGCGCCCTCCACACGGTACGTCTTCTC
>CAZAGK010000176.1:0-3375 GCA_964484775.1 uncultured Gemmatimonas sp. | reverse complement strand
GTCAGCCCGATCGCCAACGCGATGGTGCTCACCACCTCGAAGTAGAGGAACGCCTTCCCCCCCACCCGCCCGATCTTCTTCACATCGGCGATGCTGGCGATCCCCACCACGATCGTCAGGAAGATGATCGGCCCGATCACCATCTTCACCAGCTTCACGAAGGTGTCCCCCACGGGCTTCATCCCCTTGGCCAGCTCGGGGTCGAACACGCCGAGCAGGACCCCCAGGGTCACCGCGAAAAGGACCTGAACGGTCAGGTTCCGGGCCAGCTTTTTGACGATCGTCATGGGGGAAGAAAGTACCGCCCGGGCGCCCCCAAGTCGAATCCGGGCCAAGCTGGTGTCTCGGTGCTACAATTAGTCCGTGATCTCCCCCGCCCAGCACATCGTCATCGCCCTCATCGCCCTCGTGGGCTCGGCGGCCAACTCCATCGCCGGCGGCGGGACCCTCCTCACCTTCCCCGCCCTCGTCGGACTGGGGGTGCCGTCACTGACGGCGAACGCGACCTCCACCGTCGCCCTCTGGCCGGGGACCCTGAGCTCGATGTACGGCTACCGCGACGAACTCCGCGGGGCCAAGGTGCTCGCCCGGGCCTTTTTCATCCCGAGCGTGCTGGGCGGGCTGACGGGGGGGATTCTGCTCACCCTAACCACCCAGCGGCAGTTCGACCATATCGTCCCCTGGCTGGTGGGGTTCGCGACCACGGTCTTCATGCTCCAGAAGCCGATCCTCTCCGCGCTGCGCCGCTACTCGCTCACCCACCCGCCGCGCGAGAACCCGGCCGGGCATGTTCCGAACCTAGGCTTCCTCGTCCTGCATTTCCTGGTCTCGATCTACGGCGGCTACTTCGGCGGGGGCGCGGGGATGATCATCCTCGCCTCCCTGGGGCTCATCGGCCTCACGAACATCCACCAGATGAACGGGCTCAAGAACTACTTCGCCATCACCTTCAACCTGGTGGCGATCCTGGCCTTCATATGGAAAGGGCTCGTGGACTGGCCGATCGCCGCGACGATGGCGGTCGGGAGCCTGGTCGGCGGGTGGGCGGGGTCGAACCTGGCGCAGAAGGTGCCGCAGAGCGTGATCCGCGGGTCGGTCACGGTGATCGGGTTCTCGAGTGCGATCTGGCTCTTTGCCCACACCAAGTAGAACCTCAGATTGCGCGGAGTAGGACCACCCGCCGTCTGACGTTCACCCGCAGTTCCGGAGGCACACGGTGCCGCAGATCGAGATCGCCGAATCGGACGCGCAGATCGCCGCGACCTTTCGGGTCATGAGCCAGCTCCGTCCGCATCTCGAGGAATCCGCGTACGTCTCCAGGATCCGCGAGATGATGCGTACCGACGGCTTCCGCCTGGTGGCGCTGATCGATGAGGGCGAGGTGCGCGCGGTCGCGGGCTACCGCATCATGAACATGCTGTATGTGGGCAGTCTGCTCTACGTGGACGATCTCGTCTCTGACGATTCAGCCCGCTCCAAAGGCCACGGCGCTGCCCTTCTCGACTGGCTCAAAGCGGAAGCGCGCCGACTCGGCTGCGCCGAGCTGCAGCTGATCTCACGCGTGACGCGTGAGCGGGCGCATCGGTTCTACTTCCGGGAGGGGCTCAATATCGAGTGTTTTCACTTCCGGTGTGCGGTGTGAGCAACAGCCCGGGCTGCAAGTGGAGTTGCGTTTGGTATTACCAAACGCTATCCGACTTGCACATCGGGACCCGTCTCTCTCGGGATCCATCCAAGGGCGCGCCCGAGCAGGAAGCCAAGCTCAACGAGTATCACGATCGGAAATCCGACCAGCGCACCACACCACGCGCCGAGAAAGATGAACGCCAACTGCTCAGCGTGCACGCCCTTGGAGAGCGCTCCGGACACGGCGACGATGACGCCAAGTAGTGTGCCCGCGACGATCGGAGTGCCGAGAGCAAGCAGCCGATAGTGTACCGTGCGCCGTGGCTTGGCGATGCGTGGTAGCGCGAGCACCACCACGCCATACGGAACGAGCGCCATGAGGAGCAGCGGAGTCACCCACTCTGCCGTGTCCACCAACGCATGCGGCAGAGCCGACGGCCAGCGATCGCCCGCGAGCATCACCGAGCCCGAGATCGCCGTGAGTACGATCGGCAGGAGCATCGCCCTCTGATAGTACGTGCGTCCTTCCATCGTGCCCTCCGTTGGAGGTCAGCGAATCAATCCGCGATCCGCACAACCGTCGCCGGCCCAGCCTTCCCCACCCGATCCACCGCGCTCACCGAAACGATCTCCGCGTGCACGAACGGATTCCGCAGCAACTCCGCCAGCACGATCTCCTTGAGCGCCCCATCAAGGATCACCGTCTCCCACTGCCCGCCGATCTGCTGCTGCACGAGCCACCAGCGCACATCCTTCGCATTCGCCTTCGGCACCGTCGGCACGAGCACCGTCCCCCCCTGCTTCACCTTCTTCGCCGCCAGCGTCGGCGCCGGGAGATCGGAGCCGCCAAGCCAGGGTGAGGCCGGCACCAAAGCCGGCTGCGCGTACGCCGTCCGCTCGAGCGCCGTCGCAATGCTGTCGCGATTCTTGAGGAACACTTCCATCGTGAAGTGCACATTCCCCGTCGCCCCCGGCGTCGCGCGCGTGGCGGCGACCTGCGCGAGCACCTCACCGCGCCGCCACTCCCCCTTCCCCCCCTCGAGCACCTTGCTCGTGTAGTTCCCGGGCCAGAGATGGCGCCCCTTGCTGTTCTGCGCGATCCACCAGCCGAGCAGGTCGTTGTAGCGCTGCCCTTCCTTGTCGATCGCCCAGTAGAGCTGCGGTGTGAAATAGTCGGCCCAGCCGTTCTCGAGCCACTTCCTGCTGTCGGCGTAGAGCTTCTCGTACGCGTCGAACCCCTTCACACTCTCCGGATTCCCGGGACGCCAGATCCCGAACGGCGAGATCCCGACCTTCACCCAACTCTTGGTCTTCTTCACCCCGGTGTACAGCTCTTCGATGAGCTGGTTCACATTTTCGCGTCGCCAATCATCTCGCGAGAGCTCGCCCCCCTTCTTCTCGTAGCGCTTCCAGCTCGCGTCGTCCGGGAACTCGGTGGAACCGTTGGGGCGCTTCTCGGGATACGGATAGAAGTAGTCGTCGAGGTGCACACCATCGATGTCGTAGCGCTTCACCACATCGAGCACCACTGCCACCGTGTGCTTGCGCACCGCGGGCTCGCCGGGATCCATCCACATATGGGTCACGTACTTCTTGACCAGGTCCGGATGCGTGCTCGCGAACGCCGACTTCGCGAGCGGCCCCTTCATGCTCGGCTCCTTGGCGCGATACGGATTGAACCAGGCGTGCAGTTCCATCCCGCGCGCATGCGCCTCACGCACCGCGAAGGCGAGCGGGTCCCACGCCGGA
>CAZAGK010000175.1:0-3473 GCA_964484775.1 uncultured Gemmatimonas sp. | reverse complement strand
GCAAAACCATACAGATTCAGCCCGCCGCCTAAGCCAATCGGATCTTCCTGCGTGAATCTCTACCACAACAGCCGATGCAATACGATCTCCGTATCGTCGTCGTACCGGTGACGTTTAGTAGAAATATTGACTGGTCCTGGAGCGACGTGTAGCTGGAGCCCCCCTTCGTCGATATCGCACCCAGCGAGACTCGCGTCGAATGCATGTAGCCGAGGCTCTCCGATTCGCCATGTGGCTTCCGCGATCCACTCTCCAGCGTCCATCGCCGCCGCCACCGCGCGGTCAACGTTGAGATCAGATGGTGCATAGACCCAACGAACAAACGCGCCAAGGTTTGGCCTGCGCGAGTCCACAAACCAGGCAGTTGGCAACGGCTCATCGTTCAGTACAATTACTTGCCCAGCAACAACGTCAAGCTGTCCGAGCAATCCGCCTACCTCGCAGGCGCGGTCGTAGTCTGTTGCTGGCCCTTCGTCGTTCCACTTTGAGGACGTACTGATCGTCCGAATACTCGACGGGGGATTGCTGCCTTCCCAAAAGGCCAGGAGATCATCAGGCATGACCACGATCGGCCCGCCGAGCGTTTCAATCCAGTCAGATCGTCTGGTGATCATTGTCTCGGAGCGTCTGTCAGCGAGTCGTTGAACGAGGCAGACGAAGATTCATCTGCTAGAGGATTGCTCTTGGGTTGTTGTTCCGGGTCCTTCGAAGGCTTCGTTTTTGTCTCTTTGGACCCTTCCTTGGCCTTCTTCAGCTGTTGAGACAGTTTTCCGCCCTGCGTATCACTGCACTTCTTACAATGTGGACCGACTTGGCTGGGCTCGCCGGGAATTCGGAGCGAGGTCGGAGGAACATGGTTTGTTATCCAATTTCCCGACTGTGTGCCGGGTACCATACTTCCGCAGGTCATACACCCAGTAGCGTCGCCGATGTCGTTCACGGCCCTGCGCTCGCCAGCCGATGGTCGTGATCCACTCGTCGGAATGAGCTGACTGACTGCTCGCTGAGTAGCTAGAATGCTAGCGGTTAGAGCGACCCCAGCGGCAACTAACTGTGTAGCCGTCGCTTCCGCTGCCCAGTAGCAAACTAGGACCAACGGTCCGACGCACAGGCCGAATGGATCACTGTTGTTTAGAGGGTCTCCATCCGCGAATCCGTAAAGATTCAGCCCCCCCGCCACCCCGATCGGATCTTCCTGCGTAGACGCGCTCGCCGTCCGCCTCAGAAACTACCGCGTCCCGCCCTCGGTCAATAGGTCGAGCGCCTGCGCGGGGTACGGTCTTCTCCGGAGACCCGGCCCATACCCTGCGCAGGCAGCCGACGATGGAGGTGCTGGCCCGGGTCCCTGCGAACTGGACTCGTTTTGGGGGACCACGCCCCCTGCGCAATTGTCAGCATAGAACTGGAGAAGCTGCGGGGGGAACGTCAGCTAGAGTCGCCCGAGTAAGGTACGAGCGTCTGGATCACCGGCTTCTGCTGCCTGCCGGAGCATCCCGAGAGCTCGACGACGATTTCTCGGTATTCCATGACCTAGCAGAAGAGCCTCGCCCGCTCGGAACTTCGCCCGCACATGCCCAGTTCGGGCTGCAGCCAAAAAGAGCTCAAATGCTCGCTTTAGGTCCCGGCGAGTCCCTTCGCCAGTTCGGTAGCACTGCGCGAGGTTATGTAAGGCATCCGGGCTGCCGAGACTGGCGGCACGGCGATATCGTCGCACAGCCGCCCGCCGGCTCTTCGTGACCCCGAGACCATACCATTGGAGCACACCAATGCTCGCGATGGCGTCCGGATGACCCCTGCGCGCGGCGGCCTGATAGTAGCGAGCGGCCGCCACTCGATTGGCACGGACTCCCTCGCCGTGGTCGAGCATGTCACCTGCGTTAAACATGGCCTCCGCATCGCCTCGGGCAGCAAGGCGGCGATTGATGGCGAACGCCTCACGCGGATCCGCCTTACGACCTACGCCGTATCTCAGCTCGTACGCGAGTTGGTCGTCACGCAGACCCGAGGGCATTCGCTTGTCGACACGTGTTTGTTGGCGTCCCTTGCGCTTGGTTGTCTTGGAAATCGTCATTGTCCGTCGCCTCCATGCGGTGTCGCATCTCGGAGCGGCCTCGGCGGCTTCGAATTGCCAGACTTATTCGGGTTGTGCGGAGGATTGCGCTGCCCGTGGCGACGTGAGTGCTTGTCCCAACCACTCTTTCCGGTGCTTTGCTTTTTCTCGTCGTGAGCATTCTCCCGATCCACACCCTTTCCACCCCGCGCCTCGAGCGGCGCACCGAGATCGTGGACGAGCCCGACGATGCTTCCGACCGTGGCGCCAACGAGGCCTCCGACCGCGGCGCCTGCACCCGCCCCAGCCACAGTCCCCAATCCAGGAACCACGAACGTCCCTGCGGCGCCGAGGAGTTCGCCTCCCAGTATTGCCCCCGCAGTGACCCACATAACAAGCCCACGGAAGAGCACCGCACTCCATCGACGTCGAGCGGGCACAGCCCAAAAGGATCAGAGTAGTTGACTGGATCGCCACCCACAAACCCATACAGATTCAGCCCCCCCGCCACCCCAATCGGATCTTCCTGCGTAGATACGGGCTCACATCATGTCATCGAGTCTACTCGATGGACTGGCGGCCTCCGGACAATGCTCAGCTCACTGGTGTGGTCGGTAGGTCGAGACAGCATTCATGCCAGGTGCCCGGCACGTCTTCCAGTCGATATAGCGGGTCTCCTCCGTGATAGAACCCAACCTCAAGGACCCGCGTTTCGCGGCCGGCGAAGGTCAGCTGCGATTCCGCGATTGGGTTGTGGAACTCCCAGGTTAGGCGGAAGTCCTCCAGAGTAGTCCTACTCGCTACGCGCACGTGTGAGCCGACGGGAAACCTTTCCTGGTATGGGGGCATAGAGATCAGAGCGTAGGTTTGAAGGACCCAGGTTTGAGCGGAATCGCACGAGTCGTTTGGTACTGCGTGGCACCACCGCTGGTCACGGGACCGTTGAATGGGGTCTTGAGGGCATCCGGCCTCACGCGAAACCGCGCCGACATCGCCCCCTTGCCACCGTCAATTTCTAGAAACGCCTCGGCCTGAGCGGCGGACTTGCTCGCCGCTTGCCTCGCAACGGCGACAAAGCTACCGCTGCGCAAGGACCCGCTAGCCTCAATCGCCGCAGCACCCTCGGTGCTCGTGAAGTGCATTACTTCGACCGTGGCGAGGCGCTGAACAAGTCCGCGCGCGAGGCCGGTGACGAATCCAGTAACAGCTGCGACTGGATCAACGAGCGGGGCCTCCAATGGCTTGTCGGCAGCGACGAGTCGCTTGTATTCCTCAGAGCATCCCTGGCCAGACTTCTTGTCGCAGTCATCGAGGCCGAACGGATCCGCTGCGTTGACAGGATCTCCTCCAGCGAACCCATACAGATTCAGCCCCCCCGCCACCCCGATCGGATCTTCCTGCGTAGAATCTACGAGAACCTTGC
>CAZAGK010000174.1:0-3484 GCA_964484775.1 uncultured Gemmatimonas sp. | reverse complement strand
ACTCGAGCTCGACGATGAGCCAGAGAGCGACGAGGATCCGGACGATGCGTCGAGCGACGACAACGCCGAACTCGACGACGAGGAACGGCCGCTCGATGAAGAACCGGACTTCGAGGCCCCCGAGGAAGCACTCCCCGCGGACGAGCCGCTCGAAGCCACCGCCGACGACGAGCCGGACTGGGATACCCTCCTCGACGACAACTACGAGAAGGAGAATGGCACCACCGAGCCGGCGCAGGAGGACTACGACCCCTTCGAGCGCGTCGCCGGGGCCTCCGCATCGCTCGTCGATTCCCTCCGCGATCAGCTCGAGTATCTGAACCTCAAGCCGCGCCAGCGCGTGATCGCCGACGAAGTGCTCGGCAACCTCGACGAGGACGGGTTCCTCGGGGCGAGCCCCGAGCAGATCATCGAGGCCCTGAACGGTCAGATCCGCGAAGCGGCGGAGCGGATGGATCGCGACACCGACGACCTCCCGTACTACACCGTCGCGGAGGCGGAGCAGGCCATCGCGCTCATTCAGGGGCTCGAACCCCCTGGGGTCGGCGCGCGTGACCTGCGCGAGTGCCTGCTGCTCCAGTTCAAGGCGCGGGGGGAGGAGGGGACGCTCGCCGCCCGGCTCGTCCGCGAGTTCTTCGAGGAGCTCGTCGCGCATCGGTGGAGTGACCTGGCGAAGCGTCTCGGGGTTACCCCTCAGGAGGTGCAGGCGGCCTCGGACCTCGTCGCCAAGCTGAACCCCAAGCCGACGGGCGCGGAGTCCAACAGCAAGACCGACTACATCACCCCGGACTTCGTCGTCGAGAAGGTGGCGGGGGAGTATCTCGTGTTCATCAACGACGCGAATCTCCCGCGCCTGCGCGTGAGCAAGATCTATCAGGAGATGGCGCGGGACAAGAAGAAGTTCGACGCCGAGCAGAAGGAGTTCGTCGCCAGCAAGCTCAACGCCGCCCAATGGCTCGTCTCGGCCATCGAGCAGCGTCGCCAGACGATGCTGAAGGTCATGACCTTCATCGTCGAACGGCAGCACGACTTCTTCGAGAAGGGGGTCCAGTACCTCAAGCCGCTCACGCTGCGCGAGGTCGCGGACGCGATCGGCATGCATGAGTCGACGATCAGTCGCGTGACGAACGACAAGTACGCCCAGACGCCACGCGGCGTGCTCCCGCTGAAGTACTTCTTCTCCTCGGGTCTCTCGACGGTGGACGGCGACGACGTCTCCGCCCGCGGGATCAAGGCGACGATCGAAGGGCTCGTGAAGAACGAGGATCCGTACAACCCGCTCACCGACCAGGCGATCGTCGAACGCCTCGAGGCCGACGGCATCCAGATCGCCCGGCGCACCGTGGCGAAATACCGGGACCAACTGGGCGTGCTCTCCGCCCGCATGAGGAAGCGCGTATGATCGGCACCACGGAATCCGCCCGCATCGATGTCTCCGTGCTCGTCCCGGCCAAGGACGAAGCGGAGAACCTCCCCATGTTCATGGAGCTCTGCGAGAGCGCCTTCCGCGATCGTCCGGAGGTCTACGAGGTCGTCGTCATCGATGACGGATCCACCGACGACACTCCCGCCGTGCTCACCGCGCTCAAGGCCCGGTATCCGTTCCTGCGCTCGGTACGTCACCGCAGCCAGCGCGGCATCGCCGACGGCCTCCGCACCGGCTACCTGAACGCGCGCGGCGACATCCTCGTCTTCTATCCCGCCGATCTCCAGTTCAAACCGGAGGACATCCCGCGGCTCGTCGGCCCGATCCTGGCCGGCGAGTCGGACATGGTCACGGGCTACAAGCAGGGCGTCTACGAGAAGGCGTTCGTCTCCGGCATCTACAACGGCCTCAGCCGTTCGCTCTTCCACGTGCCGGTGCGCGACCTCAACAATGTGAAGGCGTACCGCCGCGAGATCATGGAAGGGCAGCCCGTCCGCCCCGACTGGCATCGCTTCATGATCGTGCTCGCGCATGCGCAGGGCTACACCGTCACCGAGATCCCCGTGCCGCTGTATCCACGCAATGCCGGCAAGTCGAAGTTCGGCCTCTCGCGCATCCCGATCGGCGTGCTCGACATGCTCTCGGTCTGGTTCGAGCTCCGGTTCGGCCAGAAGCCGCTGCTGGCCTTCGGCATGTTGGGCGCCGGGCTGTTCGCCCTCGGCTTGCTCGCCGGGCTCGTCGCGGTCGTGCTGCTCTTCACCGAAGGGGTCGGCCAACGCTCGGTGTGGACGCTCATCCAGACCTGCCTCATCCTCGGCTCCGTGTTCTTCTCCACCGGTATCCTCGGGGAACAGATCGCGGTCCTGCGGGCCGAACAGCGGGAGCTGCGACGTTCCGTCGACGAGCAGCGGCGCGAGGGGAAGGGCCACTGAGTCCGCCCGAGCGGGCACCGCTGCGTGCGCTCTGGATCGCGCACTCCTTTCCGCGATTCTCCGGCGACATCGCGGGGAATTTCCTGTTGCGTCTGGCCGTCGCGCTCCGGGCCGAGGGCGTGCACGTCACCGTCCTCACGCCATCGGCCGAAGGACTCGAGCCCGAGACCACGATCGACGGCGTGACGGTGCGCCGGTACCGATACGCTCCGCGCAGCTGGGAGACGCTCGCGTATTCGGGGACCATGGCCTCACAGGCCGCAGGGCCGAAGGGACTGGCCTCGCTGGCGGGACTCGTCGCGGCCGGCACCTTCGCGATGCGCCGGGCGATCGCACAAGAGAAGCCGGACGTGGTACACGCACACTGGTGGTTCCCCGGCGGCCTCAGCGCGCTCGGCGGAGCGGGGAAGTCGCCACTCGTCACGACGATGCACGGATCGGACGTGCGCCTGGCCAAGGGACGCTCGAGCGCGGTCGCCCTGATGCGGAGCGTGCTGCGCCGTTCGGCCGAGGTGTCGGCGGTCTCGGATTTCCTCGCCGAAGAGGTGGCGGCACTGTGTTCGGGGCAGGTGGTGCACGTCGCACCGATGCCGATCGATCTCGCGCTCTTCACGCCCGTCGCCGAGCCCGCCGCCCGTGCGCGGTTCTTGTTCGTCGGGCGTCTCAATGCGCAGAAGGGGACGGCCGACCTGTTGACCGCATTCGCGGCCGCCGATCCGTCGGCGACGCTCGATATCGTCGGCGACGGCGAGGACGCGGCCGCGCTGCGCGCCCGCGCCGTCGCGCTCGGCGTGATCGATCGGATCACGTGGCACGGGATGAAGCCGCAGCACGAACTCCCCGCGTTCTATCGCGGCGCGGCAGCACTCGTGGTCCCGAGCGACACGGAAGGCCTGGGACTGGTCGCCGTCGAGGCCGCCTGCTGCAACACCCCGACCATCGGCTACCAGGGGGGCGGTCTGCCGGACGTGGTGCAGGACCGGACCACCGGGTGGCTGGTCGAACCCGGGGACACCGCCGCGCTCGCGCGCGCCATGAACGCGGTGATCGCGGATCCTGCCGAGCGGAATCGGCGGGGGATGGCGGCGGCGCTCGCCATGCGCGAGCGGTTCGACCCGATGGTCGC
>CAZAGK010000173.1:0-3567 GCA_964484775.1 uncultured Gemmatimonas sp. | reverse complement strand
GCTCCATGGCGAAGACGCCGTCGCGCTTGAAGCAGACGTCGCCGATGCCGACCTCGTCTCCGGCGAGCTTCTTCTTCGATGACGTCTCGATGATGGTCGGGCAGGCGCGGCCGCCGAAGAGCAGCGAGGTGGTGTCGCTCTTGGGGTCGCAGCCGATGAGGAGGACCTTCTTCCCCTGCTGCGCCATCATGTACGAGAGGTTCGCGAGCGTGAAGCTCTTCCCGATCCCGCCCTTGCCGTAGATCGCGATGATCTGCGTCTCCTTGGTGACGGGTTTGGTGCTCACGGCTTGCGGTTCGCTCGCGGCTTCGGAGCGGACGTTCTTATGAAGCTGCACAAGCGCTTCTGCACCAGCGGGAGTCTGCTCGATCACGCGCACTGCCTCCAGTCAAGGATCATCTTGATGCACGTCGGGTCGCCGAACGCGATCCCGTACGCATCGTTCGCATGCCGCGCGTCACGCTCGTGCGTGATCAGGCCGTCGAACGACAGCTTGCCGCAGTTCACGAGCTCCGTGACGGCGGCGAGGTCGTTGGGTCCCCACTCAGCGGCGATGCGAAGCCGCGCTTCCTTCATGAACGCGAGGGGGAAGCGGAAGGTGATCGGATCGGAATAGAAGCCGGCGAGGACGATCTCTCCGCCTTTGCGCAGGCGACCGATCATCGGCTCGAGGAGCGACGCATCGCCGCTGGCTTCGAAGATGCAGGTGTAGTCGCGCCGCGTGTCCTGCTCGGCGCTCATGACGCGATAGCCGCTCGCGCCGGAGGCACGACGCGGATCCTTCTCCCATACGACCGGATCGGCGTCGGGCTTGAGCGCCTTCACGATGCGTGCGGTGAGGCGACCGAAGGTCCCGTGTCCGATGATGAGATCGGGGAGTCCCGTCGCGGCGGAGCCGACGAGCCCGTGATACGCGGTCGCCGCAAGTGCGAGCAGCACGGCGCGTTCGCCGAGCGAATCGGTGATCGGGATCACACGCGAGCCCGGCACGACGAGTCGCGATGCCGCGCCGCCGAAGAGCCCGCGCACATCACCGAAGCAGTTCGCGCCCGGCACGAAGACGAGCTCCCCTTCGCTGCGTCCCGATGCAGGACCCGCTTGCACGATGCGGCCCACGGCTTCGTAGCCC
Source organism: uncultured Gemmatimonas sp. (assembly GCA_964484775.1). Taxonomy (GTDB): domain Bacteria; phylum Gemmatimonadota; class Gemmatimonadetes; order Gemmatimonadales; family Gemmatimonadaceae; genus Fen-1231. The sequence goes on along the minus strand of CAZAGK010000173.1, from coordinate 2,438 downwards.
GGCACGAGCGGATAGCCGAGTCCCGGGAATGGAGGCATGCGTCCCGTCCAGAGCAGGCGCTCGGTACCAGCGCTGATGCTCGTGTATTCGACTTGCACAACGACATCCGCATCCGCTGCCGCAGTGAGCGACAAGCGACGCAACGTCAGTTGCTCAGGTTGATCGAATACGACGGCGAGTGCTTCCAACAGCGGCCTCCATTTACGTAACTGTAATGACTTCCTGACAGTTCAAATCGTCTGACTTCTCTTACAGTGAATCAATACTACGTCTCGGTTCGCGGGCTGGCTAGACCTAATAACAGTTGTTCCAGTTTTCTTTTGCCCTACGGCTCGGCGACCAGCATACCGGCGTATACCGGGTAACGGGTTTTGACCACGCGCACGGAGCCGAAGCCCGCCTGATCCAGCAGGGTCCGAAGTTCGTCGATGGTTCGGGCGCGGCCACGGCCCATCGCCCGCAGGTAGAAGCCGAAGTAGACGTCGCCGACCACTTCGGCGCCCGGGACCCCGGCGAACGGTTCGACGATGAGTACCCGGCCCCCCTTCGCGACGGCCGGACGGACCTTGCGCAGGAGCTTGAGCACCGAGGCGTCGTCGTGATCGAGCAGGACGCGCAGCAGGGTGATGACCTGACTTCCCTCGGGGAGGGGGTCGGCGTGGAAGTTCCCGCCGTGGAAGGTCACCCGGCCCTCGAAGCCCATCTTCTCGAGGCGCGGTCGCGCCCCTTCGATGACGGCCGGCAGGTCGAACAGCCCCAGCTTGATATTGGAGTAGCGGGCGGCGACCGCGGCGCAGAAGGACCCCTCGCCACCGCCCACGTCGAGCAGGGAGGAGACCCCTTCGAGCGAGTAGGTGTCGAGCAGCTCGCGGGCGATCGGCTCGACGGTGTCGGCCATCAAGCGCGAGTATTCCTCGACGACGCTCCGCTTGAAGCTCTCGGGGTTGTTGACGCTGGTGTACGGGAAGGCGTCGAGTACCAGTCGATTGCGCGGGCCGGCGCTGCGGAGCAGCTCGACAGGGTCGCGCAAGTCGTTGTACAGCAACGCATTATGTTCGATCATGCGGGCCACGGCGGTGTTCCCGATCATGGGAGCGCCGAGTGGGCCGTTACCGAAGCGTTTGTGGGAGCGTTCCTGGACCAGCTTGAGCGCCATCGCGGCGCGGAGCAGGCGACCGGTCTCCTCGAGGGGGAGGTCGGCGTGGTTGGCGACTTCGGCGAGGGTGCGCGGCTTGTCGGCGAGGAACTCGAAGAGGCCGATCTGGACGCAGGCGGTGAGCGTCTGGGTGTAGACGAAGCCCGCGGTGAGGTCGAAGAGGGCCCGCGAACGGGCGAGCGCGATGGGGCGGGTGAGCGGGAATGATGCGGCCCAGCGCTGGAAGCGCTCGCTCCCTTGGATCCGATCGCGCCACGCGAGGAGGCGGTCGGAGAACGTAAGGGGAAGGTCAACGGATTGGCCGTTGACGTTCACACCATCAAGCGCGGACTCCCGGACGCCCATCGCGGTCAGAAACTCTCGGGAACGGAGTGATGGGCGAAAATCGTAGGCCCGGGCTTTGACGACCGACGATATGGCCCGGGAAGGCTGGTGTCAAGAGAGAAGTACAACCTGAGTGTCAGGATATTGCGACACTTTGTGTTCATCTATAGACTAGACCACGACTTCATTCGGTAGAGGCCAGTGCGACCGGTTTTCCCCTTTTCCGCGATCGTAGGACAGGAGGCGATGAAGCGGGCGATCCTGCTCGCGACCGTCGATCCGTCCATCGGTGGGGTGCTCATTCTCGGGCACCGCGGCACCGCCAAGTCCACGGTGGTCCGCGCCCTTCCCGCGCTTCTGCCCTCGATGACGGTGGTCGAGGGGTGTCGATACGGCTGCTCCCCCGACGCAGGGAGCTCGGCGTGCGCCGAGTGTCGGGCGCGGGTGGCGGCAGGGGGGAAGCTCCGGGCGGTGAAGGTCCCCGTCCCGGTGGTCGACCTCCCCCTCGGCGCGACCGAGGACCGGGTGGTCGGGGCGCTCGACCTGGAGCGCGCGCTCACCCGTGGGGAGAAGGCGTTCGAGCCCGGATTGCTGGCCCGCGCCCATCGCGGCTTCCTGTACGTGGACGAGATCAACCTGCTGGAGGACCACCTCGTGGACCTCCTGCTCGACGTGGCCGCCACCGGCGAGAACGTGGTGGAGCGTGAGGGGATCTCGATCCGGCATCCGGCGCGCTTCGTGCTCGTGGGGAGCGGGAATCCCGAGGAAGGGGATCTGCGTCCGCAGCTGCTGGACCGATTCGGGCTGTCGTGCGAGGTGAGCACGGTGAACGATGTGGCGCAACGGATCGAGGTGGTGCGCCGTCGTGATGCGTTCGATCGCGATCCGGAAGCGTTCGTGGCCGCGTGGGCGGAGGAGGATGGCAAGGTGCGTCGCCATCTCGAGAAGGCGCGCAAGC
>CAZAGK010000172.1:0-3634 GCA_964484775.1 uncultured Gemmatimonas sp. | reverse complement strand
GGGCGGGGATCGCGCACGAAGCCAAGAGGGCGACCGCGATCGCGGCACGCACGAACCGGAACGGAAGAGAGATTGTCATCTTCGGGACTTGTTCGGGTCTCGGGGGCTAACTATATATACGGTAACATCTCGCCGAGCGTTTGCCGATGCCAGAGCGCCCTGAAGGTCCGTTGCTGCCCCCCTCGCGCGGGGCGATCCGCCGTCTGCAGGACATCCCGAATGTGGGTCCGGCGACGGTCGGCGACCTGAAGCTGCTGGGGATCCACGCGCCGGCCGACCTTCCCGGGCGCGACCCGTACGCGATGTACGACGAGCTGTGCGCCAGGACCGGCCAGCGCCACGATCCCTGCGTGTACGACGTGTTCCTGGCGGCGGTCCGGTTCATGGAGGGGGCGCCGGCGCTGCCGTGGTGGAAGTACACGGCGGAGCGGAAGCAGGAGCTCGCCCGCCGATCGGGACGCCGGTAGGACCGGACGCCGTCGGGGACCCGTGCCGGCCCCGTGAAACCAATTCGGACCGTCCTCCGTTGAATGCAAGTAGCCACTTGCTTACAATGCAAGTGACCACTTGCATGACCGGGTACCGGCGCGCGACGCCCCGGGGCCCCCGACCACCGCCGTTCCAACACCACCGCGCGCAGGCGCGTTCGACCATGTCCGTCTCCGTTCCCACCCGCACCCACGTCCTCGCCGCCGCCGCTCGCGTCTACGGCGAGCTCGGGTTCCGCGGCGCCACGACCCGCAAGATCGCCGAGGCCGCCGGCGTCAACGAAGTCACGCTCTTCCGGCAGTTCGGCTCCAAGACCGCGCTCCTCCTGGAAGCCATGAAGCACTCGGGGTCGCTGCACCCCGATGCGGTCCTCCCCGAGACCCCGGCGGACCCGGTCGCCGAACTCACCCTCTGGTGCACCCACATGCGGAAGTCGCTCGTCTCCATGCGCGGCATGATCCGCAAGGCGATGGCCGAGTTCGAAGTGAACCCCGCGATGCCCAAGTGCATGACGCACGGGGCCGGCCAGTCCTACACGAACCTGCGCGACTACCTCGCGCGGCTCGCCGCGCACGGACTCGTGCGCGCCGACGCCGATGTGGTCAGCGCTTCCTCCATGCTCATGAGTGCCATCTTCCACGACGCCCTGGGCCGCGACATGATGCCGCAGGCCTTCCCGCAGCCCTCCTCGGCCGCGCCCGCGAACTACGCGCGCCTTACCTTGCAGTCGCTCGGGTACGACGCCGGTGCCGCGGGAACGGTCGCGAAGCGCGCCGCCGCCGCCCGCAAGCGGACCGGGACGCGCGTGCGCCGCGCGGTCGCCATCGCGCTGCTCGCGCTCCTCGCGCCCATCGCCGCCTACGCGCAGCAGACGGCGGTGTCGCTCGCCGATGCGCTCACGATGGGGCAGAAGGCGAGCCACACCGTGCGGAGCGCCGAGGCCGGCGTGATGCGCACCAGCGCGCAGCAGCAGCAGGCGCGCGCGCAGTATCTGCCGCAGATCAACGGCACCTTCGCCTACCAGCGCCTCATGCAATCGCAGTTCGAGGCGATCTCCGCCGGCGCGAGTTCGAGCTCCGGGTCCGGATCCGGGTCGGGCTCCGGGTCAGGCTCCAGCTCGAGCGGCGGCTTCGGGGACATCGCCAAGATCTTCGCCTCGCCCAACACGGCGACGCTCGGGCTGTCGCTGACGCAGAACCTCTTCACCGCCGGCAAGCTGCAGTCGGCGACGAAGGGGGCCGCCGCCGCCCGCACCGCGGCCGACATCGGACTCGATGCCGCCCGCGCGCAGGTGAACCTCGATGTGGCGCAGGCCTACTTCGACGCCGTCGCTGCGAAGGCGCTGGTCGACATCTCCGACAGCACGCTGGCCCAGGCCGAGCGCACGCTGTCGCAGACGACGGTGAGCAAGCAGGTCGGGAGCGCGGCGGAGTTCGATCTGCTGCGGGCCCGTGTCGCGCGCGACAACCAGCGTCCGGCGCTGATCCAGGCGCGCGGCAACTACGACCTGGCGATGATGCGCCTGCGGCAGCTGTTGGGGATCTCGCTCGACAAGCCGCTGACGCTCACCACGCCGATCCGTGACGAAGGGATCGCCGAGGGCTCGACTCCCGTCGACACCGCCGTCGCCCACCGCTCCACGGTGCGACAGGCCGAGGCGAACGTCGAGGCCCAGCAGTTCGCGCTGAAGGCGGCCGACATGAACCGCCTCCCCTCGGTGCAGATCAGCAGCGCCTATCAGCGCTTCGCCTACCCGACGGGTGTGCTCCCGCTCGCCATCAATCAGTACTACCCGAACTGGACCATCTCCCTCGGCCTTTCGGTCCCCGTCTTCACCGGCGGGCGGCTCAACGCCGAACGGACGATCGCCCAGGCCAACCTGATCGACGCGCAGCAGACCTTCGAGCAGTCGCGCGAACTCGCGGCGCTCGACGCCCGCACCGCACTGCTGCAGCTCGAGCAGGCGCAGGCGGCCTACGCGAGCAGCGTGGGGACGGACGAGCAGGCGCGCCGGGCCTATGCGATCGCCGAAGTGCGTTTCAATGAAGGGATCTCCACGCAGGTGGAGTTGCTGCAGAGCCGCACACAGTACGAGCAGGCGCGGCTGAACCGCGTGCTGGCGGCGCGCGACCTCGAGGTCGCCCGCTTGCGCGTGACCTTCCTGAAGGACCTGCCCGTGACGGTGCGGCGCTAACGATGACTTACACACAGAGGACCACCCCGATGCAGTCCCGTTCCATCCGCGCCGTGCGCGCTGCACTCCTGACCCTGTCGCTCGGCACCCTGAGCGTGATCGCGGCGTGCGGCAAGAAGGACGAAGCCGTCGCGTCCACGGCCATCCCCGAGCAGATCATCGGCCCCGAGCTCGTGTTCGTGGTCGCGCCCCAGACCGTCACCAGCGGCCCGTCGATCTCCGGGTCGCTCGTCGCCGACAAGACGGCGGCGATCCGCGCCGAAGTGGGCGGACGCGTGACGGCCGTGCTCGTCGAGCCCGGCGCGCGCGTGAGCAAGGACACCCCGCTCGCCCGCGTGGACGACAGCGCGGTGCGTGAAGCGATGCTCGGCGCCAAGAGCGGCGTCACGCAGGCACAGCTCGGCGCCGACATCGCCAAGCGCGATCAGGACCGCGCCGAACGGCTGCTCGCCGCCGGTGCGGTGGCCGAGAACGCCGTCGAGAACGCCCGCCGCGGGAACCTCGCCGCGCAGGCCGCGCTCGAGGACGCCAAGGCCCGTCTGGCGAACGCGCAGCGCAATCTCGACAACACCACGCTCAAGTCGCCGTACGACGGCGTCGTGAGCGAGCGTCAGGTGAACGCCGGCGACATCGTCTCGCCGGGCTCGCCGATGTTCACGATCGTCGATCCCTCGACGATGCGGCTCGAAGGGTCGGTCCCCGCGGACCAGCTCGGCGCGGTCCGCCTCGGCGCGACGGTGAAGTTCGGCGTCACCGGCTATCCCGGGAAGTCGTTCGTCGGCACCATCAGCAACATCTATCCGAGCGCCGATCCGCAGACGAAGCAGGTGCGACTCTACGCGCGCATCCCGAACGCCGGGAGCGGGCTCGTGGCCGGGCTGTTCGCGAACGGCCGCGTGGCCAGCACCAGCCGTGAGGCGCTCACGGTGCCGCAGAACGCGGTGGACCAGC
>CAZAGK010000171.1:0-3715 GCA_964484775.1 uncultured Gemmatimonas sp. | reverse complement strand
AGAGCGTGAGTTGCATCGTTACACCGCCAGGAGCGACGCGCGCTCCAGTGGACGGGAGAACAACTCGGCAAGGTCCGCCGCCTGATCGAAGCCGTGCACGGGAGAGAACACCAGCTCGATGCTCCACTTGGTGCGCAGCCCTTCACGCTCGAGCGGATTCGCGAGCCCGAGCCCGCACACCGTCAGATCGGGTCGCGCCTCGCGGCAACGATCCAACTGCTTCTCCACGTCCTGCCCTTCGCTCAGCACCGTGCGCGGCAGCAGCGGCAACTCCGCCCCGACGACGAGACGGTCGAGATACGGCGTCCCCACTTCCACCAGCTCCATCCCGCACTCGCGCGCCAGGAAACGCGCGAGCGGGATCTCGAGCTGTGAATCGGGGAAGAAGAAGATCCGCTTCCCCGCCAGACGCGTGCGGTAGCGCTCGAGCGCCTGTCGCCCACGCTGCGCCGGTGCGGCGATGGCGCTCGCGAATCGCCCGGTATCCACGCCAAAGGCATCGGCGGCGGTGCGCAGCCACGCTGTGGTCCCCTCGACCCCGAACGGATACGGCGACTCGAGCAGCGTCGCGCCACGGGAGATCAGCGCACGCGCCGTCTCGCCGAGGAACGGTTGCGCGAGGAGCAGCTTGGTGCCAGGACCGATCGGCGGGAGATTCGCCGCGCGCCGCGGCGGGAAGAACCGCACCGGGATCCCCAACTCGGCGAACAGCCGCGCGAACTGATCCTCCACCACGTCGGCAAGTGTGCCGACGACCATCAGCGACGGCTCGGCGGTCTCCGCCGTCGCCGGCAGCTCGGGGACCAGCGCCTTGAGACAGGCGTCCTCCCCCTGCGTGAAGGTCGTCTCGATCCCGCTCCCCGAGTAGTTGAGGATGCGCACCTTCCCGACGTACTGCGTCGAGAGTCGCTGCGCCGCACGGTGCAGGTCGAGCTTGATGACCTCCGAGGGACAGGAGCCCACGAGGAAGAGCGTCGTGATGTCGGGACGCCGCGCGAGCAGCTCCTTCACCACGCGGTCGAGTTCGTCGTTGCAGTCGGCCATCCCGGCCAGGTCGCGCTCGCCGAGGATGGCGGTGGCGAAGCGCGGCTCGGCGAAGATCATGACGCCGGCGGCCGACTGCACGAGATGCGCGCAGGTGCGCGAGCCGACGACCAGGAAGAAGGCGTCCTGCATCTTGCGATGCAGCCAGACGATCCCGGTGAGTCCGCAGAACACCTCACGTTGCCCGCGCTCCTTGAGCACGGGGACGTCGGCGCAGCCGCCGTTGACGTCGATCACCGGGAGCGCGGTCCCCGTCACGCCATCGCCTCCGCACGACGCGACGTGGTCCGTCGCTGTCCGGCTTCGGCGGCCATGTCGGCTTCCATCAGGCGCGCGGCGCGCAGCTTGAGGATGAACTGGATGGCGTTCACGACGTAGGTGGCATACGCCGCCAGCGCGACGAACATCAGCGTGCGCGGGGTGACCGATCCCGTCGTGAGACCAACTATATAGAAGGTGTGCAGCGCGATGACCCCCATCGACACCACATCCTCCCAGAAGAAGGCGTGGGCGAAGAGCCACTGGTCGAAGACCACCTTCTCCCAGATGGAGCCGGTGATCATGATCGTGTAGAGGAGGATCGTCTTGACGATCACCGACACATTGGCCGCGTAGAGTCCGTGTCCGGTCGTGAGGTAACGCACGACGAGGACCGCGCTCACGATGCAGACGAGGAACTGCACGGGCGCGAGGATGCCCTGCACCAGCGTCCATCGCGTGTTGTCGCGACGTGCGCGCTGCTCGGGCGTGTACAACGGCGCGCGCACTTTACCTGTGCGCGCCGTCGATCCGGACTGGTCGGATGGACCCACGAACCCCCTCGAGAAGAACGGGCTGAACCGACACCTTCGCGTTCAATAGCCAGATTATCACCCGGAAATCTCTGTGTCAATCACGGCTGACGTAAGGGGATATTGACAAAAATCGGAAGATTCTGCACTTTGCGAATAACCCTTGCGCGTTCGGTACCCGTGACACAGAGTGTCAGGGAGACAAGACGTCATGCGGGCAGTACCATACTGGTATTGAGGCTCGGGTGTGATGCATCCAGAACACAGCCGCGGGGAGCAGGGCGCTGAGCGCACCGATACGGCGCGCCGGCGCGCTGGCGAGAGCGACTATATCCCCGTGGCCCAATCGCCGCGTCCCGCGCATGCGCCTCGTGGCGCCCACGCCGCCGGGCACGCCGAGCGTCAGCTGTCCGACGCCGACCTCCAGGCCTTCATCCGCACCCTGCGCTCCGCCGAAGAGACGTCCTGCACGGAATTCGTGAACACCCTGCTGGACCGGGGGGTGGAGGCCGAGACGATCTTCCTCGAGCTGCTGGACAGCGCGGCGATCCGCCTGGGGGAGATGTGGGACGACGACGAATGCGATTTCGTCGACGTCACCGTGGCCCTGGGCCGGCTCCAGCGCATCCTCCGGGACCTGAGCCACCAGTTCCTGGCCGACCGGGCCTCCCCGGATACCGTCGGCCGGGTACTACTGTCGTCTATACCTGGCGAGCACCACACGCTAGGTTTGTTTATGGTCGCGGAGTTCTTCATCCGCGAAGGTTGGGATGTCCGGCTCGGAGCCCCTCTCTCCGCCGCCGAGCTGGGATCCATCGTCAGGGAAACGAGATTCGATGTGGTAGGCTTCTCGGTCGCATCGAGCGAGCGGCTCTCCCATGTCAAACGCACCATCCGTCAGTTGCGGCGCGACTCGCAGAATCGGGACCTCGCAGTACTTGTGGGAGGCCCTGTCTTCCGGGAACGGCCGACGCTGGCCACACATGTCGGAGCGGACGGCACCGCGTCTGATGCCCGCACCGCCCCGACCATCGCTCGCTCGCTCATCTCCCGAGGGGATACGTGCTGACCCGCTCGTCGGCCGGCACCGCCTAAATGCAAAGCTCCCGCAGCACGTCGACCAACCCGCACGCCGATCTCGCCAGCTACGCGCCCGACTGGGCCGCGAAGCTGATCGCCGCGAGCAGCGAGGTCACGCTCGTCCTCGACCCCGAAGGGGTCATCCGCAGTGTCTCGTTCGGCGGCGGTGAGCCGATCACCGAGGACGCGGAGACATGGACCGGACAGCCGTGGATCGACACGGTGACGGGCGAGACGCGCGGGAAGATCGAACAGATGCTGCGAGAGGTGCGTCAGACGGGATCGTCGCGCCGCCGCCAGATCAACCATCGCACCGCCAACGGCGGCGATGTGCCGGTGGCCTACACGGCCGTGCGGCTCGACGGCCAGCACATCATCGCCGTCGGGCGCGACCTGCGCGCCATCTCGTCGCTGCAGCAGCGCCTCGTGGACACGCAGCAGGCCATGGAGCGCGACTATTGGCGCCTGCGCCACGTCGAGACGCGGTATCGCCTGCTCTTCCAGCTCTCGACCGACGCGATCGTCGTGGTCGACGCGGACACGATGAAGATCGTCGACGCGTCGGGCGCCGCGGGACGGCTCTTCGACATCCCCGCCGAGAAGTTGCTCGGGCGCACCTTCCCCTTCGGGATCGCCGCCGAGAGCGTGCGCGCGATGGACGACCTCACCGCCTCGGCGCGCACCACGGGGCATGCCTCCGACGTGCAGATCGAGCTGGCCGAGGGACGTGGCCGCGCGAACGCGAGCGCGAGCTGCTTCCGTCAGGAGAACATGACGCTCCTGCTCGTGCGCATCGCGCC
>CAZAGK010000170.1:0-3927 GCA_964484775.1 uncultured Gemmatimonas sp. | reverse complement strand
GATCCACCGCATCACCCGTTCCGCCGCCCACCCACCGATGCGATCCGCGAGATCAGACATGGCACCCCTCCATCGGAACGGGAACGAGTCGTGCAGCCGCACGCGCTGAGCGCGGGGGCGCGAACTTCTGCCGCGCCTCGCGCACGCCATCGCCCGTCAGCCGGTACACGTGCCGCGGCGGCCGCCCGGGCTGCTCGCTCGGCATCCACTGCCGCTCGAGCCACCCCTGCTCCGCCAACCGCATCAGGATGGGATACAACGTCCCGGACTTGAGTCCGGTCTGCTGGCTCAAGGCGTACCCGTAGTGCCATTCCTCCTCGGCTTCGAGAAGGGCGGCAAGGACGCCGAGCGTCTGGGGTGAGCTGTTCGGGATGCGAGCCATATCCAAACTCTACATATGTCGAGTTCAGCGCGCAAGCCCCGCAACCGTCGCTACTCCGGGTACAGCAGCACCCCACGAACCCGGTCGCTCCACCCCGGCACGGCCGTCAGCTCCTGCAGCTCGGCGATCGGCATGGTCGCCGAGCGCTCGACCCGCTCGCGCATCCGGCGCAGCCCCACCAGCCGATCGAGATGCCCGTCCCCCGAGGGATTGGCCGCCGTCGGATAGCGCCACCACCCGAACACCCCCCGGTGCGTCCCCGCCACCGCCGCGAGCAGCGCGAGCCCCGTGGCCACCGGACGGAAGGTCCTCGTGTCCGCGACCGCGAGGCGGAGCCCCGAACAGCGTTCCCCCGCATACGGCCCGTTGGTGGGCACGAAGAGCTCCGGCTCTAACTGCACACCGGGGAGCGCACCGTCACCCAGCACGTCGCGCAGCGCGGTGCGCACGCGCTCGCCACCGAGCCACGGCGCACCGATCCGCTGGAACGGCGCATCGGTCCCCCGCCCCACACTGAGATTGGTGGCCTCGAAGAAGCAGGTCCCGGGATAGCACAGCGCCGACAGGAACGCCGGCATCGCCGGCGATGTCGGGACCCACGGCAGCATGGTCTGCGGCCACTGATCGCCGCGCCGCCACCCGCTGCACGTCAGCACCTCGACCGAGGCCTGCGGGAACCGCTCGGCACGCCAGAGCAGCGCGAGCTCGCCGAGCGTCAGCGAATGGCGGATGGGGAACGTGTCCGCCCCGATGAACGAGAACAATCCCGGGTCGAGCAGTGGTCCCTCGGCGTCGCTCAGTCGCCCGCCCAGGGGGTTCGGCCGGTCGAGCACCACGAGTCGCACCCCATACTCGGCGCAGGCCGAGAGCACGTGCAGCAGTGTCCAGGCGTAGGTGTAGAACCGCGCGCCGACATCCGGGATGTCGAAGAGCACCACGTCGAGATCACCGATCTGCTCGCGCGTGGGGCGCATCCGGTCGCCGTAGAGGGAGCAGACCTCGAGCCCGGTCGCCTGATCGCGGCCGTCGGCGACGGCGGCCCCGTCAGCGGCGTCGGCCGTCAGCCCATGCTCGGGGCCGAAGAGGCGCACCAGCGGCACACCGGCCGCGATCAGCACGCTGCGCGACCGCACGGTCGCATTCTCGGCGAGGCGGGCCGCGTCGTTCGTCACCAAGCCCACGCGTTGCGCCCCGCGCAGCAGCGACGGCTCGTGGACGAGACGGTCCACGCCGAAACGGACGTGGGCCATCAGTCCCGGTACACGGTCAGCGGGTTACGCGCGAGCATCCTGAACGATGGCGCACCGCGCCCGCCGTGCCAAGCACCCGGACAGGGCGAATTCTCCGTTGCGCAGGTCGAGCGCATAGCTTCCGAGGATGAAGAAGCGCGCACACACCCATCGCATCGCACCGGGGAAGCGGGTCCGCTGGGACCGCTTCGACCCGACCGCGCACGGCGGCCTCGACGACAAGGATGCCGTGATCGCCGAGACCGAGCGCATCGTCGCGCAGCTCGACCCTCTGCAGGAACGACTCTACGCCGAGGGGACGCGCTCATTGCTCGTGATCCTCCAGGCCATCGATACCGGCGGCAAGGACGGCGTGATCCGGCATGTCACGCGATCGATCAATCCGCAGGGATGTCAGGTGACCTCGTTCAAGGTGCCGACCCCCGAGGAGCGGAACCACGACTTCCTCTGGCGGGTGCACAAGTACGTCCCCGCCAAGGGAATGATCGGCGTCTTCAATCGATCGCATTACGAGGATGTGCTTGTGACGCGCGTTCACGGGTTGATCACGACGGAGGTCGCGAACGATCGCATGCGCCGGATCAACGAGTTCGAGCGGCTCTTGGTGGAGAACGGCACCACGGTGCTGAAGTTCTTCCTGGCGATCTCCAAGGACGAGCAACGCCGTCGTCTGCAGGCGCGCCTCGACGATCCGCACAAGCGCTGGAAGTTCAGCCTGGGCGATCTCACCGAACGCCGCTACTGGGACCGCTACGCCGAGGTGAATGCGGACATGCTGTCGAGCACCAGCACCCGCCACGCGCCCTGGTACCTGATCCCGGCCGACCACAAGTGGTATCGCAACTACGTGGTGGCTCGGACGATGTTCGATACCCTGACGGCGATGGATCCACAGTTCCCGCCCGCTCCGGCAGGGGTGGACTTCAAGAAGGTGCGGATCCCGAAGTAGGGCCCTTCAGCCCGGCGAGCGCCTCGCGCACCGTCTCGAGCAGTTCGTGCACCGAGAAGGGCTTCTGCAGCGAGGCCCGTGCGCCGAGCTCGCGTGCGATGCGCAGGTACTGGTCGCCGCCGCTCGGGCCGCCGCCGGAGATCGCGATAACGGGGATGTCGGGATGGCTCTTCCGCAGCGCGCGGATGGTGCCGATGCCGTCGCTCTCGGGCATGAACAGATCGGTGATGACGAGGTCCGGCATGCTCGCCGCCACGCTCGAGATCCCCTCGCGACCGTTCCTGGCCGCGACCACGCCGTAGCCGTGCTGTTGCAGGATCTGCTGCATGGCTTCGCGCACCTGCGGCTCGTCATCGATCACGAGGATCGTCTGGGGTTGCGTCATGGGTACCGCGCGGGATCGAGGGTGAGATCGAGCACCTCGCGCACCTGGGTGAGCAGGTCGTTGATCTCGAAGGGCTTGTGGATGACCCGGTACACGCCGTGGGCCTCGCGCGCATTGGCCCCGTTCATCGAGGCGTCGAAGCCGCTCATCGCGATCGCGCGCACCGACGGCCGCAGTCGGCGCATGGCGTTGAGCATGGGGATGCCTCCCATCACCGGCATCTTGAGGTCGGTGAGCACCAGATCGACCTCGCCGACACGCGCCGCGAAGGCGGCGATCCCCTCCGCGCCGTCCTCGGCCACTTCGACGCGGTAACCGTGCCGCTCGAGCGCGTCGCGCACGAGGGAGCGCACCACCCCTTCGTCCTCGACGAGCAGGATCAGCTCATCGCGCCCGAGGGGCGCCGGCGCCGACGACGGGACCGGGGCGCGCGTCGTGGCCGCATCGAGATCCATCGGGAGGTACACACGGAAGGTCGAACCACTGCCCACCGCGCTGCGGACCTCGATGAACCCCTCGTGATCGCGCACGATGCCGAGCGAGGTCGAGAGTCCGAGCCCCGTTCCCGAGCCCTGCGGCTTCGTGGTGAAGAAGGGATCGAAGATCCGCTCGACATAGTCGGGGCGGATCCCCTCGCCGGTGTCGTGCACGGCGATCGTGACGTAGGTACCGGGACGACCGCCGAGGATGCGCTGCGCCCCGTCCTCGTCGAGGCTCCGCATCTCGGCGCAGATGCGCACCGTCCCCGAGTTCCCCATGGCCTGCGCCGCGTTGACGCACAGGTTGAGCAGCACCTGATGCAGCTGCGTCGGATCGCCAACGATCGGCGCGAGCGGCTCGATGAGCTCGGCCTCGACCTTGACGTCCTTGAGCATCGTGTCGCTGAGCATCCCGGAGACATCGCGCACGAGTTGCGCCGCCGAGAGCCGCAGGCGCTCCCCTTCGAGTCCTCGCGCGAAAC
>CAZAGK010000169.1:0-3961 GCA_964484775.1 uncultured Gemmatimonas sp. | reverse complement strand
CGGCGCTCCACCGTTGCTAGCACTACACTAATACGCCCGCTCATGTTTTTTGATGCGCGGGCTTCTCGTACAGCGTGTGCCGGGCCGAGGCGTTACGCCACCGCCCGCGCTTTGCTCTCCGTCGCACGCGCCAGCAGCGCCGGCGCGATCTGCGGCAGCGGCAACACCTCCACCGCCCCACCCAATGCGATCGCCTCCTTGGGCATCCCGAACACCACGCAGCTCGCTTCGTCCTGCGCGATCGTATGGGCCCCGGCCTCGCGCATCGCGAGCAGCCCCTTGGCGCCATCGGCGCCCATGCCGGTGAGGATCGCACCGACCGCATTGCGGCCCGCGTGCTTCGCCACCGACTGGAACAGGATGTCCACCGCCGGCCGCTGGTGATGCACCGGAGGACCGTCCTTGATCCGCACGGTGAACCGCGCGCCGCTCATCTGGACCATCATGTGGAAGCCGCCCGGCGCGATCAACGCGAGCCCGGGGACCACCAGGTCACCATCCTTGGCCTCGCGCACTTCCATCGGCACGATGCTGTTGAGCCGCTCGGCGAACGACTTCGTGAAGCCGGCCGGCATGTGCTGCGTGATCACCGTCGCCGGGCTGTTCGCGGGCATCTGCCGCAACAACGCCTCGAGCGCGATGGTGCCCCCGGTGGAGGCGCCGATCGCGATCAGCTTGTGCGTCGTGTCGAGTGAGGCGAGCGTCGGCAGCGGCGCCGCCGTGGCGGTAGCGGCCGCCGGATCGAGCGCGGGACGTGCCCGCGGCTTGGCGAGCGCGGCGGCACGGATCGCCCGCGCGAGCGCGCCGGCGATGTCCGGGGCGGCGAGCGCCGACCCGGGCTTGGCGATCACTTCCACCGCGCCGAGTGCCAAGGCGCGCATCGCGGCCTCGGAGTTGCGCGGGGTGAGCGAACTGACCACCACGACCGGGACCGGATGGTGCTTCATCAGCTTGGACAGGAAGGTCAACCCGTCCATGCGCGGCATCTCGATGTCCAGCGTGATCACATCGGGCTTGAGACTGATGATCTTCTCGCGCGCGACGTACGGGTCGATGGCGGTCCCCACGACCTCGATCCCGGCGACCTTGCCGAGCTCGTCGCTGAGGATCCGGCGGATGAGGGCGGAATCGTCGACGATCAGGACGCGGATGGCCATGGGCTTACGCCGCCGAGGCGAGCGTCAGCACGGCCCTGGCTCGTCCCATCTCGATCCCGACCTCGCTCGTCGCCGTGGCGCCGACCCCGTCGGTCGGGGCCGTGAGGCGCGGCGCCGCGAGGTTGATCACCGCCCGGCGGCCGGCGATCGTCGGGAGCACGTTCCCGCAGATCACGTTGGTGAGCTCGCCTAGGGCGTCCCGCTGCATCTGCGGGTCGCTGGCCTCCTGCTCCCCCATCATGTTCGCGGTGACGCTGGCGAGCAGCCCGGAGCTCAGCTGCAGCTCGAGCGTCCCGTGCAGATCGCCATCGAACGCGACCGTCGCCGCGATGTCGAGCGGCAGCTCGCGCTGCAGCTCATCCGGTTCGCCGGACGAGAAGAGGAACGCGAACTCCTCAAAAGTCGAGATCGTCGCCTGCTGGAGCACTGAATGCATGGGCCTGTTCCTGGGGGACACCGGTCTCGTGCAGCACCACGGTGCGCAGCTGTTCCGGCGTGAAGGGTTTGTGGACGAACTGGGCACCGTTCTCGCGGAACCGGTCGATCCGGGTCTCGCTGCCTTCGGTGGACACGACGATCACGGGGACGCGCTCGAGCTCCGGGTCCGACCGCATGGCCTCGAGCATCGCCTCGCCGTTCATCACGGGCATGTTGATGTCGATCAGCGCGAGGTCGATCCAGTGCTCACGGAGCTTCGCGAGCCCTTCGGCCCCGTTGCCCGCCTGATGGACCTCCCCGATCGGGAGTCCGCTCAGCTTGAGCGTCTTGAGGATCATGGAGCGCATCACTGCGCTGTCGTCTACGATCAATACGTTGAACTGCATGCGGCGCCGTGCCGTTAAAGGGTGGTGGTGACGCCGCGTTCCCGCAGCGTCACGTGGCCGTTCGCGATCTCCAACGACATGGTGCGGGCGGCATTCATCCCCCCGACCTCCTGCGCTTCGAGCAGGACGCCGTTCTTCCACAACAGCTGACGGAGCGCGATGATGTTGCGCTTCCCGATCTGGAACTTGTCCTCTTCCTCGCTGCGCCCGGCGCACGCGCCCCCCGCGACCTTCACGATCAGACGGGACTTCACGGCACCGGCGGCGTACGCGCTCTTGAAGAGCAGCGGGACCCCGGTGTCCACGAACAGCGCGGGCTGCGCCCTGGCCCGGTCGGGATTGATCGCCGACTGCGGCAGCTGGATGTGCAGCAATCCGCCGACCTTCGCGATCGGATCGTACACCGTCAGCCCGAGGCAGCTGCCCAGAGCATAGGTCACGATGCGCGTCTCCGGGTCGTTCGAGATCTTGAGCTCCCCGATCCCGACGATGATCTCCTGGGCCCGACGTTCCGCGAGCGTGATCACTTGGCGTAGACCGCCGGCTGGACGTACTTGAGGCCGTGATCGAGCGAGGTGAGGCTCTCGGCGTGGCCCACGAACAGCAGCCCGCCCGGGGCCAGCAGATCGCGGAAACGACGCACGAGCTTCTCCTGCGTCTGCGCATCGAAGTAGATCATGACGTTGCGGCAGAAGATGATGTCGAAGGGCCCGCGCATCGGCCAGTCGAGCATGAGATTGAGTCGGGCGAACTTCACCATCGCCTTGAGTTCCGAGCGGGCCGCGAAGGCGCCCGCCGAGCCCGGCGAGAGCGCCGGCGCCGGCTGGAAATGCCGCTGCAGCAGCGGCTTCGGCACCTCACGCATCAGCTCGGCGGGGTAGACCCCGGCCGTGCCGCGCTCGACCATCCGCGTGGACAGATCGGTCGCGAGGATCCGTGTCGACGCGGCCACCTGCGGCGGCAGCTCCTCACGGACCAGCATCGCCAGTGTGTACGGCTCCTCACCCGAGGAGCAGGCCGCGCTCCACATGACCGGCCCCCTCGGGACATGCTGCCAACGCGGGAACACCTCGCGCCGCATGTACTCGAAGTGCTCGTTCTCGCGGAAGAAGCTCGTCTTGTTGGTCGTGAGCTCGTCGATCATCGCCGCCAGTTCGACGCCCGAGGCGTCGTTGGCCACGTACTCCAGATACTGATCGTAGTCGGCGAGTTTGAGCACGCGCATCCGCCGCGCCAGGCGCGACTGCACGAGCCCTTCCTTGCCGAGGGCCAGCTTGATGCCGGAGAGCTTGTACAGTGTCGCGGCGACGCGCTTGAAGGCGTCGCCGGACAATGTGGTGGAATCAGGGGTGATCGTCGCCATGGGAGGTCTCGTCTGATCGTGCGGGGATCAGAACTCGCCCAGGATCTGCTCGTCCCCTTCGTCGTTGAACGGGATCGCCAGCTCGGCGGCGGAGTGCTGGATCCCCTTCGATCCGTAGAGCCCTTCACCATTTCCGTTCCCGACGGTCGAGCCGGCCATGACCGGACGCGACGGCGTACGCTTCACGACAGGACGCGCCGGCGGCGCCTTGCGGACGACCGGCTTGGACACCGGCGCCGCCGCGATGGCGGCATTCGCATTCACCGGACGGATCTCCGGACGCGAGGCGGCCGGACGGCCCCCGCGGATCCGGAAGGTCGCGACCAGGCTGCGCATCTGCTCGGCCTGTCCCGAGAGCTCCTCGGAGGCGGCCGCGGACTCTTCCGAGTTCGCGGCGGCCGACTGCGTGACCGTGTTCACCTGCTCGATGGCGGTGGTGATCTGGTCCACGCCCTGGTTCTGCTGCTCGCTCGCTGCGGCGATCTCGGCCATCACCTCGCCGACCTTGTTCACCTGGGCGTCGATCTCCTGCAGGTTGGCCAGCACCTCGTCGTTCAGCGCCACGCCGTTCATCGCGTTGTGCACCGACTCCTCGATCAACGTCGAAGTGTTCTTGG
>CAZAGK010000168.1:0-3986 GCA_964484775.1 uncultured Gemmatimonas sp. | reverse complement strand
CATCCGCGGGACGTCCTCGCTGTCGCTCGGCAACGACCCGATCTACATCATCGACGGCGTGCGCATGTCGAGCAACGTCGGCAGCATCGCCTTCGGCACGGGCGGCGCGCTGCCGAACCGTACCGGCGACATCAATCCGGACGAGATCGAGAACATCGAGATCGTGAAGGGCCCGTCGGCGGCGACGCTCTACGGCACCGACGCGACGAACGGCGTGGTCGTGATCACGACCAAGAAGGGCCGGGCGGGCGCGGCGCGTTGGAACGTGTTCGGCGAGAGCGGGATGCTCACCGACCGCAACACCTATCCGTACAACTTCACGATCGCCGGCCACACGCCGGGGCAGACCGCGTACCGCGAGTGCGCGCTGCCGACGATCTCGTTCGGCACCTGCCTCAAGGATTCGGTCCGCGTGTACGCGCCGCTGCACGACCCGGACGCCACGCCGCTCGGCGTCGGCTACCGCGGCACGGTGGGCGCCTCGGTCTCCGGTGGTACGGATGCCGTGCGCTACCTCGTGTCGGTGCAGCGTGAGAAGGAGACCGGCGTGCTCCGTCTGCCGGACTTCGAGCGTCGCCGTTTCCAGTCGACCAACACGGTGATCCGCGACTACACCGAGCGTCCGAACATGCTGGACAAGACGTCGGTGCGCGCCAACGTGAACATGGCGCTCAACTCGCAGCTCGACGTCGGCGTGAGCATGGGCTTCACGACGATCGGCCAGCGCTACACCCTCGAGTCGAACGCGACCGCGGGCCTCGGCTCGCAGGTGTTCGGCGGCAAGGGCTACAAGGCCAACGGCACCGTGGCCGTGACCGGGACGCCGCTCAACGGCTACCGTGCCTGGACCCCGGGCTACACCTGGCAGGAGAAGACGGCGCAGGGCGTCGACCGCTTCATCGGCGGCATCAACGTGAACTGGCGTCCGACGAACTGGCTGCAGAACCGCATGGACGTCGGCATGGACCTCACCGATCGCGTGGACACCGACCTGCGTCTCCGTGGCGAAGGCCCGCCGCTGACGGCGACGTACCGTGACGGCTTCGCCGGCAACGGCCGTGCGAACATCCGCAACTTCACCGCCAACTTCTCGAGCACCGGCACGTGGAACGTCACGTCCGGGATCAGCCTGAAGACGACCATCGGCGCGCAGTACGTGGACTTCAAGCAGGACCAGAACACCGCCACGGGCACGACGCTCCCGATCGGCGCCCAGACGGCCGGTGCCGGTGCGACGCTCGGCGCGTCGGAGGCCACGACGCTCCGCCGCACGCTCGGCATGTACATCGAGGAATCGGCGGCGATCAACGACCGTCTGTTCATCACGGCGGCGGTGCGTACCGACCAGAACAGCGCCTTCGGCACGAACTACCAGAACGTGTACTACCCGAAGCTGCAGGGGTCGTGGATCATCTCCGACGAGTCGTGGTTCAAGGCGCCGCGGTGGCTGGACAACCTGCGCCTCCGCCTCGCCTACGGCGCGGCCGGCGTGCAGCCGGGTTCGAACGACGCGCTCCGCACCTTCGCGGCGACCACCCCGAACATCCTCGGCACGGACGTGCCGGCGGTCGTCTACTCGACCCCGGGCAACACGTTCCTGAAGCCGGAGTTCACGGATGAGTACGAGACCGGGTTCGAGGCGCGCCTGTGGAAGGGCCGCGCGAGCATCGACCTCACGTACTACACCAAGCGCACGAAGGACGCGCTCATCAGCGCCATCGTGGCGCCGTCGGCCGGTGCCTCGAACACCGTCCGCATGAACCTCGGTGCCGTGACGAACTCGGGCGTCGAGATGCTCCTCACCGGCCAGCTGATCGACACCCGGAACTTCGGGCTCGACATCACGGTGAACGCGGCCTACAACGAGAACAAGCTCAACAGCCTCGGCGGCACCCCGCCGCAGATCGGCACGCAGACCCGCGTGCTCGAGAACTACCCGCTGTTCGGCCTCTGGGCCCGCCAGATCACCGGCTGGCAGGACAAGAACAACGACCGGATCCTCACGTACAGCTCGAACCCGACCGCGAACGAGGTGTTCGTGGATTCGGTCGCGACGTTCATGGGGTACAGCGCGCCGCACCAGTCGATCGCGCTGACGACGGGGATGGATCTCTTCAACCGCCGCGTCCGCATCACCGCCCTCGCCGACTACCGCGGCGGCAACAAGTACTACAACAACACCGAGCGCATCCGGTGCGTGAGCCGTCAGAACTGCGAAGGGCTCATGAACCCGGACGCCTCGTTCGAGGACCAGGCCATGGTCGTGGCGACGCTGAACGACCCGTCGCAGACGATCGCCGGCTTCTTCCAGCCGGGTGCCTTCGTGAAGCTCCGCGAAGTCGCGGCGACGTACAACCTGACGCAGGCGCAGGCCTCGCGCCTCAAGATGCGGAACGCGAGCGTCACGCTCTCGGCCCGCAACCTGTGGAAGTGGACCAAGTACCGCGGCGTCGACCCAGAGTCCGACTTCACGGTGACGGACGGTACGGACAACCCCAGCGACTTCCAGACGATGGGCGCTCCGACCTACTTCATCCTGAAGTTCAACCTCGGCTTCTGATGCCCACCCCTCACATGAAGACCACAATGCATACTTCGAGCATCCGGCGTCGGCTCGCCCTGAGTGTCGGGGCGCTGCTGCTGGTGGCCGGTTGCCATGGCACGGTGACGGACGGGCTGCTGCGCGCCCCCGATCCCGACCTGGTGAACCCGGCGGACATCAATAACGCGGACGGCGCGAACGGCTTGCGCCTCGGCGCCCTGTCGCGTCTGCGCGACCTCACGGCCGGTTCGGAGAGCTCCTGGCTCTTCGGCGGGCTCCTGGCCGACGAATGGTCGACCAGTTCCACCTTCATCCAGAACGACGAGACCGACGAGCGCGCCATCCAGCTGAACAACTCGTCGATCACGGGCATGTTCCGGACGATCAACCGAGCCCGCACGGCGGCCAACCAGGCCATCGTCTCGCTCAAGACGTACGCGCCGACCCCGGCGTCGAACATCGCCGAGATGTACCTGGTGCGCGGCCTCGCCGAGCTCCAGCTCGCCTCGGACTTCTGCAACGGCATCCCGCTCACCGACGGCTCCACGCCGGTGATCCAGTACGGGCAGCCGCTGACGGTGCTCCAGGTGTTCACGGTGGCCTCGGCCACGCTCGACACCGCCATCTCGCTCGCGACCGCGACGGATGCGGCCACGGTCCGGGTGTTGAACGCGGCCAAGATCGCCAAGGCCCGCGCGCAGATGGGGCTCGGCAACTACGCCACCGCGTCCACGACGGTGGCCGGGATCGCGACGACCTACGCGTACGAGGCGACGTTCGCCACGTCGTCGGGCGACAACATCCTGTGGAGCCAGCCGTTCAGCTCGCGCCGGTACACGGTGGGCGACAGCCTCGAAGGGAACGCCCGCAACTTGCTGGTCGCGAACGTTATCCCGTTCGGCTCGGCCGGCGATCCGCGCGTGCCGGTCTCGTACACGATCCAGAACGTCAAGGATACCGTGAAGTCGCAGGACGGCTTCACCTTCTCCCGCACCACGACGCTCTGGGGCCGTTCGACCTCGGTGCCGATCGTCAACGGCATCGACGCCCGTCTGATCGAGGCCGAGGCGTTCCTGGCCGCCGGCAACCCGACGTCCTGGCTTGCGACGCTCAACGCGTTGCGTGCCACGCCGCCGAAGCTCGGCGAGATCACGCTCACGGCGGCGCAGCTGCCGCCGCTGACCGACCCGGGCACGGCCGCGGGCCGCGTCAACCTGATGTTCCGTGAGAAGGCGTTCTGGACCTTCAGCCGCGGCCAGCGCCTCGGCGACCTGCGCCGCCTCATCCGTCAGTACGGCCGCACCCCGGCGAACACCTTCCCGACCGGCGCCCACTATCGTGGCGTCCAGTACGGGACGGATGTGAACCTGCCGGTCCCGGCGGACGAGAGCAACAACCCCAACTTCAAGGGGTGCATCGACCGCAACGCGTAAGCGTCGGCGAT
>CAZAGK010000167.1:0-4017 GCA_964484775.1 uncultured Gemmatimonas sp. | reverse complement strand
ATGCGCGAGCCGGTGTTCACGAGCGCCGTCGCGACGATCGTGAGCGATCCGCCCCCGTCGATCCGTCGCGCGGCGCCGAAGAACCGCTTCGGCTTCTCCATCGCCTTCGCGTCCACACCGCCGGAGAGGATCTTCCCCGACATCGGCGTGACCGTGTTGTGCGCGCGCGCCAGACGCGTGATCGAGTCGAGCAGGATCACCACGTCCTGCCCTGCCTCGACGAGGCGCTTGGCCTTCTCGATCACCATGTCCGCGACCTGCACGTGGCGCGACGCGTGTTCGTCGAAGGTCGAGCTCACCACCTCGGCGCTCGGCACGGAGGCGATGAAGTCCGTGACCTCCTCCGGACGCTCATCGATCAGCAGCACGATGAGCGTGACCTCGGGATGGTTCTCGGCGATGGCGTTGGCCATCTTCTGCAGGAGGATCGTCTTGCCCGCGCGCGGCGGGGCGACGATCAGCCCGCGCTGTCCCTTGCCGATCGGCGCGATCAGGTCCATCACGCGCATCGAGAGGTCGCCGTCGGGCGCCTCGAGCCGGATCCGCTGGTCGGGATAGCGGGGGCGCAGGTTGTCGAACGTGACGCGCGTGAGGATCGCTTCCGGCGGGAGTCCGTTCACCGACTCGACCTGCAGCAGCGCGAGGTACTTCTCCCACGCCTTCGGCGGGCGCACGCGTCCGCGGATCGTGTCCCCGGTCCGGACGTTGAAGCGCTTGATCTGCGTCTGCGAGACGTAGACGTCGTCCGGCCCGGCCAGATAGTTGTAATCGGAGGAGCGGAGGAACCCGAACCCCTCCGGCGTGACCTCCAGCGTGCCCTCGGCGCGCAAGGCGACCTCCTGATCGAGCAGCGTCTGCTCGATGCGGAAGATCAGCTCTTGTTTGCGGAGGCCGGAGGTCCCGGCGATCTGGAGCCCTTCGGCCATGACCTGCAGGTCGGCGATGGGCGTACGGCGGAGTTCAGCGATATCCACGAAGGGGGCGAAAGGCAGCCGGGGGCTGCAGGCGTGGGGGAGGGAACTGCATGCGCGAGGCGGGATTCGAACCCACGACCTTTGCCTCCGGAGGGCAACGCTCTATCCAGCTGAGCTACTCGCGCCCGATCGGGCTCGTCACACCAGAGCAGACCGCATGGCGCGGCATTGGCATGACCATTCAGCCTTGAAACGTACCCGCGGCGCCCCCGGGGGACAAGGATGTACCCGTTCCTAGGGTATTCCTCCCTTGTGTCCGGGCGAGGTCGGGCGCACCTTACTCCGCAGAGATCGGGGAACGATGCGGAAGCGTGGGCGCACAGAGTCGCCCACCCCGTGTCGACCGGCCATGGCCGGCACCCGAGGACTCGACCGCAGGGTACGAACGCACGATCGCAACGCCGTCGGCGACGACGCTGGACGGCCACATCCGATCCCGAGGCTCCCTGAGAATGAAGATGCTCGTCCTGGCCGCAACGCGGTCGTCGCTGGAGGCGATCTTCGGCATGGTGGCGCTCTATCGTCCGGCCTGCTCGAGCAGTCCGGCGGCGGCCATGAAATACCTCAAGTCGGACAAGCCCGACGTGATCCTCCTCGACCCCGAGGAGTGGAGTGACGAGACCTTCCGGCACCTCGTGGACGTGCTGGCCGGATGCAAGAGCGAGCTCGTGTACTTCAGCGACCTGCGCGCCCCCAACATCGGGCGTGCCGTCGCGATGGCGAGTCGGCGCCCGATCCACGTGGTGCTGCGCGGCGCGGACGACGAGGCCAAGGCGCTGCGCGCCGCGCTCGACAAGGCCAAGGCGCGCTCCATCCCCGCCGGACTCCTCGCCGCCGCCGCGCCGCGCCTCGCGTTCCTGCCGCAGAGCCTGCAGGCGCATTCGGTCGGGCTCTTCGGGTCGGCGAGGATCCCGCGCTGGGTCGACGAGGTCCACGAAGGGACGGGCGTGGGTCGTCGCTCGATCGACCGCTGGATGCTGCGAGCCGGAATGCCCAGCGTCGCCGTCGTGCACGACATCGCGCGGCTCGCGCGCGCCTGGCACCTGATCGCCGACGACCGCGTCCCGCTCGCCAAGGTCACGGAGCAGCTCGGCTATCGACGGTCGCGCACCTTCACCGATCACATGCGTCGCTATCTCGGCGTGTCGCCCACGGCGATCGGCAAGGAGTTGAAGACCAAGGACGCGTTGCAACGCCTGAGGGCCGAGCTCGTCCCCGCGGAGTGAACGTCCGCTCGCGTTAGCGGACGGTCCCCACGCAGGCGCTCCCCGTGGGGAGTCCGACCAGCTTCGACAGCACGATGAGCGCGTCCACGGCGGTCACGTCGCCGTCGCAGTTGGCATCGCCGTTGGGGAATCGCTTCGCGCCCGCGGGCAGCGGGAGCCCGACCACCGACGAGAGGATCGCCTGCGCATCGAGTGCGCTCAGCGTCCCGCTTCCGGTGACGTTGCCGCGCAGCGCCGCGCTGGCCACGGCGAGCGTGAACATCCCGCGTCCGTGCGTCGCCGCGAGCAGTCGTCCGCGCGGGCCATCGTAGAGCAGGTCGTGCACCACGGTATTGGGGAGCCCAGCCGCGAGCGGCTGCCAGCTCGTCGCTCCGTCCGGGAGCGCGAACACCCCGATGTCGGTGCCGATGTCCAGCTCCCGGCTGCCGCGCTGGAACACCACCGTGTTCACCGGCACGTTCGGGAGATCGAACGAGATGTCCGTCCAGGTGGCGCCACGATTGGTCGTCTTCCAGATGTGCCCCGTGCCGAAGCCGCTCACGGTGACCCATGCGGTGCGCGGATCGCGCGGATCGACGGCGATGTACGTGATGCTCTTGAGCGGCAGCCCGGCCGAGATGTTGGTCCAGCTCGCGCCGAGGTCCGTCGTGACCTGCACGGCACCATCGGAGGCGCCGATGTAGATGGTCGTCGTGTCCGACGGCGCGACCGCGATGGTGCGGATCGTCCCCGTCCCGTTGGTGAGATCGGCCGAGATCGGCGTCCAGAGCTCGCCCGCATTGCTCGTGCGGTAGAGGCGGAAGGTGCCGAAGTAGAGCACCGACGGATCCACCGGGTCCATCACCATCGGTGGGATGAACGCCCCGCGATCGGAACTGTTGAGCCCGTTCCCCTTGGCCAGGAAGCCGCCGACGGCGTCGCGTCGCGCCGGCACGCAGGTCGGCCACTGGCAGGTGACGAAGGTGCTCGCTCCCGTGCGGTGATTGATCGCGGTGAAGCCGCCATCGCCGCCGAAGAGCGTCGGCCAGGTGGCGCTCCCGTTCCATTGGATCGTCCCGTTGTCCTGCGAACCGCCGACGATGATGCTCGCATCGGTCGGGTGCACGGAGATGCCGGGGTAGAACTGCGTCAGCGCGAGATTCGTGTTGAGGCTCGTCCACGTGTTTCCGCCGTCCACGGAGCGGAAGATCCCGCCGTCGTTGCCGGAGTACATCGTGCTCGGCGTCCGCGCATCGAAGGTGAAGGCGTGGTGGTCCACGTGCACCACCCCTGAGCCCATCGTCGTGAAGGTGGTGCCGCCGTCGGTGGACCGGAAGAGCGAGACGCCGCCGAAGACCACCTTGTCGGGCTGACTCGGATCGACGGCGACGACGAGGTCGTACCAGCACTGGTTGCTGCACGAGGCGTTGCTGGCCGTGAGCTTGGTCCAGCTGTTGCCGCTGTCGAGCGTCTTCCAGATGCCGAGCAGGGTGTTCGCCGACGTCGCCTGCACCGCGACGTACATCACGTTCGGGGAACTCGGCGCGATGGCCAGGCTGATGCGGCCGACGCTCGAGGTCGGGAGTCCACCCGACAGTTTGGTCCAGGTCGCGCCGAGATCGGTGGTGCGATAGACGCCGTTCGCGGTGCCGCCGTTCACCGACCCCACGGCCGCGACGTACGTGCCCACCGCCGAAGGGTCGGCGACCAGGTCGGTGATGATCCCCGAGAGCGAGAGCGACCAGGTGGAGCCGCTGTTCGACGACTTCCAGAGTCCCGTCTGACTCGCGACGAGGAGCACGGTGCTGCTCGTCGAGCCCGCCGACGCCGAGTCGACG
>CAZAGK010000166.1:0-4093 GCA_964484775.1 uncultured Gemmatimonas sp. | reverse complement strand
GGCCGCCGGACGCCTGGTGGCCATGACCGGCGACGGCACCAACGACGCGCCGGCCCTGGCGCAGGCCGATGTGGGACTGGCAATGAATACCGGCACCATGGCCGCCAAGGAAGCCGGCAACATGGTGGACCTGGACTCCAATCCCACCAAGCTCATCGAGATCGTGGAGATCGGGAAGCAGTTGCTCATGACCCGAGGGGCGCTCACGACCTTCTCGATCGCGAACGATGTGGCCAAGTACTTCGCCATCATCCCCGCGCTCTTCATCGTCGCGTACCCCGAGCTGCAGGCGCTGAATGTCATGCGACTCGGCTCGCCGCAGTCGGCGATCCTGAGCAGCGTGATCTTCAATGCGCTGATCATCATCGCGCTCATCCCGCTGGCGCTGCGAGGCGTCACCTATCG
Source organism: uncultured Gemmatimonas sp. (assembly GCA_964484775.1). GTDB lineage: Bacteria > Gemmatimonadota > Gemmatimonadetes > Gemmatimonadales > Gemmatimonadaceae > Fen-1231. The sequence continues at coordinate 3,688 of CAZAGK010000166.1, read as the reverse complement.
TCCCGCCCCGGCGGCCGCGGTGCTGCGCCGCAATCTGGTGATCTACGGTTTCGGCGGGCTCGTCGTCCCCTTCGTCGGCATCAAGGCGATCGACCTGCTCGTCAACTTCTTCCGTTTGGTGTGACCATGACCAGCAAGAGTCCGCTCCGCCATCTCCGCCCCGCGCTCGTTCTCACCTTCCTGTTGATGGTGATCACGGGAGCGCTCTACCCGGCGCTCGTGACCGCCGGGGCCGCCATGCTCTTTCCGCGCGAGGCCCGGGGCTCCCTGATCGAACAGAACGGCAGAACGATCGGCAGCGCGCTGATCGGGCAGACCTTCACCGACTCGGGGCACTTCCATGGCCGTCCGTCGGCGGCAGGAACCGGTTACGATGCGGCCGCGTCGAGCGGCGCGAACAAGGGCCCGACCGACCGCAAGCTGGCCGACACGCTGATCGCCGGTGCCGTGGCGCAGGCGGTCGCGCAGGATGGCGCCACGAAGGGGGCCATCCCGGCCGACTACGTCACCAGCTCGGCCTCCGGGCTCGATCCGGACATCTCCCCGGCGACGGCGTATCTGCAGATCGCACGGATCTCGCGGGTGCGCGGAGTCGCCGAGGCGCAACTCCGCGCGCTCATCGACGCGCGCATCACCGCCCGCCAGTTCGGCGTGCTCGGTGAGCCGCGGGTGAATGTGCTCCGGCTCAACCTCGCGCTCGACTCGCTGCCGAGCGCCACCACCACGACCAACACTCGCCCGACCTCAGGCAAGGGCGTCCCATGAGACACGCGATCCTCGTTCCACTCCTCACTATGGCAATGGCTGCACCAGCGGCCCGACTCACCGCCCAGGCCAGTGACCCCGCGAAGCCCCCGTCCTCGCCGGACACGAGCGTGGTGCGCACGATCTCCGGCTTCGTCGATCTCTACTACGCCTGGGACCTGAACCGTCCGCGCAACTTCGACCGCGCCTACACCACCCAGGCCGCTCGGCACGCCGAGTTCAACGTGAATCTCGCCGTCCTCGAGGCCAAAGTGGCCGCGCCGCACTATCGCGGCCGGCTGGCGCTCCAGTGGGGAACGTCGGTACAGTCCAATTATGCCGCCGAGCCGCGCAACGGTGCGGTGAGCGGCCCCTCGGTCAGTCAGTACATCCAGGAGGCGAGCATCGGCTACAAGGTCAGCCCGTCGCTCTGGATCGACGGTGGCGTCTTCCTCTCGCATCTCGGGCTCGAAGGGTGGATGTCCAACTCGAACCTGGCGTACACCCGATCGTTCGTGGCCGAGTTCTCCCCGTACTACGAGGCTGGGGTGAAGGCCACGTGGAGCACCTCTGACGCGCTCACCACGACCTTCGTGCTCGTGAACGGCTGGCAGAACATCTCCGCCTACTCCAGCACGCCCTCGGTCGGCGTGCGCTTCGACTATCAGCTCTCCCCGCACACCACGGTCAGCTACGACAACTTCGTCGGCAACATGGCCCCTGACAGCGCACCGCAGCGCTTGCGGTTCTATCACGACCTCATCGTGCAGTGGTCCCCCACGTGCCCGTGGACGGTCGCGGTGCAGGGGAGCTATGGCACGCAGAAGGCCGCCACGGCCGGCACTTACAGCTGGTGGGGCGCGACCGCGCTCGCGAAGTACCGCGCCTCCGACCGGCTGTCGATCGTGGGACGCCTCGAGCACTACGCGGACCCCAAGCAGGTCATCGTGACCACCGGGGCCTCCTCCGGCCTGCGCGCCTCCGGTGCCTCGCTCGGCGCCGACGTGCAGCTCGCCCCCGCGCTCCTCTGGCGCAACGAGGCCCGATATTTCGCATCGCCCGACGCAGTCTGGCCGCTTCGTGCTGCCGGGACCTTCGGCAAGAGCGGCGGGGCCCTCACGACCTCCTTCTCTTTGACCTTCTGATCATGACCGGTCCGTCGGGCGTCGGCACCACCGATTTCCTGACCCTCGTTCGCCAACGCGAGCGAGGCAAGCTCAAGCTGTACATCGGCTCCGCGGCCGGGGTGGGGAAGAGCTACAAGATGTTACAGGAAGGGCACGATCTCCGGCGTCGCGGTGTGGATGTGGTGATCGGCTACATCGAGACGCACGGGCGCAGCGAGACCGTGGCGCAGGTCGGAACGCTCGAGGTGGTCCCTCGCCGCACGATCGAGTATCGCGGGGTCCGCCTTGAGGAGATGGACGTCGACGGGATCGTCGCGCGACGCCCGCAGGTGGCGATCGTCGACGAACTCGCCCACTCCAACGTCCCCGGCTCCGCCCGCAGCAAACGGTGGGAGGACGTCGTGATCCTCCTCGACGAAGGGATCAATGTGATCTCGGCGGTCAACGTCCAGCACCTCGAGTCGCTGAACGACGTGGTCGCCTCCACCCTCGGCGTCACCGTCCGCGAGACCGTCCCCGACTGGGTGGTCGCCCTCGCCGATCAGGTGGTGAACCTCGACATCTCCGCCGAGGATCTTCGGGCGCGCCTGATGGAAGGGAAGATCTACGCCCCCGAGAAGGTCCCCGCCGCGCTCGCGAACTTCTTCACCGCCGAGAACCTGACGACGCTCCGAGAGTTGGCGCTGCGTGAGGTCGCTAGCTCGGTCGATCGCACGCGGGAGTCGATCCTCCGCAGCGAGACGGGAGAAGGGCCCCTTCCGCGTCTGGACCGCATCTTGGTGGCGATGGCGAGCGACACGCCGCATACGGCGGCACTGCTGCGTCGAGCATCACGGATCGCCGGCCGTCTCAACTCCGACTGGTACTGCGTCTACGTGCGCACCCCGGACGAGCGCGCCGACGTGATCGAGAGCGATGTGCAGCGGCGGCTCGTGAAGAACATCCAACTGGCGCAGCAGATGGGCGCCGAGGTGGTGACGGTGGACGGCGACGATATCGCCGAGACGTTGCTCGAGTTCGCGCGGAGCCACGCGGTACGGCTGATGGTGGTCGGCCAGCCGCGGAGCCGCTCGCTCTGGCGGCGGATGCGTCGGTCGGTCGTGCGCACCCTCCTCAACAACACCCTCGGCCTGGAGGTGCTCGTGGTCCCCATGGACCAGGGCGCGGAGCCGCAATGAGCGACATACGGGAAGCGGCGGCGATGCTCCGCGCGACCGCCGCCGACATGGCCATGCAACTCGACGAGATCCGTCTCCCGCTGCAGATCCTGCTCGACAACCACTTCGGCGATCTCAACGACAATCAGGAAGAGATGCTCGGCGCGGCCCGCGCGGCCGCCGACCGGGCCGACGAATCCGTGCGCCGCGCGATCACCGTGCTCACCGCGCAGGACGGCACGCTGGAGCTGCGGCATGATCGCCTGCATGTCGGCGAGCTGGTCGAGGGGATGCTCGGCCCGATCCGCGTGATCGCGCTGGAGCGGAAGGTGCGGCTCACCGAGTCGCTGGCCGCGCCATTCCCGTCGATGAATGGCGACCGGGTCCAGTTGCAGCTGGCGTTGCGGACGCTCGGGGTCTCGGTCCTCGCGCAGGCTGCCGCGGGAAGCGCGGCGACGTTCACGGCGGCCGCGGAGAAGGGGTGGCTCGCGGTGGAGCTGGCCTATGACGGTCCGGCGCTCGCCGGGATGCCGCTGCTCTTCGGGGCGAGCCTGGTTTCGGCGCATGGCGGGAGCACACGGGCGGCGCCGGGGCATCTGACGGTGCGGGTGCCAGTGGAGGGGGGCAGGGCGCCCCCCTGAAGCAAGAGGGGCGGCGACC
>CAZAGK010000165.1:0-4210 GCA_964484775.1 uncultured Gemmatimonas sp. | reverse complement strand
CCCCCCCCCCCGGCCCTCACGGTGGCGGGGGGGGGGCCCCGCGCTTCTGCCGAACCATACTGGGTTACTTGCCCTTCGGGGGCATGATCACCGCGTCGATCACGTGGATGACGCCGTTGGAGGCGACGATGTCGGTCTTCACGACGTTCGCGCCGTCGACCATCACCTTGCCACCCATGACCATGATCTTGGCCGAGGCGCCGTTCACGGTCTTGGCTTCCTTGATCTTGACGACATCAGCGGCCATGACCTTGCCGGAGACGACATGGTAGGTCAGGACGGCGGTGAGCGCCGCCTTGTCCTTGAGCAGGGCGTCGAGCTGGGCCTTCGGGATCTTCGCGAACGCTTCGTCGGTCGGGGCGAAGACGGTGAACGGGCCCTTCCCCTTCAGCGTCTCGACGAGGCCGGCGGCCTGGAGCGCGGTGGCGAGGGTCTTGAACGAGCCCGCGGCGACCGCGGTCTCGACGATGTCCTTGGCCGGCGCGGCCATGGTGCCCGGCGTGGCGCCTTGCGCGGCGAGCGGCGACGCGACGACAGCGGCGAGAACGGTAGCAGTGAACAGCGACTTGAACGACATCGAGGAGCTCCTTCGTGGCGATGGGTTTGTCTTGTGTTGTCCAGCTTATGTCTATATTATCACGCCTTGTCGATGCTTTGTCAAGGGTTTATCAACCAAATAGCTTGACACTGGCTAAACGATACCATAGTTTCTACCTCTGTCCATGACTGAATCCCAGACGCAACTCCATTACCCGGTCCGACTCGTTGTGCAGCGCACGGGGCTCTCGGCCGATGTCCTCCGTGCCTGGGAGCGGCGCTACGGCGCCGTCGTCCCGCAGCGTACGGCGGGGGGCCAACGCGTCTATAGTGACGCCGACCTCGCGCGCCTCACCCTGCTCGCCCGACTCGTCGAGCGTGGACACGCGATCGGCCAGATCGCGACCGCGTCCGACGACGAACTCATCCGCATCACCGAGCGCGATGCCCGCCTGGCCGCGCCGCTCCCGGATGCGCCTTCGGTCGCGACGGAGTCCGGCGATTCGCTCATCGCGGCGGCGCTCGACGCCACCGACCGGCTCGACGCCGATGCGCTCGAGCGTCTGCTCCGCGGCGCTGCCATCCGCCTCGGCGTGGACGACATGCTCGAGCAGGTGCTGGCTCCCCTGCTCTTCACGATCGGCTCGCTGTGGCACCAGGGCGTGCTCCGCCCCGCGAACGAGCATCTGGCCACGGCGGTCATCCGCCGCACCCTCGGCTGGATGATGGAGATGGTCACCCCTGCGCCGGGCGCGCCGGTGGTGGTGGTCGGCACGCCGGCCGCGCAGCAGCATGAGCTCGGCGCGATGATCGCCGCGGCCGTCATCTCGGCGCAGGGCGCCAAGGTGCTCTACCTCGGGGCGAATCTTCCCGCGCAGGAGATCGCCTCGGCGGCCACGCAGTCGCGCGCACGCGCCGTGGCGCTGAGTGTCGTGTATCCGCACGACGATCCGGCCATGCCGGAGCAGATCGCCCTCCTCCGCGCTGCGCTCCCGGCGCACGTGGGGATAATTGCCGGAGGCGCCGCCGCTCCGGCCTATGCCGATGCGTGGCGCCTCGCGGGAGCGATCGTCGCGACGTCGCTCGACGAACTCCGCGACTACATCCGCGGCCTGCCGTCCATCTCCTGAATCGTCTTGGTGCTGGGCGGACGCTCCTTCTGGAGCCGCTTGGCCACCTGCTCCGCCTTCGTCAGCGCGCGTAGCACGTTCTCGCCGGCGAGCTTCTTGAGGTCGGCATCGCTCCACCCGCGACGGATCAGTTCGGCGAAGAGCATCGGATAGTCGGCCTGCGACTGGAGGCCGTCGGGGAGCTCGTCGTCCACGCCATCGAAGTCGGAGCCGATGCCGATGTTGTCGGCGCTCGCCGTCTTCTTGATGTAGTCGAGATGATCGGCCACATCACTGATGGTCGCGTGCGGCGCCGGATGGGCATCGTCCCACGCCTTGAGCGCCTTGGCGAACGTCGCGCTGTCCTTCCCCACCCGGGCGCGCAGATCGGTGCTGAACTTGCCCCGCTCGAGCGAGTGCGCGCGCACCGCGGGCGAGTCGAAGCCCGGCACGAAGGTCACCATCACCACGCCGCCGTTCTTGGGCAAGCGTTTGAGGATCGAGTCCGGCACGTTGCGCGGATGATCGACGATCGCCTTGGCCGAGGAGTGCGAGAAGATCACCGGCGACTCGGTGACGTCGAGCGCGTTGCTCATGACGCCGGGCGAGACGTGCGAGAGATCCACCAGCATGCCGAGCCGATTCATCTCGCGCACGACTTCCTTGCCGAAGTTGGTGAGTCCGCCGTGCGTCGGCTTGTCGAGCGCGGCGTCGGCCCAGTCGAGGGTGACGTTGTGGGTGAGCGTCATGTAGCGCACCCCCATGTCATAGTAGGCACGGAGCGCGCCGAGGGAGTTCTCGATGGCGTGTCCGCCCTCCATGCCGAGCATCGAGCCGACCTTCCCCTTCTTGAAGGCGGCGCGCATGTCGGCCGCGGTCGAGGCGGCCACGAGACGCTCGGGATACTTCGCGATGATGCGTCGCGCGATGTCGATCTGCTCGAGCTGGATGCGCGCGTAGCCGGAGTCCTTCACCTCCCCCGGCACGTACACGCTCCAGAACTGCCCGCCGAGCTGCCCGGCCTTCATGCGGGCCAGATCGGTCTGGTGCGGCGTCTTCTTGCGGAGGTCGTAGGCGTCGACGTCGAGCGGAGCAGTCTTGCTCTCGCGGATCGCCCACGGGAGATCGTTGTGCCCGTCGACCAGCGGCGTGGTGGCGAGCAGCGCCTTGGCGTGCGCGAGGGCATCGGCCGAGGACTTGGCGGCGGGGGCCTGCGCCTGAAGCGAGGCCGCGCACAGGAGGAACAGCGCGTAGCGTGGTAGGGTCATAGTATCATAATAGCGTTTTCCGATCCGACTTGGAGGGCCGATGATGACCAGGTTCCAGCAGCTGCTCCGCCTCGCGGCGGTGGCGATCACCCTGACGAGCGCGCCGTTGCTCGCGCAGGCGCCGAACCTCGTGGGGCGCGTGGTGGCCCCCGGCGGGACGCCGCTCGACAACGTCGAGGTGCGACTCCAGGGGACGGGCGCCGTCACCCGCAGCGATGGCGCGGGGATGTTCGCCTTCGTGAACGTGCCGGCCGGTCCGTCACAACTCACGTTTCGTCGCGTGGGGTATCTCCCCACCGTCGTCGGCGTGTCGATCCCGCAGCGCGGCGACTCGCTCGAGGTGGCGATGGCGCCGTCGACCGCGCTGCTCGACACCGTCGCGGTGACGGCCGACGTCCACGTGCTCGCCGGCGTGGTGGTGGACGAGCGCGGCGCCCGGATCCCCGGCGCGATGGTGGACATCGTGGGCACGCGTCGCGCCTCGACGACGACCGATGGCGACGGCTGGTTCACCTTCACCTCGGTGCACAGCGGACCGGTGATGATCCGCGCGCGGCGTCAGGGCTATGGCGTCGGGACCTTCAGCGTGCGCCTCGACGGGTGGCGCGGCGTCGTGCTGCGGCTCGAGCAGCTCGACGTCACGCTCTCGCAGAGCAAGATGCTGGACAAGAGCGGGTTCGGGACGTCCACCGAGGTGATCTGGGAGGAGTCGAGTCGGCGCATGGTCCAGCGCTCGGCGCGTTCGTCGATCGTGCCGCGCGAGGAACTCGCGGCGCGCAGCGGGATGGGGCTCGGGCAGGCGGTGCGCACCTCCCCGAGCGGACAGCTGTCGTCGAGCATGCTCGACCTCGCGACGAATCGCGCCTGCGTGCTGCTCGACGGTCGCCGCGTGGTCGGACCGGCCACGCTCGACACGTATCGCGCGGACGATGTGGAGTTCGTCGAGTTGTATCCGCCGGGGACGGAGGCATCGGGGACGGTGGGCCGCTACATGCGCGGCGCAGGGTGTGGGAGCACGACGTCGATCGGCGGACGCCTGCAGCCACCGTTCTACGCCGTGATCTGGATGCGCAACTGAGTCCCGGCGTGGGATGAAACGAGAGCGGGGCCCGGCCATGATAGCCCCGAGAGAGTGCGGATCCAGCAATATAGAGCTCACCAATGACGCCTTGGGTAACTGGTTCAAGTGTTGCATCCAAAATATAGATTGCGTAGTCTTGAAGTGGTTGACCAATAGCAACAGTCGCAGAACTGATACTGTCATCTAAATCTTCAGAAACAACCGTGTGACTGCTT
>CAZAGK010000164.1:0-4315 GCA_964484775.1 uncultured Gemmatimonas sp. | reverse complement strand
GGCACTCCCGGCGCGATGCTCTCGGACCGCTGCGCGGTCCTGCGGCCGCATCGCTTTGGGAGTGCCCACCCCCTCCCTCGTGCGGAAGCTGCCTTACTGATTCGGCGGGCACAGCCGGGATTTGCCCGCCAACCTACCCTTCGGGGTGGCGGTGGGGGTGGGGCAGCGCCGCTCTTGAGATCCGTCCGCCGCAGGGAGGAGCTGAGCCCTCTGCTAGCGAGCGTGGTAGTTGCAGGCTAGCTCGCGTACAGAGGGCTCAACTCCGACCGTTCGGAGCCGGAATGGCGCACAAACACATCAGGCGACCGCAGTTCTCTGAACCACCAACAACCCCACCCGCCGCCCGTCCATAGTCCGCACCACGAACGTCCCCCCACCCCCCGTCACCCGATCCCCCGGCACCGGCAACCGCCCCAGTTGCCCGAACACGTAGCCGCCGATCGTCGTGAAGTCCGTCACCGGCACCTCCAGCTCGAAGCGCGCGTTCAGCTCGCGGATCGGCGTCGTCCCCGGGACCTGTGCCTCACCGCTCGGCGTGTTGGGCGTCTTGAGCTCGATGTTCTCATCGTACTCGTCGAGGATCTCCCCCACGATCTCCTCGAGCAGGTCCTCCATCGTCACGATCCCCGCCGTGCCGCCGTACTCGTCGAGCACGACCGCGATGTGCTCCTTGAGGCGCTTGAAGTCGCTCAGCACCTCTTCCACTTCGCGTGAGCCCGGGACGACATGGATCCGCCGCATGATCCGCCGCACCTCGAACCCCTCCGCCCGTTCCGGCGCACGCAGGATCGGGAGCAGGTCCTTGGCGTGCAGCATCCCGACGACGTTGTCGATCGAGTCCTCGTAGACCGGGTAGCGCGAGAACCCCGCTTCCTCCACCGTGCGCACCGCCTCGTCGAGCCCCGCGTCGATGGTGAGCGCCACCACCGCCGTGCGCGGCGTCATCACCTCGCGGGCGTTCTTCTCCGAGAACTCGAACACTCCTCCGATAAGCTGGGCGTCCTCCGTGTCGATCGCCCCCTGCTCCTCGCTCTGCTCGATCAGCATGCGGAGCTCGTCCGGCGAGTGCACCGAGTCGTGCCCCACCTCGGCCTTCTGGCCGAAGAGCCGGAGGATCGCACGGGCCGACACGTTCAGCACGGCGGTGAAGGGGCTCACGAACCAGGCGAACACCAGCAACGGAGGCGAGAGCCACTTGGCGAACAGCTCCGGCTTGTTGAGTGCCGCGGCACGCGGGGCCAGCTCGCCGAACACCACATGGAAATAGGTGACGGAGAGCAGCGCGACTATGGCGCCCGCGCTCACCCGGAGCGATTGTTCTATGGCGAACGGGAGCTGCGACAGGAGCCCTTCGAAGGAGTGCGCGAGCGCCCCTTCGGCGGCCCAGCCGAGCCCCAGAGAGGCCAAAGTGATCCCGAGCTGGCTCGCCGACAGAACCTTCTCGAGATTACCCGAGGCATAGAGGGCGAAGCGGGCGATCGGGTCCCCGGAACGGACCATCGCCTGCAACCGGGTGCGACGGGAACGCACGAGCGCGAACTCCACGGCCACGAAGTAGCCGTTCAGGAGCAACAGGAGGACGATGACCGCGAAGCGCGCCAGCACGGAAGCAAGTTACCCGGATTGTTCAGCGCACCGCCAGCGGACGCGCGCCGAACAGCGGGCGGCGCATTCCCAAGCGCATCCCCATACGCATGCCGAGGGGGATGGTCATGCCCATGATCAGGCCCACGATCATGCCCACGGCCACAGCCACGGGCTCGGCGGGCACCGACATCACCACAGCGGCGCCGGACTGAAGGGCGCGCTCATCCTCACCGCCGTCTTCCTCGTGGCCGAGGTGATCGGCGGGCTCGTCTCGAACTCGCTCGCCCTGCTCGCCGACGCCGGGCACATGGCCACCGACGTCGGTGCGCTCGCCTTCTCCCTCTTCGTCGCCTGGCTCAGCCGCCAGCCCGCCACGCAGGAGAAGAGCTACGGCTACCTGCGCTTGGAGATCCTGGCCGCGCTGCTCAACGGGGCGACCCTGCTCGCCATCTCGGCGGCCATCGTGTGGGAGGCCGTCGTCCGGTTCCGGCATCCGGAGCCGGTCGCCACCGGCGTGATGCTCTGGGTCGCCGTCGCCGGATTCGTCGCAAACGCGCTGGCCGCCCGCATGCTGCACTCGGGCGCCGAACACTCGCTCAACGTCCGCGGGGCCTATCTGCACGTGCTCGGCGACCTGCTCGGCTCCGTCGCCGCGATCGTCGCCGCGCTCCTGATCCGCTACAAGGGATGGGCCATCGCCGACCCCATCGCATCGATCGTGATGACGGTGCTGATCATCCGTGGGAGCTGGTCGCTGGTCAAGGAGAGTGTCGACATCCTGCTCGAGGCGACGCCGGACCACATCGATCCCACCGCGGTGCGCGCCTCGCTGCGTGAGGCCCCCGGGGTGGAATCGGTGCACGACCTGCATATCTGGACGTTGACCTCCGGTGTCGTGGCGATGAGCGCGCACGCGGTGGTCTCCGATCCGGCGCGCCATCAGGAGGCGCTCGAAGCGATGACCGCCGCGGTCGCCGCGCACGGGATCCACCATGTGACCATCCAGATCGAAGGGCGCTCGCTCGATGCCTGCGCCCCGCAAACGATGCACGCGCACGCCTGACCCTCACCTCTCGCGCATACCGTGGCCCAACTCGACCGCCTGCTCAATGTGATGATCACCAGTCGCGCCGAGGAGTTGCTCCTGCGCGACGACGAGCCCGCTGCGCTCCGGACCGGGGACGCGGTGCGTCCGCTGACGAAGGCCCTCAGCGGCGCGCAGGTGATGGCGCTCCTCCGCGAGATCGCCCCGCCGATCGCGTCGCAGGCGATCGCCGCGAATCAGCCGACGAAGTTCCGCTACGACTGCGCCGAGGGCGTGTTCCTGGTGCGGGCCATGCTGCAGGTCACGGGGAAGTGGACCGTGTCGATCATGGTCGACGACCAGGGGGAGTTCCAGCGCCGCACCGGGATGCTGAACGCGATGCCCGCCGAGGCCGAGGCGCCCGCCCCGGCGGCGGCCGACGGCGTGATCGGCGCTGATCGCGACGCCATGGAAGCGCTGCTGCGCACGCTCGTCGCCGAGAGCGGGAGCGATCTGCATCTGCGCGTCGGCGAACCGCCGATCGTGCGCAAGCACGGGGAGATGATGCGGCTGCAGGATCGCGGCACGCTCAAGCCGGCCGACACCGAATCGCTGCTCACGTCGATCATGCCCGAGCGCAATCGGAAGGAGTTCGCGGAGCATGCGGACACCGACTTCGCCTATGAGATCACCGGGCTCGCGCGTTTCCGCGCGAACGTGCTCAAGGACCGGAAGGGGTGGGCCGCGGTCTTCCGCGTGATCCCGAGCGTGATCGTCACCGCCGACCAGCTCGCGGTGAGCCAGGAGGTGCAGAACCTCTGCTATCTCACCAAGGGGCTCGTCCTCGTCACCGGTCCCACGGGCTCAGGGAAGTCGACGACGCTCTCGGCGCTGATCGACCTCGTGAACCGGGTGCGCAGCGATCACGTGATCACGATCGAGGACCCGATCGAGTTCGTGCACGAGAACAAGAGCTGCATCATCACGCAGCGTCAAGTGGGGGTGCACACCGACTCGTTCAAGAGCGCGCTGCGCGCGGCGCTGCGCGAGGATCCGGACATCATCCTGGTGGGTGAGCTGCGCGATCTGGAGACGGTGAGCATCGCGATCGAGACCGCCGAGACGGGGCATCTCGTGTTCGGGACGCTGCACACGACCACGGCGGCGAGCACGATCGACCGGTTGATCGACCAGTTCCCGGCTGACCGTCAGGAGCAGGTGCGCACGATGCTCTCCGAGTCGCTGAAGGGGGTCGTGTCGCAGGTGCTGTGCAAGAAGATCGGGGGCGGCCGCGTGGCGGCGCGCGAGATCCTGCTGGTGACGCCGGCGATCTCGAACCTGATCCGCGAGGGGAAGACGTATCAGATCCCGAGCATGATGCAGACGAGCAAGCGGATCGGGATGATCACGATGAACGACACGCTGATGGATCTGGTCGAGCGCGAGCAGGTGGAGGCGAAGGAGGCCTACATGAAGTCCGTCGACAAGGGGTCGTTCGTGGCGTCGCTGCGGGCGAAGGGGTTCGACACGTCGTTCGTGGATGGGGATCCGACGGTGGCGAGTTCGGGGGCGACGCCTCCGGGTGGTGCGGCGGCGAAACCCGGGACGCCTACGGGGCGGCGCTGAGCGGTTAGCGTGGGCCGGTCGGGGGGGGGGGCCCCCAAAGCGGGCGGGGCCGGAAAAACCCCCCCCCCCGGGGGGGGG
>CAZAGK010000163.1:0-4431 GCA_964484775.1 uncultured Gemmatimonas sp. | reverse complement strand
ATGCTTCGTACTCTCTTCGCCGGCGTCTCTGGACTGCACAGCCATCAGGTCAAGATGGACGTGATCGGCAACAACATCGCCAACGTCAACACCACGGCCTTCAAGGCCGGTCGCGTGACCTTCAAGGAAGGGTTCGCCCAGCTGCTGCAGGGCGGCACGCGCTCCAACGACACCATCGGCGGCATCAATCCGAGCCAGGTCGGCCTCGGCTCGCAGATCGGCTCGCTCGACACCTCCTTCGCCCAGGGCAACCTGGAGACGACGGGTCTCAACACCGACCTCGCCATCCAGGGTGAAGCGCTCTTCGTGACCCGCATGGGCGCCAAGCAGCTCTACACGCGCTCCGGCAACTTCCAGGTCGACGGCAGCGGCCGCCTCGTGGCGCCGCCCAACGGCTGCATCGTGCAGGGTCGCCTCGCCAAGAACGGCGTCTTCCAGGACGGCATCACCGACATCGTGCTCCCCTTCGGCCAGAAGACCCCGGCAAAGGCGACCGGCAAGATGAACCTCGCCGGCAATCTCGACGCGTCGGCGCCGGTGTTCGACACCTCGTCCTACGGCGAGAGCGCGATCGGCTTCAACTCCGACACCCGCGCCAACCCCGCCAACTCCAAGTCGTGGGCGGAATCGTCGCTCACCACGTACGACTCGCTCGGCAACAAGTGGGACGTGCGCGTGAACATGTGGAAGACCGGTGATGCCGAGTGGACGTGGGAAGTCGACCCGACGGCGCTGGTCGCGGCCGGTGTCTCCGCCGACAGCATCACCGGCAGTGGCGTGATCAAGTTCGCCGGTGACGGCACCCTCGTGGATCCCTCGGTCGAGCAGATCACCTTCGCACCGCCGGGCGCCAACCCGATCGAGATCAAGATGGATCCGGGCAGCGGCGTGAACGGCCTCACCCAGTTCTCCTCGGCGACGACCGCCGTGCTCCGCGACCAGGACGGCTACACCTCCGGTCAGCTCCAGAACTTCAGCATCGACCGTTCGGGCACCATCTCGGGCACCTTCAGCAACGGTGTGAACATCGCGCTCGCGCAGATCTGCGTGGCCGACTTCAACAACCCGGAAGGGCTCCTGCGCTCGGGCGACAACATGTACCAGGAGAGCGGCAACTCGGGCGGCCCGGTGATCGGGTTCCCGACCCAGGGCAGCTCCTCCACCCTCACCGCCGGCGCGCTCGAAATGTCGAATGTCGACCTCGCGTCGGAGTTCACCGCCATGATCGTCGCCCAGCGCGGCTTCCAGGCCAACAGCAAGGTCATCACCACGAGTGATGAGATGCTGCAGGAGATGATGCAACTGAAGCGATAAACCTCCGTTAGACGGGATGTTGCGGCGTCGGCCCTCGGGAGGGGTCGGCGCCATTCCCGTTTCCGGGGGATGAGAGGCGGCAGGAAGTGCCGCTTGGGCTCTGGCACGACCTATGCATAAGCAGCCCCAGATAGACAACCGACCACGCACACCCCCTGAACTCCCATATGTCCGACGAATCTGCTACCGCCACGGAAGGCACCGCGGAATCCACCTCCAAGCCCGGCATGGTGCCGGTGATGGTCTCGATCCTCGTCGGCGTGCTCGCCGGCAGTGCCAGCGGCATGTTCGTCGCCGGCCCGATCGTCGCCAAGAAGATGCACATCACCGCCGAGGCGCCGAAGGACAGCGCCGCCGAGGGTGAAGGCGACGCCGCCGCCGCGGGCGAGCATGGCGCGCCCGCCGAGGGCGGAAAGGAAGGCGCGGCCACCACGGTGCACCTGATCGAGAACCTCGTGCTGAACCCGGCCAACTCGGGGGGCTCGCGCTTCCTGCTCGTCTCCGTCGGTCTGACCATGAAGTCGGTCGGCGCCGCCGGGATGATCAAGGCCCAGGACGCCGAGGTCCGCGACATCGTCCTCCGCGTGCTCGGCAGCCGCTCGATCGCCGACCTGGAGAACGTCGGCAACCGCGAGCAGCTCAAGAAGGACATCCTGGTCGCCGTCGATTCGCTCTTCCGCAAGCAGTCGGTGAAGAGCGTGTACTTCCCGCAGTTCGTCATCCAGTAGCCGCGCGCGGTCCAGACGATGCCTTCGGGAACGCTCTCCCAGGAAGAGATCGACAAGCTGCTCGGCAATGCCGGCGTCTCGTCGGCTCCGTCGCAGCGCCACGCGTCGCCGGTCGAGGTCCAGGTCTACGACTTCCGCCGTCCGAACCGGATCTCGACCGAACGCATGCGCACGCTGGAGGCGATGTTCGAGCGGCTCTGCAAGTCGCTCGAGGCCTGGCTCATCGGCCGCGTCCGCAAGCAGGTCGAGTTCAAGCTCGTCGGCGTCGAGGCGCTGAGCTTCGGGGAGTTCGTCCTCTCCCTCCCGCTCCCCTGCGCCGCGTACGGCTTCGACATCATCAACGCCCCCGGTCAGAAAGGGGTGATCGACATCGGTCATGACTTCGCCTACTTCATCGTCGATCGCCTGTTCGGCGGCGCCGGTACGGCCTCGTCGATGACCCGTGCCCTGACGCCGATCGAGCGCATGACGGTGAAGCTCGTGGTCGAGCGCATCACCGCCCTGGTCACCGAGATCTGGCAGGACCATGTGAATCTCCCCATCGACGTGACGACCTTCGAGTCGGTCCCGGAGATGGTGCAGGCCGTGAGCCGGGAACAGCCGGTGCTCGTGGCCAATATCGAGTTCTCGGGCGACGGCATGAGCGCGCTGATCCCGATCTGCCTCCCCTTCGAGGCCCTCGAGCGGTTCTTCTCCAACGGCGAGCAGCAGCGCGTGAAGCCGATGGCGGGCACCGACGACGAGCGTCGCGCCACCCGTGAAGTCGCCGAAGGTGCGCTCCGGGTAACCAGCGTGGACGTCCGCGCCCGGCTGCCGGAGTTCACGGTCTCCTTCCGTGACCTCATGAACCTCCCGGTGGGGGGCGTGATCCCCACCAGCCTCGGGTCGGACACCCCGATCGAGGTCTGGGTCGGCGGCGAACCCCGCTTCCGGGGCCACCCCGGACGGCTCGGCACCAAACTTGCAATACGACTCATCGACGAGCCGACGCAGTAGTCGGTTCCGCCTCTCCCCTGACTCCTCCCGACGATGTCCGACGAAACCCTTCCGCAGGAATACAACGAGCTCACGCCCGACGCCGGCTTCGGCGGGGAAGTGCCGCTCTCGATGATGATGGACCTCTCCCTCCCCGTCTCGATCGAGCTCGGGCGCACCAAGATGACGGTGCAGGAGATCCTCCGCCTCGGCCGTGGCTCCGTGGTCCAGCTGGACCGCCTGGCCGGCGAAGCGATCGACGTCTATGTGGGCGACCGCCGCTTCGCCGAAGGTGAAGTGGTCGTGATCAATGAGAACTTCGGCATCCGCGTCACGCGTATCATCGCGTCGACGCCGACCGCCGAAGCCGCCGCGTAACCGCACGACAGGACACGCCCCCCGTGACCATGTCGTCGTTCGTCGGTGTGCTGGGCATGCTGGGCCTCGTGCTCGCCCTGCTCCTCGTCACCCTTCGTCTCCTCAAGCGCTTCTCCCCGGCGGCTTCTGCCGGGCATGAGCCGATCGACCTCCGGGTCGAGCAGCGCGTGGCGCTCGGTCCCCGTCAGGGACTCGCCGTCGTGCGCATCGGCACCCGCCTCGTGGCGGTCTCGACCGGCGAGGGTGGTGTCCGCCGGATCCTCGAGCTCACGAATCCTACCGCCAGTATCGGCACGGCCCCCGTGGTTGATGAGTCGATCGACGCGTCGCTCGGACTCGAGAGCGCGACCGACCTCCCGCAGCTCTCCACCGGCGTCATGCGCACCACCAAGAACACCGGCTTCGGCGGGATCCTCCGCCAGGCGATCCGCCAGTCGATCCCCGCGGCCCTCGCGCTGATGCTCCTCGTCCCCGCGCTGCAGGGCGCGCAGGCGCAGGGCGCGACCGCGACCAAGGCCGCCCCGAACGCGACGGCCGGCAACGCTGCCGCCACCACCACAAAGCCCGCCACCCCGGTCACCGGCGCCAACGGCCAGACCAAGTCGAACGCCCCGACCGCCGCCGCCAAGGCACCGGTCGCTCAGGTCGCACCGGTCGCGAATGCCGGTGCCGCGCGCGCCGACACCATGCTCACCAAGCTCGCGCCCAAGATCGACCTCCGCGTCGGCGGCGAGAACGCCGGCGGGCTCCGCCTCTCCGGCACGGTCGGCGTCGTCGTGATGATGGGGCTGCTCACGCTGCTCCCGACGCTCGTCCTCATGATGACGGGGTTCACCCGGATCATCATCGTTTTGTCGTTCCTGCGCCAAGCTCTCGGCGTTCAGCAAATGCCGCCGAACCAATTGTTGGTGGGTCTCGCGTTGTTCCTGACCTTTTTCGTCATGGGTCCGGCGTTCGAGGACATCAACACGAAAGCTCTCCAGCCGTACATGGCCGGAAAGATCACCCAGGAAAAAGCCGTCGAGGAAGGTCTCGC
>CAZAGK010000162.1:0-4465 GCA_964484775.1 uncultured Gemmatimonas sp. | reverse complement strand
CCGATGCGGTCCTCGCGCGTGCGGCGGAGCTCTGCACGCGGCTCGGGACGGATGGTCTGCGCGGTGAGCTGTCCCTGCTCCGCGCGTCGCGCGCCTGGGCGGCGCTCGAGGGGAAGAAGGAGGTGACGCTCGAGCATCTGCGGGCGATCGCCCCGGAGGCGCTGCGGCACCGCTTGCGTCGCAATCCGCTCGACGACGTCGGCTCCACCGCGCGCGTGCAGCGTGCGATCGCCGACAGCTACGGCGCGTAGCGGGTGACGGCCACGACGATCGACGGCCACGAGCACGCGGCGCCGCCCTGGCGTCCGCGCGGGAGTGGTGATGTGGTCGATACCCGCGGGCTCACCGTGGCAGCGCTGCTCGCGGTGGATCCGGCCGGATTGGGTGGCGCGCTGTTGCGCGCCCGTTCGCCCGAGCATGCGCGGCGCTGGGTGAAGTTGCTCGCGGCGCTGCTCCCGGAGGGATCGCCGGTGCGACGGATGCCGGTGACCATCGGTGATGATCGTCTCCTCGGCGGTCTCGATCTCGCCGCGACGCTCGCGGCCTCACGTCCGGTGGAGGAGCGCGGATTGCTCGCCGCCGCGCACGGCGGTGTGGTGGTGCTCCCGATGGCGGAGCGGGCGAGTTCCGCGCTCGTGTCGCGCCTCACGGCCGTGCTCGACAACGGGCGAGTGATGACGCCACGTTCGTTCGGCGATGGCGAGGCGGCGGAGCTGTTGCTGGTCGCGATCGACGAAGGCGAGGCGGATGAGCCGGTGCTCGCGGCGCTCGCGGACCGACTGGCGTTCCATCATGTGGTGGGAGAGCTCCCCGATCAGGGGCTGCTCTCTCGTGCCGATGTGATGGCGGCGCGTGCGTTGCTGCCGAGTGTGTCGGTCGAGGACGCGATGCCGGGCGCGGTGGTACAGGTCGCGCTCGCGCACGGCGTAGAGTCCACGCGGGCGATGCTCTTCGCCGTGCGTGCCGCACGCGCGTCGGCAGCGCTCGATGGGCGCACCCGCGTGACGCAGGAGGATCTCGAGGTCGCGTGCGCGCTGGTGATCGGGCCGCGCGCGACGATGATCCCCGCCGAGGATCAGCTGCAGCCGCCACCGCCGGAGCCGCCGCCGCCATCGGACGAGGACACGCCACCGAAGGACGAGTCGGAGGGCGACAACGAGGTGCGCGAGCTCGACGATCTCACCGTCGAGGTGATGGCCGCCGTGTTGCCGGCAGCGCTGCTCGCGATCGCGGATCATCGCGATCGCTCGGCGGCGGCGAGTTCGGGGAAGGCAGGGACGGAGCGCGCGACGCAGCAACGCGGACGGCGCGTGGGGACGCGACGCGGTGATCCGCGCAGCGGTGCCCGACTCGACGTGCTCGAGACGGTGCGTTCGGCCGCGCCGTGGCAGGAAGTGCGTCGGCGGATCATGTCCGAGGCGCCGCGCGAGAAGCTGCATATCCGCACCGACGACTTCCGGGTGCGCCGTTACGTGGAGCGCAACGGCACGACGGTGATCTTCGTGGTGGATGCCTCGGGATCGTCGGCGTTGAATCGACTCGCTGAGGCGAAGGGTGCGGTGGAGTTGCTGCTGGGCGAATCGTATGCGCGCCGCGATCTCGTGAGTCTCATCGCGTTCCGCGGGAAGACCGCCGATGTGCTGCTCGCCCCGACGCGCGCGATCGCGGCGGCCAAGCGGGCGTTGGCGGCACTCCCCGGGGGTGGTGGGACCCCGCTCGCCACGGCCATCGACTGCGCGCGCGAGCAGGCGTTGCTCGCACGCCGCTCGGGGCAAGATTCGGCGGTGGTCTTCCTCACCGACGCGCGCGCGAACGTGGCGCGCGACGGTGCCGGTGGACGACCACAGGCGGAGCAGGATGCGATGGCGTCGGCACGAGCCTTCGCGGCAATGGGTGTGCAGGCGATCCTGCTCGACACCTCGCCGCGCCCGTCGGCGTTCGCGGCCACGCTCGCCGAGGCGATGCGGGCGCGCTACGTGCCGCTCCCGCAGAGCGATGCGCGGGCGATCAGCAGTGCGGTGAAGGCGTCCGGCGTGTTGCCGGGAGGGAAGGGGCGCGATGGCTGATGTCGAGGCGATCCCGTTGGAGGCGCAGATCGTGAGCGAGGATCCGGCGACGATGGTGCGCGACGGGCGTGCGCTCGGCGCGCGCGCCATCGGGTATGTGGTCGGCTTCTGGTGGCTCGCCACGGGGTTGATCATCGCGATGCAGCGCAGCGCCCCCACGCGCGTGATGGCGCTCTTCACGGCGACGTTGTTGATGTGCGCCGGATACTGGGAGCTCTGGCGTCGGCAGGACGATGCGTCAGCCCTCGCGGCGCGACGGAGTTTCCTCGGCGGCGCGATGGTGTGGGGATGGGTGTCGGTGACCTTCTACGGTGGCTGGCTGATCGGCATCGCCCCGACCTCGGCTCCGCCCTCGCCCTCTTGGCCCTCGGCGATCCTCGCGATCCGCGCGACGATCTACAGTGATCTCACGGCGCTCGCCTGTATCGCGCTGGCGTACGCGCTCGTGCATGGATCGCGCAACAAGGGCGGTGCCCACGGGCTGCTGGCGTTCTGGGCGATGCAGCAGATCGCGAAACTGGCGGTGTTCTTCGGCGTGAAGAACCCGGCGGGGAACTTCCTTCCCCCGCATCTCGCGCATCTGCGGCAGTTCTTCGGGCCGGCGGAGAACTCCCCATTCCTCTTCGTGGGGATGGCGGTCTGCGCCGTGGGGACCGCCCTGTTGATCCGGCGGGCGCGGCGCGAAGCGAGCGCCGCGGCACGACAGGAGGCGGCGATGCTCGCCGTGCTGTTCGGGCTCGCGGTGCTCGAGCTGGCGATCCTGGGAGTGCGGATCGACGCCGGCTTCTGGGATCCCTTCCTCGCGGCGCGCGCCGGAGGCTGAGCGGCTCAGGTCAGTGCGCCTTGGAGTGAGAGCGCGCTCAGCGAGCGGTCGAGCGTCGTCGGGTTGAAGCGCGGAGCGGGGGCGGGCATCTCCCCGATCTCGTGATGCTGCTTTAACAGATGATACGTCAGGATCAGCTGCACCAGCGCGAGCTGATCGCTGTGCCGCTGTTCGGCGCCGTCACGATACAGTCCGAACGCGTCGTGCGGCGTCGGTCGCCGATCGGGGAGGTGACTCCAGATCGCGGCTTCGAGTTCGCGGGCCTGCGCGCGGTCCACGCGGTGGTCGATCTCGAGGAAATCCACCGGGCGACCACCGTCGCGACCGAGCTCGAGCCGCACGCCGGCGTTGGCACCACGACCGATCAGATAGCCCAGATCTGGATGCTCGAGGGTGGGCCGCAACACGAGACTCGCGTCGAGTTCCGGGGCGGTACCGGAGTTCGGACTCCCGGGAGCAGGGGCGAACCGCACCACGATGTCCGCAGCTTGCCGCTGCGGACGGATGTACGTGGCGGAGTCGTGCTCGCGACGATCGAGCTCGGCGCGCACCTCGTCCTCCGTGTAGCCACGGCTCGTGGAATCGCGGCGCAGCTTCCAGGCGCGGCGCACCGATTCGGCGGGGTCGAGGAAGACGCGCACATCGAAGCGCGAGCGGGCCGACGCGGAGTGGAAGCAGAGCAGCCCTTCCACGATCACGAAGTCGCGCGGGCGCACGTATTCAGGGCGATGCAGTGTTCCCGTGCTGTGATCGTAGGTGGGCTTGAGGATCGGCTGGCCCTGCTGCAGGCGCTCGAGGTCGAGCTCCATCACATCGAGATGGTTGCAGAGCGGGTGCAGCGGGGTGAGTCCGCGTTCGGCCCGCTCGGCGCGATCGAAGCGGTGGTAGTCGTCGGCGCAGACGTGGGTGACCTCGTCGGCGCCCAGGATGTCGCGGATGCCTCGGGCCATCGTGGACTTGCCGCTCCCACTGTCGCCGACGATGCCGATGATGATCGGGCGACGCGCCATGTCAGATCCCTCCGTCGAAGACGCGGCTCTGCCGGATGTCGGCCTCGTCGAGCCGGCTCAGTTCGGATGCGGCCTGCAGTCCGCCGGCGTTCACGAGGCGGTTCGCCTGGCGCAGTTTGGCGCGGTCGAGGGCGTTGCGCACCGAGCGCGCATTCGCGAAATGGGGCTGCTGCATCCGCAGTTCGAGGTACTCGCGGATGGCGCGGCGCGAGCCGTCATCGAATCGGTATTCCTGCGCCGAGACCATGCGCTCCGCGATCTCGGCGAGCTCGTCGATGGAGTAGTCGGGGAACTCGATGTGGTGCGCGATGCGGGAGCGGAATCCCGGGTTCGACTGGAAGAAGGTGTTCATGCGGTCGCTGTATCCGGCGAGGATGACGACGAGATCCTCGCGATTGTTCTCCATCACCTGCAGGAGCATCTCGATCGCTTCCTGCCCGTAGTCGCGTTCGTTCTCGGGGCGATAGAGGTAGTAGGCTTCGTCGATGAACAGCACGCCGCCCATCGCCTTCTTCACCACTTCCTTGGTCTTCGGTGCGGTGTGGCCCACGTACTGACCGACGAGA
>CAZAGK010000161.1:0-4795 GCA_964484775.1 uncultured Gemmatimonas sp. | reverse complement strand
CCAAGAACGAGGCCGATCGGCGCATCGTCGTCGATCGCGCCGAGTCCGACTCGGCGCTGCGCGGACGCGTGGAGGTGCGACTGCTGCGTGAGCTCCCGCGCACCGAGGCCGATGTGTTCTGGTATCCGTGGAACGCGATCATCGTGAAGCCGCGTGCCGGTGCGATCGTCGTCACGCTGCACGACGTGGCGCCCATGGCCGTTCCCGATCCGCGCTGGACCGGCGTCTTCAAGAACCTGCGCGCGAAGTGGCGGTACCAGGAGGTCGCACGGCTCGCGACCCGGGTGATCGCCATCTCCGACTTCACCGCGCGTGAGGTCGAGCGCTATCTGGGGATCGGTCGCGATCGCATGGATGTGGTGCTCGACGGCGGCGATGGCGGGACGCTCCCCGATCCCTCCCGCGACGCCGACGCGCTCGCACGACTCGGCGTGACGGGGCGCTACGTGCTCGCCGTGGGAGCCGGCGATCGCCGCAAGAACTTCCCGCTGCTGCGCGAGGTGATGCGCGAGGTGGCGGCGACGCGCCCCGATGTCCGACTCGTCTCGGCCGGACCGCCGCGCAAGGGGAAGTCGGCGCCGCCTCAGCGGTGGGAACTGCCGGTCGGCTTTGTCAGTGACGAGGATCTCTGGACGCTCTATCGCAATGCCGCCGTGTTCGTGATGACCTCCCGCTACGAAGGGTTCGGGCTGCCGATCATCGAGGCGATGCGGGCCGGTGCTCCGGTCGTCTGCACGGGGGCCGCGTCACTCCCCGAGGTCGGCGGCGACGCCGCGCAGTACGTGCCCGTCGATGACCGCGCCGCGATGGTGACCGCGATCAGCGCCGTGCTGGACGACCCGGGCCGCGCCGCGGCCATGCGTGCCGCCTCGCTCGCGCAGGCGGCGGGGTTCTTCACCTGGGCCCAGTGCGGTGCGGCGACGCTCGCGGCGCTCGATGCCGCGGCGGCGACCGCTGCGGCCGCCTCGCCGCGCCCGCGTTAACTTCCGCTTCTCCCGCACCCCAAGACCAGCACCGTGCTCCGCATCAACGTCGTCAGCATCTTCCCGCAGTTCTTCGAGGGGCCGCTCTCCCTGTCGATCCCGGCGCGCGCCGAGGCGGCGGGGGCGGTGCAGTACCACCTCGTGGACCTGCGCGAGTACACCCACGACAAGCACCGGAGCGTGGACGACACCCCCTATGGCGGGGGGCCGGGGATGGTCATGAAGCCCCAGCCCTTCTTCGAGGCGGTCGAGGCGCTGGGTCCGGGCGCCGCCGCCGGGCCGATCATCCTGCTCTCCCCGCGCGGCAAGCCCTTCGGGCACGAGGATGCCGTCCGGCTGTCCGGGATGGAGGAGTTCACCCTCCTCTGCGGGCACTACAAGGACGTGGACCAGCGAGTGGCCGACTATCTGGCCACCGAGGAGCTCTCGCTGGGCGATTTCGTCCTGTCCGGCGGTGAGCCGGCCGCCCTCGCCATCATAGACGCGACCGTTCGCCTCCTCCCGGGGGCCATGAGCGACCTCGAGAGCGCCCGGACCGACTCCTTCTATGGGAGGGGGCTCTCCGCCCCCAGCTACACCCGCCCCCCGGAGTACCGGGGGTACGGGGTTCCGGACGTCCTCCTCTCGGGGAACCACGCCGAGATCGACAAGTGGCGGGAGGCGGAGGGGCGCCGGTTGACCCGGGACCGGGAAAAAGGGGACGAGGACTAGCGTAAGTGGCTGGTCTTGAATAGCTTTGAAGGCTCAACCCTAGAACCTTGAACTGGGCCTGCTGGCCTGGCCCGGAGCTGCGTATGCACGAGTTCATCGAGACCCAGAAAGAGTGGATGAAGGAAATCCCGCCCTTCCGTTCCGGCGACACGCTCCGCGTGAACGTCCGAGTCAAGGAAGGTGACAAGGAGCGCATTCAGGCCTTCGAGGGCGTCTGCATCGCCCGTCGCGGCGCCGGCGTGTCGGCCACCTTCACGGTGCGCAAGATCTCGAACGGTGTGGGGGTGGAGCGTATCTTCCCCGACCACTCGCCGATGATCGAGAGCATCACGGTCGTGCGCCGCGGTCGCGTGCGTCGTGCCAAGCTCTTCTATCTCCGCAACGTCACGGGCAAGTCGGCGCGCATCAAGGAGCGCAAGGTCCGTGTGGCGGTCCCGGTGACCGGGACGGCCGCCGAGGCGTAAGCCGGCCGGGCCGCGTCAGTGGCCCGCTGGAGCGCCATCGAGCGGGAACTGCGCGCCACCGGCGCGCAGTACATCGCCGGAGTCGATGAAGTCGGACGGGGCCCGCTTGCGGGCCCCGTTGTCGCATGTGCGGTCATCATGCCCGGCGACGCCCGTGCCATCCCCGGGGTCGCCGATTCCAAGATGCTGCAACCGGCGGAACGCGAACGCCTCGCGCGCGTGATCCTCGACCGCGCCCTCGCCGTCTCGCTCGGCGCCGCCAGCGTCCGCGAGATCGGCGAACGCAACATCTATCAGGCCACCTCGCTCGCCATGCGCCGCGCCCTCGCGCGCCTCGCGGTGCGTCCGCAGGCGGTCCTCGTGGACGGCAAGCCCATCAAGACCCTCGGGGTCGAGCACACGGCCGTCGTGAAGGGCGACGCGAAGGTGTATGCGATCGCCTGTGCGAGCATCGTCGCCAAGGTCGTGCGCGATCGGCTGATGCACAATCTCGATGTGCGGTACCCGGTGTACGCCTGGCGCAACAACGCCGGCTACGGGACGCCGGTGCACATCGCCGCACTGCGCGCGCACGGGCTCACCGCGCATCACCGCGTCAGTTTCTGCCGCTCGGTGCTGGAGTCGGAACTGGAGCTGGGGCTGTAGGCCCCTCGGGCAGCGTGTAGAGCGTCACGAAGAGACCGGCGCCGCCGATCGTGAGGCCGCGCTTCCATTCCGTGCTTCC
This sequence comes from uncultured Gemmatimonas sp., assembly GCA_964484775.1. GTDB lineage: Bacteria > Gemmatimonadota > Gemmatimonadetes > Gemmatimonadales > Gemmatimonadaceae > Fen-1231. The sequence continues at coordinate 1,913 of CAZAGK010000161.1, read as the reverse complement.
GGGCACGGCGACGCGCCGCAGCTCGTTCCGCGTGTACGCCGAGTCGGGGTGCGCGAGCACCGGACGCTTGAGGATCACCTCGAGCGAGCGCTGCATCGCCCGAAAGTCGTCGCCGGTCATCGGCGCGGCGGTGTTCACGAAGAGCACGCGACGCGGTGCATCGGGGACGGGTGCGCCGTAGATGTGTCCGTACTTCGGCACATCGGTGCAGTCCTTGATGAACACCGCCGCGCGTACGGCGGGCATGAGCGCCGGATCGTTGGTGCAGGCGAATCCCACGACGAGCTCCGCGCGCGTGCTGTCCACCAGCGCCGCGAACTCCCGCTCGCTGATCGGGTTGATCCGGTCCCGCAGCTCGCGGGGGAAACTCCAGAGCATCGCGCCGAGCACCGCGAGCGCCGTGAGCGATCCGGCCACCGACGCTCGGGTGCCGGCGAGACGCGCGACACCGATCGCGAAGAAGAGCAGCAGGATCGGAAGCCAGATCAGCGCGTGGCGCGTGGGGCCGAGGGTGATCGACTTGATCAGGACGAGCGCGATCCAGGTGGCGGCCCCGACCGCCGTCAGTACCACCAGGGAGCGCTGTGCCTCCGTCCCTTCGCGCCATGCGCTCCAGCTGCCCAATCCGGCACAGCCCGCGACGACCGCGCCGATCGCCGTGGCCGCCGTGCCCTCGGGGAGGAAGGCGGAGATCGCGGTGACGGTCGCGATCGTGTTGGCGGCGAAGAAGCGCACGGCGTAGCCGACGGTTCCTCCGAACCCGGCACCGGCGGGGATCGAGAACAGGTACTCGTTGTGCGGACCGGCGTTCCACGCCACTCCGGCGCCGACCCAGAGGTACAGGAAATAGTGATAGAGCGCCGCCGTGCTCACCGCGATCGGCAGCGCGGCCCACAGCGTGGCACGCGCGATCTCCCGCACCGGCGCTCCGTGCCGATGCCACGTCCAGAGCCGCGCCGCCGCGAAGGCGGGCATGAAGAACAGGAACTGGTACTGACACCAGGTCAGGAGGGCGAGCACGACGCCGTCGATCCACGCCCCGCGCGGCGACGGCCGCGCGCCGTCGGCCGCGAGCAGACGCCAGAGGAGCACGGCGCCGCCGATGCTGGTGAGCGCGTAGTTCTCCATCTGCGCCGCATGCAGGGACAGCTCGATCGAGGCCGTGCCCATCGCCGAGGCGAGCACCGTGACGCCGGCGCGGGTGCCGGCCGGAGCGCCGAGGGTGGCGCGCCAGGCGACGAGCGCCAGCAGCAGCGGGAAGAGCGCGCCGAAGAGGAACGAGGGGAGCCGCCCGCGGCTGAGCGTGGTGGCGTAGTCCTGATCGGCGGAGAGCAGAGCACCGGTGAGCAGGAACTGCGCCGGGGCGTAGGTCCACTGATGGGCGACCGAGAGCGAGCTCGAGAGTTGGGCGATCACGCGTGCGCCGCCCAGCGCGACGACACCTTTGAGCACGGTGGCCAGCGGGCCGCGGCGATTCGGGCGCGCGAGGGTGCTGCGGACGAGTTCCGGCGTGCTCGCCGCCTGACCATCACGGATCGTGGTCGCCACGCCGATGTCGTCGACGTGCGTGATCATCACCGGCACGGCGCGCGCCTTGAGCGACCCGCCGATGATCGTGATGATCGCGACCATGGCCATCACCAGCCTTGCGAGGGCGGGGCTGGGCTGGATGGCGGGGGCGGGACGTGGCGCTGGCATGGGAGCGAAAGTTATGCCCTCACCCCGCGGTTGGGGGGAGTCGCGGTGCGCCGACGGGGTGCGGGCAGGACTTTGCCCGCGAGTGTCGGAGTTGTACCCTTCAGGCAGAGCGCGTGGCCCCCTCGAAGTCGCCGGCCCGAGCTCGATGCCGGCGACCCGTGGGACCCATACTCTCTGCAGAGGACCGCACGATGTACATCATCAAGATGAACGAG
>CAZAGK010000160.1:0-4828 GCA_964484775.1 uncultured Gemmatimonas sp. | reverse complement strand
TGGGCAACAACGAGAACGGCGGCCCCGGGAATCCGGGGCCGCCGTTTCAGTTGCGGTGGAGCGAAGGGCGCTTAGCGGTCCTTCTTCCCCTTCTTGCAGCCCTTGGTCGAGCCGGAGCCCGACGCCGAGGAGATCGCCGACGAGCCGCTGCCCGACGTCACCGAGCAGGCCTTGTCGCTGCTGCTCTCGTCATCGTTGTCCTCGTGCCCCTTGCCGCAGCCCTTGCCGGACGTGGTGGCCTTGGAACCGGAGCTGTTCGACGTCGCGACGCACGCCTTGTCGCTGCTGCTGTCATCGTCGTCGTCATGCCCCTTCACGCAGCCCTTGGTCGAGGTGCTGGTCGCCGACGACACGGCGCTCTGCGACTGCGCGCTGCACGCCTTGTCGCTGCTGTCGTCGTCATGCTCGGAACGCGGCGAGGCGCAGTTCGAGCCCTTCACCGCCGAACTCGTGGCGGCGCTCGTCGACGCCGCGCTCGCGCTCGAGTTGCTCCCCTGCGCGCAGGGCGAGGCGTTGCTGCTGATGTTCGAGCTCGCGGCGAGGAGCGAAAGCCCCGTGTCGCCAGCGCGCAGCGAAGACGTCGGCGAAAGCTCCGGCGAGCAGGCCGCCATCGAAACGCCGACGGTCACGACCGCGCCGAACACCACGTACTTCATCGCCTTGAGATTGATCATTTTCGGCTTACGTATTGGGGGAGAGCAGTAACCAGTCGGTGTAAGGTGTCTCCCGGGTTACCATCCCGCAAGTGTTTACAGGGCTACCGCTTACGAAGTGCCGGAAGCTCGGTCAGACTAACCTGAAAATCGGTGACGCCGATCCGGCGCCCACCCCGCCAGAGGCTCACCCGCCAGCGCCCTTCCTCGCGCGGCCGGAACCCGGGGGAGTACCAGCTGGTCTCGTTGTCCGACCGCACGATATAGTCGTACTCGTACACCACATGCCCGGGGCTCACCACCTGCACCCGCACCGGGATGTCCTCGATCAGGTTGGTCCAGGTCGTCAGCACCACGAAGGCCTCGTCCGGGGCCATAACCGGACGGTCCACGAAGGTATCGCCGTCGTCCTTGGACCAATGCCCGACCTGCAGCTTCGGAGGCTCGAACCCGGTCATCGCTCGGCGCGTGACCTGCCGCGCCTTGGTCGAATCCCACCCGGCGATCCGGCTCGTGTACTCCCGGTCGCTCCCGACATACCACTCCGTCGCGAGCCGTACGTACTCCGCGACCCGCGCACCGTTGGACGACGCGACATTGGTCTGCTCATCGGGGTCCGCCACCAGGTCGAACAGCTGCGGCGCCTTGCCGTCGCGGTGCACGATGAACTTCCAGCGCCCGTCGCGCAGGCCGAGCTGCGCCGGGCCGGTGTCCTTGTAGAAGTACTGGATCCGCGGGCGATACGCCGGGCCGAAGAGGTCCTGCCCGAGCGCGGCGTCGGTCGTGGAGTCGCCGGCAGCGAGCGCGCCCCGCCCCGCAAGGCGGAGCAGCGTCGGCATCACGTCCCCCTGCCCGCCCACACGCCCCGAGACGACGGGGCCGTTCATGATCGCCGGTGAGAGGATCACCAACGCCTCACGGATGTTCTCCTCATACAGGAACGACCGGTGCAGCCAGTTCCCGGGATGCTTCTCCGAGAACGACTCCCCGTGGTCCCCCGTGATGGCGATGATCGTGTTGTCGAGCACCCCCTGCGCACGCAGATCGTCCATCAGACGGCCGATCGCGGCATCCGTGTACCGAAGCGCGGCATCGTAACGCGCCTTGTCCTCCGCCCCCTCCACCTTGGCGCGCTCCGCCCCCCACACCTCGTACGGATGGTGCGTAGCGACGGTGTGGAACTCCAGGAAGAACGGCCGCCCCTCACGCTGCACGGTGCGCGTCCAGTTCGATGCGAGCACGCGCGCCGCGTCCTCGTTCACTCCCCAGCTGTGGATCTCCTCCTCACGCTTGAGCGAACCGCTCCCGTCGAGATAGTGCACAAGAGTGTCCCACGGCATCCGCTTGTACAGCTCGCGCAGATACCCGAAGCGCAGATCGGGGGCCGCGAACAACCCCGTCCTGTACCCCCGCGCCTTGAACGCGCTCGTGATGGTGGGGCCGGTGAACGGCTTGGTGAGTTCGTCGGCGAGCGCCCCCCAGGTCGGCGTGCGCCCACCGGACATGAGCGGGATATGCGCCCGCGTCGTGGCGGGATACAACCCGTACAGGTACGGGAACACCACCGCATGCTCCCGCCACCGCGCGAGGTTCGGCGTGCGAATCGCCGAGATGGTGTCGTGATCGAGCAACTGCTCCGACCCCACCGACTCGAGCACCACCAGCACCACATTCGGCTTCGTCCGTGCCGCACCGAAGCGCGCGGCCACCGCGTCGAGTGCGCCATCAGCCGAGAACCGCCCCTCACTGGGCGTGCGCCACGAACTGTCGCGCAACCGCTCGAGCTCCGCGCGCGGGCGCGCGGCACCATTCAGGACCGGCGTGCTGGCATCATCACTGGAGATGAGTGCGCTGAGCGGATAGCTCCCCGCGAGCCGCGCGTCATCGGAGCGCCGCGTGAGCACCACGCCGATCACCAGATACGCGATCATCGCCACGGCGAGCGGCAGGGGATTCGCGTAGCGCGACCGCGTCACCGACGACGCGGAGGGCAGGGCGATCTCGGGGCCGCCTCCGGTACGCAGCAACCTCGCGAGCCACACCGTGCACACGACCACCAACGCCACATTCACATACGTCGCGAAGCTCGCTACCGCGAACGCCGACCCCATCACTCGTGCGAGCGAGGGGAGCAGATCGGCCGCGTCCCCTTCGAGCTGCCCCACCGCGATATGCTCGCCGAACGACCGGAAGGCGAGCTGATCGAGCGCGACGAGCAACTGCATCACACCGAACAGCGCCACCACGCCCCAGCGGCCGGCACGCGCGCGCCCGACCACGAGGAGCAGGAGCACCATCGCCACCGCCACGAGCAACGCCTGATACTGCACCAGCACCGCCACACCGACCGCCGCCAACCGCTGCACCGCCGACGACGCCGGCGCGGCGCGCATCCACGCGCTCTCCACCTGCACGAGCGCCGTCAGCGCGAAGCTCGTGGCGCCGAGCCGCAGCGCCTTCTGACGGAGGGTCAGAACAGCACCCGCGGCCATGCGCGATCCGGGCGGAAGAGACGTCGCGGCAGCTCACGCCACCACTTCCCCGCCCCGTTGGCCTTGAACTCGGTGGCCATGTTGTCGTCGGTGATGTACCAGAGGTCGTTCGCGCGCCGCAGATCCGGCGCCTGATTCGAGACATCGACCTCGAGCAGCGGCTGCATCGCCTCGAGCGCCTTGGTGGCGAAGAGCGGTTTCCCCGAATCCCCCGGGAATCGCAACAGCGCCGCGCGCCGAGCGACCGTGTCGTTCGGGAAGGGCACGTCACTCGCCGCCACGAAGTTCAGATAGCTCGTGACGTAGTCGAACACCCCTGCCGCCGTGTACTTCACGTCGAGCGATCCGGTGGTGTTGTAGAAGATCACCCCGCCCGGACGCAGATGCGTCTTGGCTTCCTTCAGGAACTCCGCCGAGAGGATGTGCGTGGCGCCGGAGCGCCAATGCCAGGTGCCGTTGATGACGATCACATCGAACTTCGCCTCGGGGTTCCGCACCATCCAGCGACGTCCGTCGTCGAAGTGCAGCTGCACCTTCGGTTCGCGCAGCACCGACGCGATCCGCGGGTAGCGCAGCATCACATCCACGTACTCGTGCGAGAGCTCCACCACCGTCAGATGCTCGATGGCCGGATCATTGGCCATCACGCGCGCCCAGCTTCCGGTGCCGAGTCCGATCTCCAGCACCTGCGTCGGCTTGGGATGCAGCGCCGCCACGAAGTAGGCGCGGCTGATCATGTTCTCGTCGCGCACCGGGTCGATGAAGAACCCGCCGTCGTACAGTCCGTCGCCGTACTCGCGCCCACTGGGCCAGACACCGACGAATCCGGCGCGTCCCTGCGCGGTGTACTTGTAGCCGGGCTCATAGCCATCGGTACCGAAGTGCAGCTTCTCGATCATCAGGTGGTGCAGTGTCGGCTGGGCCACGAGCGCCGCGAGCGAGAGCACTGCCCCGACCATCACCCCGGTCCCGCGCCGGCGTTCCTCACCGGACCACCACCACAGCGCCTGCCCCATCGCCAGGCAGGCGAGGGTGAGCAGGAGGATGTTGTGCTGCACCGTCTCGATCTCGAGCAGGACGAACCCCGTGAGTAGCGGGCCGGCCGTGGCGCCGAGCACATTCGCGACGATCACGCGCGACACACCACTGCCGACCGCGTTCTCGTCACCGACCCCTTCTTCGCAGAGCAGCGGGAAGACCGAGCCCATCGTGAAGCTCGTGAGCGCGGTGCCGATCAGCAGCGTGAGCAACCCCACGCCCGGCCAGAGGGTGTGCAGATGCGCACCCACCGGCATCGCCAGCAGGAAGAGCAATCCGCTCGCCGAGACCATCACCGACAGATAGCGCAGCGTGCTCAGCTTGAGCGCGTCCTGCACGCGCCGCCCGAGTGCGGCGCCCGCCGCGAGACCGATCAGATAGAACCCCAGCGCATGCGCGAACGCTTCCGGACGCCCCTGATCGGCGAAGCCGACGATCTTGATCCAGAGCATCTCCTGACTGAGCGACACGTAGCCCGTGGCCGCCGCCAGCGCGTACACCAGCCAGCGCGGCATCGCGTGACCGCGCGTCATGCGGCACCTCCCGCGCGCACGGTGCTGCTCGACGTCCGAACACCGTCCTCAGGTTGCCCCATCGCGTACACCGCGCACAGGGCAGCGACCGCGGCATTGCACGCCGCCGCGA
>CAZAGK010000159.1:0-4857 GCA_964484775.1 uncultured Gemmatimonas sp. | reverse complement strand
CGCAGAGCTCCGCCCCCATCACCTGGTTCACCGGCGACTTCCGGATCGTCCTCCTCGCCCAGAACACCACCCGCATCGTCGACAGCGCGGGCGACCTGATCCCGCTCGAGTTCCGCATCACCGCGCCCTTCCGGATCGAACCGCCCTGAGCCCGATGTAACGCCGCCCGAGCGGAGGTCGTATCTTTTCCCGATGACCTCTCCCGGACGCGACGCGCAGACGAGCATCTACATCAATGGCCTCGCCGGACGACATCCCGCCGTCCCCGTCGCCGCCGACGCGCTCGAAGCCGCCGCCGAACGCGCCATGTCGCGCGAGGCCTGGGCCTACGTCGCCGGCGGCGCGGGTTCGGGCTCCACCATGCGCGCCAATCGCGACGCCCTCGACGCGTGTCGCATCGTCCCGCGCATGCTCCGCGACGCCGGGACCCGCGACCTCTCCACCACGCTCCTCGGCCACACCCTCCCCGCCCCGCTCCTGCTCGCCCCCATCGGGGTGCTCGAGATGGCGCATCAGGACTCCGACCTCGCCGTCGCCCGCGCCGCACGCGCACTCGGCGTCCCGATGATCCTCTCGAACCAGGCCTCCGTGCCGATGGAGCGCGTCGCCACCGAACTCGGACCCACCCCGCGCTTCTTCCAGCTCTACTGGAGCACCTCCAACGAACTCGTGCGCAGCTTCGTCTGGCGCGCCGAACAGTCAGGATGCTCCGCCATCGTCCTCACTCTCGACACCACCCTCCTCGGCTGGCGCACGCGCGACCTCGACCTCGCCTGGCTCCCCTTCATGCGCGGCATGGGGATCGCGCAGTACACGAGCGATCCCGTCTTCCGCGAACAGATCAAGCAGCCGCTCGACGGTCCGCCCGCACCGCGCCCGCCCATCACCATCGAAGCCATTCTGGCGTTGCTCGGTGTCAGAAGTGCAGCCGCGCGCGCCTCACTCACCACCGAGCAGATGCGCGCCGCCATCCAGCGCTTCACTGCCACCTACTCGCGCCCTTCGCTCAACTGGGACGACCTCCCCTTCCTGCGCTCCCTCACCAAGCTCCCGATCATCCTCAAGGGGATCCAACATCCCGACGACGCGCGCCGCGCGATCGACGCCGGGATGAACGGGATCGTCGTCTCCAATCACGGCGGCCGCCAAGTGGACGGGGCCGTGGGATCGCTCCGCGCACTCCCCGGCATCGCGCGCGCCGTGAAGGGTGAGGTGCCGATCCTCTTCGACTCCGGGATCCGCACCGGGAGTGATGTCTTCAAAGCCGTCGCACTCGGCGCGACCGCCGTGCTGCTCGGTCGTCCCTATGTGTACGGACTCGCCATCGCCGGCGAGACCGGTGTGCGCGAAGTCATCCGCAACGTGATCGCCGAACTCGATCTCACCCTCGGTCTCTCGGGACATCGCGCCGTGCGCGATCTCTCCCCCGACGCTCTGGAGGTCTGACCATGTACCGCCCGTCGCTCCCTCGCACCACGATGCGTCGCGCGCTCCTGCTCACCCTGCTCGCCGCCAGCATCAACCGCACGAGCGCGGCGCAACAGGTCACGCGCACCACCGCCGATCCCGTGCGCCGAGCGTTGCTCAGCGCCGACAGTGCGCTCGCTGCGCAGATCGCCACACGCGGCGCGGCCGCGATGTTCGTGAGTCTGCTCCCCGGCGCACCGGTGCTCATTCCCGATGCCCCGGTGCTCAAGGACGCCGCCACCGCGCGCGCTCTCTTCCAGCGCCGCTACCCCGACGGCACGCGCCTCGAACTCCGCGCGCAACACAGCATCCTCTCCGCCGACGCACAGTTCGGCTGCACGATCGGGCTCACGAAGCTGCATCTCCCCGACGATCCCGCCGGCAAGTCGCGCCCCGGCCGCTACACCACCTGCTGGAAGCGACAGAGCGATGGTAGTTGGCGCCCCGCCGCGCACGCCCGCAACGGCGAAGCCCTCTCCGATGTGGTGCTCGCGCCGGCACTCGAGCGCGCACCCTCCGATCCGAGCAACGCATCGTCGCTCTCCGCCACCGACGCACTCCGCGCCGCACTCGACGCCGACGCGGCCTTCGCCAAGTTCGCCAGCGACTCCGGCCCCGCGCTCGCCTTCCCCCGATGGGCCGCCCCCGACGCCATGCTCCTCGGCGCCACCCCGAAGCCGCGACGCGGCCCGGAGGAGATCGGCCAGGCCTTCGCGAGCTTCCCGCCGACTGGGAAGTTCACCTGGGCACCCATCCGCTCGATCGGCGCCGCCTCGGGAGGGCTCGCCTTCACCGTGGGCGAGGCGGTGATCACCACGACCGGCGCCCCGACCAACACGAAGTACCTCACCCTCTGGCGCGAGCGCGCCGACGGCCGCTGGGAGTACATCATCGACATCGGGAGCAACCGCCCCTAGTCCGCACATCGGACAGTGGCGGATCGGCCCCTAACACCGCACCTTCCAGAAGGACTTGCACTCGGACCAAAACCGGAATATCTTAGAACTAAGATGAAATCCGCCACCGCTGCCTCGCCTAAGGCCCCTCGCTCCACCGCCAGCCGCGACGCCCATGACCTGCCGACCGCTACCGCCCTGAAGCTCTGGGTGGTCCTGAGTCGCGCGAATTGGGCGGTCCAGCAGGTCTCGATCAACGACATCGAGAGCCACGGACTCAGCCCCGCCGAGTTCGCGATCATCGAGGTGCTCTTCCATAAGGGGCCTCTGCTGCTGGGCGAAGTCCAGAAGAAGGTCCTCGTCTCGAGTGGCGGGATCACCTTCCTGGTCGACAAGCTCGCCAAGCGCGGACTCGTCGAGCGCCGGGAGTGCGCGAGTGATCGGCGCGCCCGCTACGCCGCGCTCACCCCGCAGGGTGAAGCGATGATGCGCGACATCTTCCCCACGCACGCCGCCGCGATCCGCGAGGCCATGACCGGGCTCCCGGTCGAGGAACAGAAGGCGCTGATCTCGGTGCTCAAGACGCTGGGGAAAGCCGCCGAACAGGTGGCCGCCGGCACCCCGCGCTGCAAGAAGGCGATCGCGGAGATGAACGCCGAGTAACTTCGCGAACGGTTACTCGGCGCGATCCCCGAACCTCGAAGCTCCAGCACTCCCTGCGGCACCTGCTCTTGACTTCAGTTCCTGCACGCGCTAATATCTCAGTAGTAAGAAACACAGCACTGGAGGTTCTATGCCCCGCCCCACAACGCTCGGATTCCACCACATCACCATGGTCGCCGCCAATGCGCGCCGCACGCTCGCGTTCTATCACGAGCTGCTCGGGCTGCCGCTGGTCAAGAAGACCGTGAACTTCGACGATCCCAGCTCCTACCATCTCTACTTCGGCAACGACGGCGGCGAACCCGGCACCATCGTCACCTTCTTCGAATGGCCCACCGCCGGCCGCGGCCGCGCGGGTACGGGTGGCGTGCACCATCTCGCTTTCGGCACCGCCAACCAGCAGACGCTCCTCATGTGGAAGCGCTGGCTCACCGACCATGGCGTCGGCGTCTCCGGCCCGCTCAACCGCGGCTACTTCACCTCGCTCTACTTCAAGGATCCCGACGGGCAGGTGCTCGAGATCGCGACCGCCGGCCCGGGCTACGCCACCGACGAACCGATCGATCAGTTGGGACTCGGCATCATGACCCAGCCCGATGCCCAGCTCCCCGGCTACCGCGACGAGGCCGCGATCCGCGCCCTCACGCATCCGGAGCCCATCGCCGCCATCACGCCGGCGATGACGTTGCAGGGGATCCACCACATCAGCGGGATGACGGACGACATCGGCCGCGCGCACGAGTTCTACGAAGCGGCGCTCGGGCTCACGATCATCAAGAAGACCATCAATCAGGACGACCCGGACACGCCGCACTGGTTCTGGGCGAACTACGACAAGACGCGCGTCGCACCGCACAGCTCGTGGACCTTGTTCGGCTGGACGCCCAAGCATCTCAAGGCGCGTGACGGCACGGGGCAGACGCACCACGTGGCCTTCCGCGCCAAGAACGCCGACGAACAGCTCGCCTTCCAAGATCACCTGCGCGGGATGGGGCTGCACGTCAGCGACGTGATGGACCGCACCTACTTCCAGAGCATCTACTTCCGCGCGCCCGACAGACAGTTGCTCGAGATCGCCACCGACGGCCCGGGCTTTGCCGTCGATGAACCGGCCGACGCGCTCGGTCGAGAGCTCAAGCTCCCCGCTTGGCTCGAGCAGGAGCGCGAGTCGCTCCAGCGCACGCTCCAGCCGATCGGCTGATCCTTTTCCCACCGTACCACCAACCCACCAGGAGTCGCACCATGAAGTGGAACATCGACGTCACGCATTCGCAGGCCGAGTTCGCGGTCAAGCACATGATGATCTCGACCGTGCGCGGTCGCTTCACGAAGCTCGCCGGCTTCGGCGAGAGCGATGCCTCGGGGAAGCTCACGAGCGTCCAGATGGACATCGAGACGGCGAGCATCGACACCAATCAGGCGCAGCGTGACGAGCACCTCCGCTCGCCGGACTTCTTCGACGCGGCGAACAATCCGAGCATCAGCTTCAAGAGCACCAAGATCGAGCAGAGCGGCGACGACATCAGCATCACCGGCGATCTCACCATGAAGGGGGTCACGAAGCCGGTCACGCTCAAGGGCGAGTACTCGTCGCCGGTGAAGGATCCGTGGGGCAATCAGCGCGCCGCGCTGAACGTCTCCGCCAAGATCAACCGCAAGGACTGGGAGCTCGGCTGGAACATGGCGCTCGAGGCCGGCGGCGTGATCGTGAGCGAGGAAGTGAAGCTGAGCGTGGAAGTCGAAGCGACCGCCGAGGCGGCGGCGTAAGTTCCGCGCTGGGCAACAACGAGAACGGCGGCCCCGGGAATCCGGGGCCGCCGTTTCAGTTGCG
>CAZAGK010000158.1:0-4875 GCA_964484775.1 uncultured Gemmatimonas sp. | reverse complement strand
CGTCGACTGCGGGCGCGTCGGCTGCGAACAGTTCTTCGCGGCCACGGTGCTGTTGCGCGGCGCGGCGGTGAACACACCCCAGTCACCGGTCGTCACACCGTTGTTGATGCAGCCGTCGTTCGCGCGGAAGGCGGCGGTGGTGTTGCTCAGGTCGGCGGTGCGACCGCCCCACTCGGTGGCGCAGCCGTTCGCGGTGGTGTTATTGCCGTAACCGACCTTGTCCGCGATCCCGCTCCCCGTGGGGCAGGCGCCGCTCGGCGTCGTTCCCGGGCGGGTGAGGACGATCTTGCCTGCCGTCGCGCCCATCGCGAGGGTGCCGATCACATCCGGCGTCGGCAGCGCGATCGCCGTGGTGCTCGTCCCGGCGGCTTCCTGCACCAGCACGTACTGATGCGGCTGGATCACACCGGTGAGGGGGGTGGACTGCCAGGTGGTGGAGGCAGCCGACCCGTAGCTCACCTTCCACCCGGTGAGGGTGACGGGAGTGTTGCCGCGGTTGAAGATCTCGATGTAGTCGTTGAGGTACACGGCGCCCGAGTTGCCGCCCCCGCCGAACACCTGACTGATGACGAGGTCGCCCGTCGTATCCGCGACGGCGACGACGTTGAACTTCGCGGTGCCGATCTTGCCGTTGGCCGACGTCGCGGAGATGGTCGCGAGCCCCGCCGCGCGTGCCGTCGCCTTGCCGGTGGAGTCCACCTTGGCGATGGTCGTGTCGCTGCTGAGCCAGGTGAAGGTCGTGGTCGCGGCCGCGCCGGTGGAGTCCTTGGCGGTCGCCGTGAACTGCTGCGTCCCGTTGACGGTGGACTCCGCCGAGTCCGGCGCGATGGTGACCGTGGCGACCGGGAGGACTTCGGTGTTGCCGCAGACGTTCGTCGGCGCCGAGGTGTTGCGCGGGTTCACCGTGCCGACGGCGAAGTCGGTCATGGTCGCGGTGTAGGTGCAACCGTTCGTCTTGCGCGAGGCCGACGTGGTGTTGCCGAGCGTGGCGGTGATGCCGCCGCCGCAATCGGTGCTCCCGCTACCGAAGCTGATGCGATCGACCGCGGCCGCGGGACAGGTTCCCGTCTGCGCCGTGGTGCTCTGCACCACGATCACCTTGCCGGCGGTGCCGCTCATCGCGATCGCGCCGGTGGCGTCGGGCGTCGGGAGGTTCGTCGTGCCGCCGGATCCCGCGGCTTCCTGCACGAGATAGTAGGCGCCCGGCTGCAGCGTCACATTGGTGAGCGCGGTGACCTGCCAGGTGGTGCCGGCGGCGGAGGCGTACTGCACGCTCCACCCGCCGAGCGACACCGGCGCGGAGCCGGGATTGAAGATCTCGATGAAGTCGTTCTTGTAGATGGCGCCCGAGTTGCCGCCGCCACCATACACCTGACTGATGACGAGGGTCGGAGCGGTGAGATTGGATGTCTCCCCGGCGCGCTGGAGATGTGGCTGGGTCGGCGTGTCGCCGCACGACGCGAGGAAGAGGGCGGCGACGGCGGTAGCAGCGGAGCGCACGAAGTGGCGCATGAGCGAGTCTCGGCGAGGAGTGGCAGGGACACGCTCCTCCGAGTTCGGTCCGGGGGAGCGAGTCTAAAAAGTACTCCTCCGGCGCATGCTGTACAGGGTCTGGACGGTACTGTAGCGGGGCCGTTACCGCGCTGTCTCAGGACGCGACAGCAGGTCAAGACCTTCTCTTGCCTAGATCAGTTGCTCCGCAGCTTGGCCCGGCCCCCTGTGCACCCAGACGTTTGGGCTCTCAGCCGACGGCATGCCCTGCAGAGCCTCTCGCACGCGTCGGATGGCGCTGTCCAGGTCGTATCCCCAGAGGAGAAGGATCGCGCGTTTGTACCCAAGGATGCGACGGAACTCCCTGAGCTTCGCGATATCCTCGCGGAGTGCTTCCGCGGTGGCGAGCTGGGATTTGACCTCTATCACGGTGTCATTTCCCTCCATGCTACCGGGCTTGTGCACCAAGAAGTCGGGCTTGACCCCACGCAGTGTCGTCTGCGCGATTATCGGGTGCGCCGACTTGTCGAGCTCTGCCGTCAAGACGTAGTCGGAACCAGTCGGCCACTGCGAGCGGAGCTGATGATACAGCTCGTAGCAGTACGGGCGTTCACGATAAACGGGATCCCCCGTGGCAATCGGTATCGTAAAGTAGGCCGCCGGTAGCTTCGCTGTCGCTTCTTCGAGAATATCGATCAGCTGGTGCATACTCCTCCCCCGTGCGAGGATCGTCAGTCCGGGCCCAGAAGACTCCGCACCTGTTCCCTCAGAATCGGTATCTTGCTGTGCACGACATCCCATACGAGATCCAGATCGACACCGAAATAGTCGTGGATCAATCGGTCGCGCATCCCGGCCATTTTCCGCCACTCGATTTGCGGGTTTTGCAGTCGCAGAGTCTCGGGTATCCGCTTGGATGCTTCGCCGATGATCTCCAGACTGCGCACGACGGCGCGCTGGAGCGTCTCGTCGCGCTCGAACTCCTCTCTCGTGACCGGCGCGATCGCCACCGCCAAGTATTCCGCCTCAGCAGCGATATGGCGCAAGAACTCACGCGGCTCGAATGACATCCGCCGCTTCGGCCAGAATGTGACGCCGCAGGAACGGCGAAAGCGACTCCGGGGTCACGAGCTCAACAGGGCGCCCCAGCAGACGCTCCAGCAATTCAGCCAGCGCGATGAATCGATCATACGTCTTCTGTCCGAGTTCGAACTCGACCAGCAGATCGACATCGCTATCCGTCCGTGCCGCATCTCTTTGGACGGACCCGAAGAGCGCCAGCCGACGCACGCCGAGGCTGCGAATCTCGGATTCGGCGTCTTGGAGGTAGGACCCAACCTCCGCTCGGGTGATCACTGTGGTCGGCATATGTCGAATCTAGCTAATTGGTCCTCGTTCGAGCGTAGCGTTGGATCAGTACTGCAGGAAGAACCGCTGCAGTTCGCGCGCGTCCTTGGTCTTGGTGAGTGCCACCATCAATAGGATGCGCGCTTTCTGGGGCGTCAGATGCTGCACCGTGACCTGCGGAGCCATCGGCGCCTGATCGGCGGCACCGCCAGGCGCAGTAGCCGCACCAGCCGCACCCGCCGCGCTCGGAGCTGCGGGCGCGCCGCCGGCTCCGCCCCCTGCCCCGCCCCGACCGCCGCCCGGCGGACCATCGCCGCCGCCGCCCACGGCAGTGACGTTGTCTCCCGACGGGAACGCCGTCGCCACGATGACTCCTTTCCGGCGCAGCGCCTGATACGACTGCCCCTCGGCGCGGGTCATCCCCGTGGTCGCGACCACGACCGCCGCCGGCAGTGAGTCGAAGGTGATCCCCGTGCCGCCAGGATAGCTGTAGGTGAGCTCGACCCGCGGCAGCACGCTGTCGACGCCGGCGAGGTCGAACTCGCTCTGACTGCCGTGCTTCCGCACCGGGGAGAAGAAGAACTCCACCCCGCTGCTGGCGACGACGCCGAGCATTCCCATTTCGCCGCCGGAGAAGCCGCCGACGCGCTGGTAGTATTTGCGGACCTCGCGTGCGCTGATGATCCGGTCGTCCATCACGACCATGACCCCCTTTCCCACTGCCGATGTGGCGGCCGCCGTGCGCACCGCCGCGAGCAGGTTGATGGGGCCGTCGGGGGAGAGTCCGGTGGCCGGATGCTGCGCGCCGACGACGATCACCGGCTTGTCGCTGCGAATGGTGAGGTAGAGGAAGAAGGCCGTTTCCTCGAGCCGGTCGGTGCCATGGGTGACGACGACGCCGGCGAGATCCTTCCGCTCGCTCAGAACCTTGTTGATGCGGCGCGACAGGGCGACCCACTGCGCCGGCGTGATCGCGGTGCTCGCCACGTTCGAGAACTGCTCGCTCTCCACCTCGGCATACCGCGGCAGTTCCGGTACGCTCGCAATGATCTGCTCCGCGGAGAGCGACCCGGCGCGATAGGCGCCCGTGGTCCCCGGCTGGTCCTGCGAACCGGCGATCGTGCCCCCCGTGGCGATGACCAGGACCTTGGGACGCGGTCCGGCGGGGATCTGGACCGGCTGCGGCGCGCGTGGCTGCGCGGATGGGACATTTCCGCCCCGTCCCCCTCCTGCCGCCCCCGGCGCCGCCGCCACACCTCCGCCCGACGGCGCCGGACCGCTCCCGATGGTGCCCTGCTGCGAGGCGCAGGCACCGACGACCGCGATCAGGAGGGCCGCAAGGGCCGAACGGGCCGAATTTCGGGCGAAATAATGGCAACGGATGTTGATATTCATATAGAAGGGCCTGAGAGGTGTCGCTTGACGGTTCCGAGGGCCGCGGCGTTGGAGCGTAGGCGCCGCGCCGAGAACATACGTTCCTGTTAGTGACTCAAAATGCTTGTGAGCAAGTACTTGCGCTTCTGACACAAAATATTATCTTGCAAGTACAAATAATGCCACTTCTCGACACGAACACCGCGGCCGCCGTCGTCGGCGTCTCTCCGGCCCAGTTGCGCCTCTTTCTGAGTCGCGAGGGGGTGAATCTGGTGCCGCCTTCGGTTCAGGGGCGTCAGCGCCCAATTCCCGACTCCGCGCTCCTCCCGATCACCCTGACGTTCCTGATCGCCCGCGACTTCGGCGCCCCGCTCGCCCGGGCCTGCGAGCTCGCGACGGAGATCGCCCTCAATGGCCAGGGTGGGAGCCCCGACCACGGCGCCCCGTCGGATCTCATCGACTGGCAAACCTCCCGCACCCTCACCCTTCGCGTCGACATCGAGGCGCTCCGCGCCCATCTGAAGGCCGCCGTCGCCGAACAACTGACCCTGGCCCCCGAGCCCCGCCGCCGAGGCCGCCCGCCGAAACGGTCAGCCGGCCGCGGAAGAAGCTAGCACCCAGCCCCGCCAGCCGCGCCCCCCGCCGGCGGGGGCGGGGGGGGGG
>CAZAGK010000157.1:0-5186 GCA_964484775.1 uncultured Gemmatimonas sp. | reverse complement strand
ACCTCGGCAAGGAATGCGAGCGTCTCAGGACCGAGGTCGAGGGACTCGACAAGCAACTCGCCGCACTCCGTGGCCGGCTTGGCAACGAGAAGTTCACCGGCAAGGCACCGCCGGAGCTCGTCGAGGCCGAACGGGCCAAGGAGCGCGAGTGGACGGCACGGAGTGAGCAGTTGCACGCCAAGGTGAAGTCGCTGTGCGGATGACCGCGGGCGCATGCCGCCGGACGGTTCGGGGAGCGCTGACCGCGACGGTCACGGCGCTCGTCCTCGCGTCGGGCGGGTGCGCGTCGCCGGGGATGCCCCCTGGGGGTCCGACCGACAAGGTCGCGCCGGAGCTCGTGAAGGTCACGCCGGACAGCGACGCCACGAACCTCACGAAGCTGCGCGAGGTGGTGTTCCGCTTCAACGAGGTGGTCAGCGAGCGTCCGAAGGGCGCGCCATCGCTCGAGCAGCTCGTGACGATCTCCCCGACCGATGGCGGCATCAACGTCGACTGGCGCCGCGAGGCGATCGCCGTGCGTCCGCGGAAGGGATGGCGGCCGAACACGGCCTACACCGTCACCATTCTCTCCGGGCTCTCCGACCTGGCCGCGAACGCCACCACCGAGCCCATCGAACTGATCTTCTCCACCGGCAGCACCCTCCCGACGCGTTCGATCCGCGGCACCGCGTTCGACTGGGTCGGACAGAAGGTCGCCGCCGGGGGACGGATCGAAGCCACCATCGGCACCGACACGCTCCTCCGATGGGTCGCGCGCGTGGACTCGACCGGGCACTTCGTCCTCAAGAGTCTCCCCGACGGTCCGCTCCGCCTGCGCGCCTACATCGACCAGAACAGCAACCGGTCGCTCGACCGCACCGAGAAGTGGGACACCGCGACGGTGAGCGCCACCGACACCCTGCCCCGCGAGCTCTACGTGTTCGAGCACGACTCGCTGGGCCCGAGTCTCGGCGAGATCACCCGCAGCGATTCATCGGCGCTCAAGATCAAGTTCTCGCGTCCGCTCCTCCCCGGCGTGGTGCTGGACAGCAGCAACTTCCGGGTGATGCGCATCAAGGACTCGTCGTACATCGGCATCCGCGCGGTCGCCGGTGCCGGAGCGTTCGACACACTGCTCGCGGCACGCAAGAAGGCGACCGCCGATTCGCTGGCGCTGGCCGACACGACGGCCGCGGGTCGCCGCAATCGCGCCCGCTCCGATTCGCTGCGCGCGGTGCAGCGTGAGGACTCGGTCAAGCGCGCGCAGGCCGCCGACATCGCGAAGGCGCGCGACACGACCCGAAAGGTCATCACCGCCAAGATCAACCGGGCGGCGCCCGTGTCGGAGATCGTGCTCGAGTTGCTCGAGCCGATCCTCCCCAACGTCCCGCTGCAGATCACCGCTCGCGACGCGACCGGACTCACGGGGGCGAAGCGCACCTCGGCACGTCAGTACACCTTCCGGCCGCCGCCACCACCGAAGGACACGGCCAAGGTCGACCCCAAGGCACCCGCCAAGAACGGCAAGCCGTCGGCCAAGGACACCAGCGCCACGGCCAAGCCTCCGGCGACGCCACCCGACACCCTCCCCAAGAAGCGCCCATGATCGACCGGCGTCGCGCCTTGCCTGCGGTGGGAGCGCTGCTCGAACTCGAGCCGGTGCGCGCCCTCCTCTCGCACGCGCCACGCGAACTGGTCGCCGATGTGGTGCGCAGCGTGGTGGACGACGCGCGCCGCGGTGACATCGAACCGGTGGACGAAGACGGCTGGACGGCACTGATCACCGCGCGACTCGCGCAGCGCCGCGTCCCGTCGCTGCGTCCGGTGATCAATGCGACCGGCGTAGTGCTCCATACGAACTTGGGCCGCGCGCCGCTCGCGACCGTGGCGCTCGATGCCCTGCGCGACGTCGCGAGCGGATTCTCCAACCTCGAGTACGAGATCGAACTGGGGGCGCGGGGCTCGCGCCACCGCCATTGCGCCGATCTGCTCGCCGAGCTCACCGGCGCCGAGGACGCGCTGGTGGTGAACAACTGTGCCGCCGCGCTCGTGCTCGCGCTCAACACCGTGGCCGATGGGAAGGACGCCGTCATCTCGCGCGGTGAGCTGGTCGAGATCGGCGGGAGCTTCCGCGTGCCGGACATCATGGCGAAGAGCGGCGCGCGTCTGGTGGAAGTCGGGACCACCAACCGGACGCACCTCGACGACTACCGCCGCGCGATCACCGCAGCGACCGGGGCGCTGCTCTCGGTGCACCGGAGCAACTTCGCACTCGAGGGGTTCGTCTCGTCGGTGAGCGCGGCGGCGCTCGCGAGCCTCGCGGACGAGTCGGGCGTTCCCCTGCTGCACGATTTCGGGAGCGGTCTCATGCTCGACCTCTCCCCGTGGGGCCTGACCGGCGAGCCGACGGCGCGCGATGCCGTCCGTGCCGGTGCTTCGCTCGTCATGATGAGCGGCGACAAGCTGCTCGGCGGCCCGCAGGCGGGGATCATCGTCGGCCGCGCGCCGGTGATCGACGCGCTGCGCCGGAATCCGCTCGCCCGTGCGCTGCGCGTGGACAAGTTGACGCTCTCCGCGCTCGAGGCGACGCTCACGCTCTACCGCGAGCCGGAGCGCGCGGTCCGTGAGATCCCCGCCCTGGCGATGCTCACCGCGCCGCAGGCGGAGTTGGTCGCCCGCGCCGAACGACTGGTGCAGGCGCTCAATGAGTCCGGGATCGCAGCGGCGGTCGTCGAGACCGAGGCGACCGTCGGCGGCGGGGCCTTCCCCACGGCGCGCATCCCGTCGGCGGCGGTGGCACTCACCGACGGCCCGGCGGCGGCGATCGAGGAGCGGCTGCGCGGCGCCGCGACCCCGATTGTCGCACGTATTGCCAACGGGCGGGTTCTGCTCGACCTTCGGGGGGTGTCGAACGCCTTGGATCCTCGGCTCCCCTCGATCCTCCGGAGCACCCTCGCGTGAACGGCCCCTTCGCGACCCCGCATCGTCCGACCCCCACCGGCGCGCGCACGGCCATGGCCGTCACCGGCGAGCATCGGATGAGCCTCAAGGAGATCCGCCCCGCGCTGTTCGTCGATCGCGACGGCACGCTCATCAAGGACGTCGGCTACATCAAGGATCCCAACGACGTCGAGTTGATCCCCGAGACGACGAACGCCATCCGGCGGATGAACTACGAGCTCTGGCCCGTGATCGTCATCACGAACCAATCGGGGATCGCGCGCGGCAAGCTGAGCGTGGACGACTACGAGGCGGTGAAGGCGCGCCTCGACGACCGTCTCGCCGAGCGCGGCGCGTACATCAACGCGCACTACTACTGCCCGCACCACCCCGACTTCACCGGCCCTTGCGTCTGCCGCAAGCCGGGGACCGGATTGTACGATCTCGCGATCGCCGAGCACGCCATCAACCCGGTGCTCTCGGTCTTCGTCGGCGACCGCTGGCGCGATGTGGAGCCCGCGCTGCACTACGGGGCGCGCGGCATCCTCGTGCCGGGACCGCACACGCCACCCGAAGAGATCGCGATGGCGCGCGAGAAGGCGGAGGTCGCGTCGACGCTCGCCGAAGCGGTGCATCACATCCTGCAGGTCTGATGTCGCATCGGCTCGCGTTCTTCGCCTCGGGAGGCGGTTCCAACGTCCAGGCGATCCTCGACTATCATCGTGCGCTCGGCCCCGGTGCGCCCTTCGTGCCGTCGCTCGTGTTCACCGATCGACCGAAGGCCGGGGTGCTCGCCAAGGCCGAGGCCGCCGGTGTACCGACGGCCGTCATCGGGGATCCGACGGACGGTGCGGCGCTCCGCGCGCAGTTGGAGTCGCACGGCATCACGCTGATCGCGCTCGCCGGCTATCTGAAGTTCGTCCCGGCCGCGGTCACCGCGCAGTGGCGCGGCTCGGTGTTGAACGTCCATCCCTCGCTCCTGCCGAAGTTCGGGGGACACGGGATGTACGGTCATCGCGTGCACGAGGCGGTCGTCGCCGCCGGAGAGCCTGAGAGCGGCGCCACCGTGCACTTCGTCGACGAGGTGTACGATCGCGGCGCCGTGATCGGACGCGCCCGCGTGCCCGTGCTGCCGGACGACACGGCGACCACGCTCGCGGCGCGGGTCCTCACCGCCGAACACGCGCTGTACCCGCGCGCGCTCCACGCGGTGGCGCTCGGACTCGTCTCGCTCACCGCGGACGGACGCGCGCATTCGGTGCTCGCGCCGGCCGAGCTCGCCCGGCACCCTGCCCTGCTCCCTTCGCCCATCGCGCTCGAGTTCGCCTCGAGCGTCGCTCCCTGAACGTCACCACTCCCCACGCCCGCACGCATGCCTCGCGCTCTGCTCTCCGTCTCCGACAAGTCCGGTCTCTCCGATTTCGCCGCCGGGCTGCACGCCCTCGGCTGGGAACTCCTCTCCACCGGCGGCACTGCCAAGGCGCTGCGTGACGCGGGACTCCCCGTGCGCGACGTCAGTGAGGTCACGGCGTTCCCCGAGATGCTCGACGGACGTGTGAAGACGCTCCACCCGGCGGTGCATGGCGGACTCCTCGCCCGCCGCGACCTGCCGGAGCACATGGCGGCGATCGCCGAGCACGGGATCGCGCCGATCGATCTCGTCTGCGTGAACCTCTATCCCTTCAAGGCCACAACCCGGAAGCCTGGCGTCTCGCCCGAGGATGTGATCGAGCAGATCGACATCGGCGGCCCGTCGATGATCCGGTCGGCGGCCAAGAACTTCGCCTCCGTCACCTGCGTGGTGGACCCCGACGACTACGGCCCGGTGCTCGCCGCACTCAAGGACGGGCGCGACGATCTCGAGCAGCGCCGCCGTCTCGCGGCCAAGGTGTTCGAACACACCGCTGGTTACGACGCTGCGATCGCCGCCTGGTTCGCCGCGCAGCGGGGCGATCACTTCCCCGAGCGTGTGACCGTCGCGCTCGAGCGCCAGCAGTCGCTCCGCTACGGCGAGAACCCCGGACAGCAGGCGGCCTTCTATGTGGAGGAGCGCGGCGCCGGCCTCTCGGCGCTCGTGCAGCACGGGGGCAAGGAGCTCTCCTTCAACAACTTCCTCGATCTCGAGGGCGCGCTGCTCGCCGCCGATCCCTTCGCCAACGAGACCTGCTGCGCGATCGTCAAGCACACCACGCCGTGCGGCCTCGCCGTCGGCACGAGCGCGCTCGATGCCTATCGGAAGGCGCTGGCCTGCGACCCGGTGAGCGCGT
>CAZAGK010000156.1:0-5299 GCA_964484775.1 uncultured Gemmatimonas sp. | reverse complement strand
CCGGTGCCCTGGTGGCCCCGCAGCTCTTCCCGCGCCTCGGCATCACCCCGACGATGCTGTTCGCCGAGAGCGACGGCACCTTCCCGAACCACCATCCCGATCCGACCGTCGTGGAGAACCTCCAGGACCTGATCGCGGCGGTGAAGCGTGAGGGTGCGGACATCGGGATCGGCTTCGATGGCGACGCCGACCGCATCGGCATCGTGGACAAGCACGGCACGATCATCTGGGGCGACTATCTCCTGATCCTCTATGCGCGCGATGTGCTCGCCCGCACGGGGAAGGGGCAGTCGATCATCTTCGACGTGAAGTGCTCGCAGGCGCTCCCCGATGCGATCACCGCCGCGGGCGGTAAGCCGGTGATGTGGAAGACCGGCCACTCGCTCATCAAGGACAAGATGAAGGAGCTCCACGCGCCGCTCGCGGGCGAGATGTCGGGGCACATGTTCTTCACCGAAGGGTTCTACGGGCACGACGACGCCATCTACGGCGCCGCGCGGATCCTCCGGATCGTCGCCGACGCCAACAAGGGGGTCGACGAGCTGCTCGCCGACATCCCGCGCTATGTGTCCACCCCCGAGATCCGCGTCGACTGCCCCGACGACCGCAAGTTCGACGTCGTCGCCGCGGCGCAGGCCTACTTCCGCGCGAAGTACGACGTGATCGACGTGGACGGCGTGCGCATCCTGTACGGCGATGGCTGGGGACTCATCCGTGCGAGCAACACGCAGCCGATCCTCGTGGTGCGCTTCGAAGCACTCTCGCAGGAGCGCCTCGACGCGATCCGCGACGAGGTGGCCGGATGGCTCGCCACGCAGGGCGTGAGCTTCCCGCGCGACTAGCATGACGACGCGGCGCTGGCTCCTGCTCTCGGCAGCCGGCGTCGCGGCGACGCTCCTCGTGGGGCGATTCGTCTCCGGCCTGTACGCGGAGTGGAGTTGGTACGACGCGATGGGGGCGCTCCCGCTGTACGAGAGCGCCCTTCGTCACACCCTGGCGTTGCGGGGCGGGGCATTCCTCGCCGGCTTCCTGCTCGCCCTCGCGAACCTCTACGCGGTGCGGCGCTCCATCGTCTCGGTGGTGCTCCCGCGGCGACTGGGCAACATCGAGATCGGCGAGGCGGTCCCCGGACCGATGCTCAATCTCATCGTCGTGCTCGCGTCGGCGGCCATCGGCCTGTCGCTCGCCTTCGCGATGGACGACTGGAGCGAGCTCGCACTCGCGCGCTTCGGCGTGCCCTTCAACGAGATCGATCCCTATCTGAATCGGGATCTCGGGTTCTACGTCTACCGGCTCCCCTTCGAGCGGGCGCTCTTCCTCTGGTCGCTGCTCTCCGTGCTGACGGTGGGGCTGCTCGTGCTGCTCGTGTACGCCATCACCCCGAGTCTGCGGCTCGAGAGCGGGCGACTCTACGTGTCCACCTATGTCCGCCGGCACCTCGGCGTGCTCGCCTCCTGTGCGCTGTTGCTGGTGGCGTGGGCGTATCGGGTCGATTCGCTCTCGTTGCTCGTGAGCGGGAGCGGCCCGGGCGGGGCGTTCGTGGCGCTCGACTACGAGGTGATGCTCCCGTGGCTGAGCGCGTTGTCGGCGGCGACGGTCGCGATCGCCTTCCTGGTCTTCTGGGCGGGGTGGAACGGACACCGTCGGGTGGCGCTCTCGGCGCTCACGCTCCTCCTGATCGCCGGGCCCGGTGCCCGCGCCTTCATCCCGCCGTTCATCAGGTGGGCGACCCCGAGCGAGGAACTCCGGAGCAACGACAAGTCGTACCTCGCGACGCACGCGCTCTACGCGCGACGCGCCTTCGCGCTGGACGAGGTCGTGCACGCCGACAGCGCCGCGATCGCGCTGCCGAGTGCCGCTGAGGCCGCGCGACGGATGTCGTCGTGGGACGCCGCCGTGTTGGCGCGGTCGGCGCCGACGATCCCGCGCGATGCATCGGTCCCCGCGGTGGCGTGGTCGCTGAACGACGGGGGGCTCGTGGCGACCGTCGCCGCGCGTCCCGGGAACGACGAGTCAGCGTGGATGGTCGCAGCGACCGATCCCGCGACCGCCGACGAGCGCGGCGCCCCGCTCCCGGCGCTCGGGCAGTTGAGCGGCCCCATCCCGCAGGTACTCGTGGCACCGGGGCTGTCCACGCCGATCGTCATCTCCGACTCGCTCACCAAGGTGCCGGCACCGGCTTTCGCCTCCTGGCTGGACCGGGTGGCGCACGCGTGGAGCCTCCAGAGCCCGTCGCTGCTCGCCGCGAGCCCGATCACCGTGCGGCCTCGCATCCTGCTCGCGCGCGACGTGCGCGAGCGGATCACCGCGCTCGCTCCCTTCCTGACGATCGGCCCATCGCTGCAGGCGGTGGTGCTCGGCGACTCGCTCTACTGGACCGCCGAGCTGTTCTCCGTCTCGGAGGACTATCCGCTCTCCGACAGCATCCCCTTCGCCGGACGGACCGCGCGCTACGCGCACCGGGCCGCCACCGCCCTCGTGCAGGCTCAGACGGGGCGGGTGACGCTCATCGCGTCCCCGATGCCCGATCCGGTCACCCGCAGCTGGATCCGGCACTTCCCCTGGCTCTTCACCCCGTCGGGGGCCCTGGCGGCCGCGTTGGCGCAGTCGTGGCCTCCGCCGGTGGACCTGTTGGCGCTGCAGGCCACGGCGCTCTCGCATACCGGCTTCCCGAAGGACTCGGTCTTCCCGCGCAAGCTCGCCCGCTCCAACGCCTCGGTGCTCGGCGGACCGGGGGCCAGCGGCACGCTCTGGGCGCAGCCTGGCCCGCGTGGGGCGCTCGCCGCCACCCAGCCGATGCTCGACGGCGACGACCTCCTGGCAGGGCTCCTAGTCGCCCGCGGCGGCGACTGGCCCCGGACCGAGTGGTATCCGCTGGCCAAGCATCCGCGGTGGAACCAGCTGCTCGATCAGCTCGGGAGGGCGGGGCTCGAGCTCCCCAAGGTCGGAGCGGGGGAGCCGCGCCGGGGCGAGGTGCAGGTCGTCCCCACGCGCGACGGGCCGCTGCTGAGCCAGTCGTTCTACGCCTGGCACCCCGACGGCCCTCCCTCGCTCACCGGTGTCGCGGCGATCGTGGGCGATACCGTCGCCCGGAAGGGCGCCACCCTGGACGAACTGTTCGGGGGCGCCGGGATCCGTCAGTCGGCCGGCCCCGAGGCGCTCCGAGGGCGCGTCACGCTCCTGTACGACCAGATGAGCCAGGCCATGCGCCGGGGCGACTGGCCGGCGTTCGGCAAGGCGTACGAGGAGCTCGGGCGGCTCCTGCGCCGCCCCCCGCGGTAAACGAGCCCCGGCCCGCGGTCGCGCCCCTCGAATCGGGGGCTCGGAGAGGGTGCCGGGGCCACGTCCACGAGGCTAACTTTCGTGGCTGCGCCACCTCTGGCGCACGGAAATATCCTCGACCGCACTCGTCATGAATCTTCACGAATATCAGGCGAAGGAAATCCTGAAGGGATTCGGCGTGCCGATCCCGCCGGGTGAAGTCGCCACGACTCCCGCGCAGGCCAAGGCGATCGCCGAGAAGTTCGGCACCGCCGTCATGGTCAAGGCGCAGGTCCACGCCGGTGGCCGCGGCAAGGCCGGTGGCGTCAAGTTCTGCAAGACGCCCGCGGACGCCCTCGAGAAGGCGACCGCCATCCTCGGGATGCAGATCAAGGGGCTCACCGTCGAGAAGGTGCTCGTGACCGTCGCCGCCGACATCGGCAGCGAGGCCTACGTCGGCATCATCGTCGACCGTGCGCGCAAGAAGCCGGTCTTCATGGTGAGCGCCGCCGGCGGCATCGACATCGAGCAGGTCGCCGCCGAGACGCCGGAGAAGATCAAGTATCACCCGGTGGACGTGCGCTACGGCCTGCAGACGTACGAGGCCATGCAGCTCGGCTTCTTCCTGTACCAGGACGTCAAGCTCGCGCGCGCCGCGGCGAAGATCATGCAGCAGCTCTACGCCGCCTTCATGGCGAGCGGTTGCTCGCTCGCGGAGATCAACCCGCTCGTCGTCACCCCCACGGGCGAAGTGCTCGCGGTGGACGGCAAGATGGTGATCGACGACAACGAGCTCGACCGCAAGCCGACCGTCGCCGCACTGCGCGACGAGTCGAGCGAAGCGCCGAGCGAGGTGGACGCGCGCAACAACAACCTCACCTTCATCAAGCTCGACGGTGATGTGGGCTGCGTGGTGAACGGCGCCGGTCTCGCGATGGCGACGATGGACCTCGTAAAGTACTACGGCGGCGAGCCGGCGAACTTCCTGGACATCGGCGGCTCGTCGAATCCGGAGAAGGTCGTCAACGCCCTGCGCATCATCACCGCCGACACCAACGTGAAGGCGATCCTGTTCAACATCTTCGGCGGCATCACCCGCACCGACGACGTGGCCAACGGGATCGTGACGGCCACCAAGGCGAACCCGCTCAAGGTGCCGATCGTCATCCGCCTCACCGGCACCAACGAAGAGATCGCCATGAAGATCCTCACCGAGAACGGCTTCTCCGCCTCGAGCGACATGGACGAAGCGGTGCAGAAGGCCGTCGCCCTCGCCAAGGGAGGGAAGTAAGATGAGCGTCTTCATCAACAAGGACACCAAGCTGGTGGTGCAGGGGATCACGGGCCGTGACGGCTCGTTCCACACCAAGCAGATGATGGAGTACGGCACGCAGGTCGTGGCCGGCGTGACCCCGGGCAAGGGCGGGCAGACGTTCGACGGCGTGAACGCCAAGGGTGCGGCGGTCTCGGCGCCGATCTTCAACACCGTCGCTGACGCCGTGAGCGCCACCGGCGCCAACACCGCCGTCATCTACGTGCCGCCGCCATTCGCCGCCGATGCGATCATGGAAGCCGCCGACAGTGGCGTGCAGCTCGTGGTCTGCATCACCGAGGGCGTGCCCGTGCTCGACATGACGAAGGTCTATCCCTTCGTGAAGGAACGCGGCGTCCGCCTCCTCGGCCCGAACTGCCCGGGGCTCATCAGCCCGGGTGAGTCGAAGGTCGGCATCATCCCCGGCCGCATCTGCACCCCCGGTCCGGTCGGCGTCGTGAGCCGCTCCGGGACGCTCACCTACGAGATCGTGTACCAGCTCACCCGCGCCGGCATCGGTCAGACGACCTGCGTCGGCATCGGCGGCGACCCGATCAACGGCACCAACTTCATCGACTGCCTCGCGGCCTTCGAGAAGGATCCGCACACCAAGGCCGTGGCCATGATGGGCGAGATCGGCGGCACCGACGAGCAGGAAGCGGCCGACTTCGTCAAGAACCACATGACCAAGCCGGTCGTCGGCTTCATCGCCGGCCAGACCGCTCC
>CAZAGK010000155.1:0-5624 GCA_964484775.1 uncultured Gemmatimonas sp. | reverse complement strand
GGTCGAGGCAATCCAGGGCCGGTCGCCAGTCAGCGCTGGTTCGAGGCCCGCCTCGACGACTTCCTCAAGTGGATCCCTCCGGGAAAGGTCATCGTCACCCTCGGTGGCTACGGCTACGAGTGGAACGACGCCGACAACAAGGTCAATGGCTCGACGGTGACCTTCCAGGACGTGATGCGCCTGGCCAAGGAGCACAACGCGACCATCCGCTTCGACTCGACGATGCTCAACCCCTTCGTCGCGTGGACCGACCCCGATGGCACCGACCACATGTCCTGGTTCCTCGACGGCGTGACCGCGTGGAATCAGTCGAAGGCGGCCGTCGCGCGGAAGGTGGCCGGCGCCGCGATCTGGCGTCTCGGGTCGGAGGACCCCTCGATGTGGCACGCCATCTCCAACGACGTCCCGCGCTCGGATCCCTCGATGCTCGCCGAGATCCCCGCCGGCTACGACCCCGAGATCCTCGGCGACGGCGAGCTCCTCCGGCTCACGAGCCGCCCGGTCACCGGCCGTCGCACGATCGATGCCTCACCGACGACCGGGCTGATCGCGCACGAGAGCATCCTCTCCTTCCCCGCCCCGTGGCGCGTCCAGCGTTTCGGCGGTGACGATACCACGAAGGTCGCGATCACCTTCGACGATGGTCCCGACCCCCGGTACACCGCGGCCATCCTCGACACCCTGCGCTCGCGCAACGCCAAGGCGACCTTCTTCGTGGTCGGGCGTCAGGTCGATCAGTATCCCGGACTGCTGCGCCGCATCGTCCGCGAAGGCCATGAGATCGGGAGTCACACCTACACGCACCCGAACCTCGCGCTGACCAATTCGTTCGTCGCGAAACTCGAACTCGTCGCGTCGGGGCGCTTGATCGAGACGGTGCTCAACCGCCGGACCGCGCTCTTCCGACCGCCCTACTTCGGGGATGCCGAGCCGACGACGGCCGACGAACTCATCCCCGTCGGGATCGCGACCGACCTCGGCTATCTCACCGTCGGCGTGCACATCGACAGCGAGGACTGGCGCCTCACGAGTCCGCAGGCGGTGTTCGACACCACGATGTCGCGCCTCGACAAGGGGAACGTCATGCTCATGCATGACAGCGGCGGCGACCGGAGAGCGACCGTCGCGATCCTCGGCACTCTCATCGATTCGCTGCGCGCGCATGGCCGCGAGCCGGTGCTCGTCTCCGAGCTCGCCGGTCTCACCCGCGACGAAGCGATGCCGCGCCTGTCGTCGCACACCTCGCTCGAACGCGTCGTCGAGGTGGTGGCCTTCACGACCGTCGGACTGATCGACTGGGGGATCTACTGGATCTTCCTGGCGGCGGTGGTGCTCGGCGTCATCCGCCTGATCTTCGTGCTCGGGCTCGCGGTGCTTCAGCGCCGGCGTGCACTGCTCGAGCAGACGCGGAACGACGCGGCGAGCCCCTTCGCACCACCCGTCACGGTGATCGTCCCTGCGTACAACGAGGGGATGGTCATCGCCCGCACGGTGAGGAGCCTGCTCGACCAGCAGTACGACGGGGAGCTGCACATCCTCGTCATCGACGACGGCTCCCCCGACGACACCTTCACCATCGCGCGCGATGCGTTCCTCGACGAACCGCGCGTCGAGGTCCACACCAAGACGAACGCCGGCAAGGCCTCGGCGCTCAACTTCGGCATCGCGCGTGCGAACACCGAGATCATCATCTGCCTCGATGCCGACACGTTGTTCGAGCCGACCACGATCCGCGAACTCGTGCAGCCCCTGCGCGATCCGAAGGTCGGTGCGGTCGCCGGCAACGCGAAGGTCGGGAACCGCATCAACATCGTCACGCGGTGGCAGGCGTTGGAGTACGTCACCTCGCAGAACCTCGACCGTCGTGCCTTCTCGATGCTCAACTGCATCACGGTGATCCCCGGGGCGGTCGGCGCGTGGCGACGCGCCGCGGTGTTGGAGGTCGGCGGGTTCACGAGCGACACGCTCGCCGAGGATCAGGATCTCACCATCAGGATCCGTCGCCTCGGGCTGACGATCGCCTACGCCGAACTCGCGGTGGCGTGGACGGAAGCGCCCGACACGCTCCGGGCGCTCTCGCGGCAGCGCTTCCGGTGGTCCTTCGGCACGCTGCAGTGCGCCTGGAAGCACCGCGACACCCTGCTCCGCCCCAAGTATGGCTCGCTCGGCATGGTCGCCATGCCCAACACCTGGCTCTTCCAGCTGCTGCTGACCGCACTGTCGCCGCTGGCCGACCTGCTGTTCGTCTACGGCCTGTTCTCGGTCTGGCTGACCTGGACCGACCACGGCGCGAGCTACGCGCTCTCGGACCTCGAGAACCTGCTCGCCTTCTACGCGATCTTCCTGCTCACCGACTGGCTGGGCGCCTTCATCGCCTTCCTGATGGAGCCGGATGAACAGCGCGGACTCTCGTGGCTGATCATCCTGCAGCGCTTCGTCTACCGCCAGATCATGTACTCGGTGGTGCTACGCAGCTTCGTGGCCGCCGTGCGCGGCCGCGTCGTCGGCTGGGGATCGCTGGAGCGCAAAGCCACCGCCGAGATCGGCGCGTAGCGCGACGGCAGCGCCGCCGCGAAGGTCGGACTCAGCCCGGCGGCCAGCTCATCGCGCGACCACCCAGCACATGCAGGTGCAGGTGCGACACCGACTGTCCGCCGTCGGCGCCCGTGTTGGTCACCACACGATACCCGCTGTCGGCGACGCCTTCCTGCTGCGCCACATCGCGGGCCAGCGAGAGCAGATCCGCGAGCACGGGGAGCGCGGCCGCGTCGCTCAGCGACTGTGCATGGGCACGCGGGATCACCAGCACGTGCACCGGCGCCTGCGGCGCGATGTCGCGGAAGGCGATGCAGCTCGCATTCTGGGCGATGATCGTCGCCGGGATCTCCCCCGACGCGATGCGACAGAACAGGCAGGTCGTGCTCATCGGATCACTCCGCGTCTGGGGTCGCGGCATCGAGCGCCGCGCGGGCGATCGCCAACGCGGCGGCCGCTGCCGTCTCGAACCGCAGGATCGATCCGCCCATGCGCACGCGGACGAACCCTCCCGCCTCCATCTCGGCGAGTTCCGATTCCTCGAAGCCGCCCTCCGGTCCGATCGCGACGGTGATCGACGCGTCGCCACGGCCGCCGCGCGCGGCGCGCAACGCGGCATCCATCGCCGCCGCCATCGGGACGCCCGATCCATCGCAGACGAACCGCGCACCCTCCGGCGCGGCCGCGAGCGCGCGCTCGGGCGATGCGTCGGGGTATGCGATCGGGAGATACGCGCCCCCCGATTGCCCGAGCGCCGCGACCATGCGCGCCGCGACCTTCTGATGGAACTGCGGCCCCTCGCCGCGCGGGTTCACGCTCTTGGATCGCTTCCACAGCACGGGACGCCAACTGGTCGCCGCGAGTTCGGTCGCCTTCTCCGCGAGCCAGAGCATCCGGTCGCGATCGGCGACGGGAAGCAACAGATGCACCGCCGGCGGCGGCTCCACGAACTCCGCGTGCGCGACCTCCACCGTCGCGTTGCGTTTCGCCATGCGGACCAGCACGCCATGGCCGCGCGTCCCCTGCCCGTCCACCAGCCCCACGGCGACGCCCGGCTCGAGCCGGCGCACCCGCATGTGGTGCGCCTCGTCCTCGCCCAGCGTGACGACCTGCCCCGCGGCGAATCCCTCACCCACGACGAAGGTCGGCAACGTGCTCATCGCGCGATCACCACCGACCACCAACCGTCCTCGGAATCCTCCGCCTCCACGCGCCATCCGCGCGCCGCGAGCTGCTCGAGCATCATCGGGCGCTCCTCGATCAGGATCCCGCTCAGGATCGCGCGTCCATCGGCCGCGAGCGACGACGCGATCAGCGGCAACAGCTCGAGCAGCACCGACGAGATGATGTTCGCGAGGATCACCCGCACCGGCGCCACGAGCGGGAGCAGCACCCCGGCATCCCCCTCGAGCACCTGCACGCGTCCCACGACGCCGTTGCGCTCCACATTCTCCAACGCATTGGAGGTCGCGTCGGGATCGATCTCGATCGCCGCCGCGCGACTCGCGCCGAGCTTCACCGCCGCGATCGAGAGTACCGCCGTCCCCGATCCCAGGTCGGCGACGACATCCCCCGCACGGATGACGGTCGGCAGCAGCCGGATCACGCCACGCGTCGTGGCATGCTCACCGGTACCGAACGCCATCGCCGGATCGATCAGGATCGTGGTGGCCGGATCGAACTGCTCCGCCATCCAGGGCGGTGCGACGGTCAGCGCGCCGAGTTGATGCGCCCCGACCCGCGCACGCCACTCCGACCAGTCCATCGGCGGGAGTTCGCTCACCGCGATGTCGGCATCGGCGTCCACCGCGCGCAAGACGCTCGCGAAGGTCGCCACGTCGCTCCCGGGCTCGAGATGCGTCACCAGGAGCGCGCCATCCTCCTGCACGCCCTGCGCGCCGGCCTCGAAGAGCGCCGCGAGCAGCGCCTCACGCCGCTCCTCCACCGAGGGGCGCACTGCGACCCGCAGCCAGGGCGTCGCCGGGGTCCCCGCCGTCGATGCGTCGGTCACGCGCCCAGCGCTTCTTTCATCTTGGCCCAGAAGCTCTTCTCCCGCTTCCCCGGGGCCGGACGATGCACCTTGGCCAGCGCGTCGATGTGCGCCGCCTCCTCACTCGTCAGATCGGTCGGCGTCCAGATGTGCACGCGCACATGCAGGTCGCCCGTGCCGCTGGCGTTCACCCGCGGCAGACCCTTGCCGCGCAGTTCGAACCGCTGCCCGCTCTGCGTTCCCGCGGGCACGCGCAACGAGAGCGAGCCGAGCACCCCCGGAACCTCGATCTCCGCGCCGCGCACCGCCTGCGGGAAGGTGATGAGCACGTCGGTGAAGAGATGCTCGCCGTCACGCTCGAACCGATCGTCCTCCTCGACGTCGAACATCACCACCACGTCGCCGCGCGGGCCGCCGCGCGCACCGGCATTGCCGACGCCGCGCATCTGCATGTACTGCCCGCTCGCCACGCCGGGGGGGATCTTGATCGGCAGCGTGTGGTCGCCGCGCTGACGCCCTTCGCCTCGGCAGGTCTTGCACGGGGTCGCGATCATCACCCCTTCGCCGTTGCAGGTCGGGCACGGCGCGACGCTCACGAACTGCCCGAAGAACGAGCGCTGCGCACGCCGCACCTCTCCCTGCCCGGCGCAGGTGGTGCACTTGGTCGGCTTCGTCCCCGGTTCGGCGCCGACGCCAGCACACCGCTCACACGGGTCGAGCAACTTCATCTTGACGGTGCGCGTGACCCCCGTCGCCACTTCGGCCAACGACAGCTGGATGTCCACGCGGACATCGGCCCCCGCCTGCGGACCCGCCGACTGGCGCTGCTGACCGCCGAACATGTCGCCCAGCCCGAAGTCGCGCATGAAGATGTTGAGCGCTTCGGAGAGGTCCACATGATGGAACCCGCCGGCCCCGCCAGCGCCGCCACCGCGCAGCCCCGCCTCACCGTAACGGTCGTACGCGGCGCGCTTCTGCGGATCGCGCAGCACGTCGTACGCCTCGGTGACCTCCTTGAACTTCTCCTCCGCTTCCTTGGAGCCGCCGTTCTTGTCCGGATGGTATTGCATCGCCATCCGCCGGTAGGCGGTCTTGATCT
>CAZAGK010000154.1:0-5781 GCA_964484775.1 uncultured Gemmatimonas sp. | reverse complement strand
CACCACCTGTCGATTCCCCACCCTCCCCAACGACTACCTCCCGTCCGTACCATTCCCTCACACTCCTCGGGAGAGCCCCATGCGCTACATCTGCCTCATCTACTCCGACGAATCCGCCGAAGCCACCATGACCCGTGAGGAGGGCATGCAGATGCTCGCCGAGTACGACGCCTTCGGCGCCGGAGCCAAAGCCTCCGGCAACCTCGTCTCCGGCGCGCGTCTCCGCCCCACCAACACCGGCACCGCCGTCCGCATCCGCAACGGCAAGCTCACCACCACCGACGGACCCTTCGCCGAGACCAAGGAACAGCTCGGCGGCTTCTACCTCATCGAAGCCAAGGATCTCAACGAGGCCATCCAGGTCGGCGCGCGGATCCCCGGCGCCAAGGTCGGCACCGTCGAAGTCCGCCCCATCTGGGAGATGTGAGCGAACACCACGCGCACCTGCAGCTCGACGCGATCTACCGCACCGACTCGCGTCGGGTGCTCGCCACCCTCATCCGTCTCCTCGGCGATTTCGATCTCGCCGAGGAGGCGTTGCATGAGGCGTTCCACGCCGCGGTCGAGCAATGGCCACGCGACGGTGTGCCCAACAACCCCGTCGCGTGGCTCATCTCCACCGGTCGATTCCGCACCATCGATCGTCTTCGCACCCGCGCGCGCTTCGACGCGCGGCTCCACGACATCGCCGATGCGCTCGAGGAACAACACCGCGACGCGGCACACGACACGATGATCGCCTTCGACGACGATCCGCTCGTGCGCGACGACCGCCTGCGGCTCGTGTTCACCTGCTGTCATCCCGCGCTCGCCCGCGACGCACGCATCGCGCTGACGTTGCGAGAAGTGTGCGGACTCACCACCGAGGAGATCGCGCACGCGTATCTCACCACACCGTCGACGGTGGCGCAGCGGATCGTGCGCGCCAAGGCGAAGATCCGCGACGCGCGCATCCCGTACGCGATCCCCGATCGCGACGAGCTCGCGGCACGGCTCGACTCGGTGCTGCAGGTCATCTATCTGGTGTTCAACGAAGGCTACTCCGCCTCGAGCGGCGACTCCGTCACGCGCGCGACGCTCACCGACGAAGCGATCCGACTCGCGCGTACCCTCGTCGAACTGCTCCCCGAGTCCGAAGCACTCGGCCTGCTCGCGCTGTTGCTGTTGCACGAGTCGCGACGTGCGGCGCGCACCGATGCGGAGGGCGACCTGATCCTCCTCGCCGATCAGGATCGCACGCAGTGGGACCGGGGGATGATCGACGAGGGAATCGCGCTCGTGCGGCGCGCCCTGCAGATGGGGCCCGTGGGGGCGTATGCGATCCAGGCCGCGATCTCGGCGGTGCATGCGGAGGCGCCGAGTGCGGGGCTCACGGATTGGGCGGAGATAGTGGGGCTGTACGAGCTGTTGATGGCGGCCGATCCGTCGCCGGTGATCGCGCTGAATCGTGCGGTGGCCGTCGCCATGCGCGACGGGCCTGCGGCCGGAGTGGCGCTGATCGACGAGCTGCTGGGGCGGGGCGAGCTGGCGGACTATCTCTTCGCCCACTCGGCGCGGGCCGATCTGTGCCGGCGGATGGGGCGGGATTCGGAGGCCCGGGTGTCGTATGAACGGGCACTGGCACTGGCACAGCAGGGCCCCGAACGGCGCTTCCTGGAGCGGCGGCTGGCGGAGCTTGCGGCGGAGTAGAGCACGGAGGTGAGGGCGCAGGCGATGCCGAACGGGCCGTATCGCCATTGCGCCTCCCGACGGCTAACTTGAAGGACAGACTGTCGAGTACGCTCCCCTGGGACGGCGATCATACCACGGATGAACGGCTACTCCGATCGCATCAATCACGCTTTCGCCTTCGCCGCGAAGCATCACGACCGTGAGGTCCGGAAAGGCACGCGCCTTCCCTACCTCACGCATCCGTCCAACGTGGCGATCATCCTGACGCGCTACGGGCAGGATGAGGAGACGGTGCTGAGCGGGATCCTCCTGAACGTGGTGGAGGACTACACGCGTGATGGGTGGACGCGTGAGGAGATCGCCGACCGTCTCGAGGAGAAGTTCGGGCCCGAGGTGTTGGACACGACGATCGCGATCGCGACGCGCAAGTTCGACGACGACGGCTACGAGATGGATCGCGACGAGCAGCGCGCCGACTATCTCGCGCGTCTCGCGCGCTCCGGGCAGCGCTCGCGCTGGGTGGCGGCGGCGGACCATGTGCACAACGGCTCATCGATCATCGCCGATCTGGGTCGCACGGTGGATCCCGACAGTGTGTGGGGACGCTTCTCGACCGGACGCGTGGGGACGGAGCGCTGGTATCGCGCGGTGTACGAGCGACTGGTGGAGATCGGGTTCAACGGCGCCATTCTCGAAGAACTGAAGGATGTGAGTTTGGGGATCTCGAAGTTCGGGAGCTGAACAGAAGGGGCGAATGAACAGCGGGGCCGCGCACACTGCGCGGCCCCGCTTTCTTTTGCTTGACGGACGTATATGATGGTAATATACTAGTTCGATGATAGACCTCTCATCCCTCTTTTCCCCTCCCCTGGCATTTGATTGGGACAGCGGAAACGACATGAAGAACCAACAATCACACGGCGTTCGGTGCATCGAGGCTGAACAGGTGTTCAACGTCGGTAGGTTTCGTGTGCAAGAGGACATCGCGCACTCGCAAGCCGAGCCGAGGTACGTCGCGTTCGGGCGGACCGCCGGCCACCGATTGCTGACGGTGTGCTTCACGATCCGAGAGCGAAGGATTCGCGTCATCTCAGCGCGCGACATGAGTCGCAAGGAGCGACGATTCTATGCCGAAAAGCCCGAAGAAGAAAGCGACGACGGCGGAACCTGAGCCGCGGCCGAAGGCGGCAAAGCTGAAGCCGATCCCACGTTTCGCATCGGAAGATGAGGAGCGGGCGTTCTGGGCGACGCACGATACGACGGACTATTTCGACATGTCCACAGCCCAGTGGGTGGGCCCACTCAAGCAGCTGAAACCGTCGACTACCACGATCTCACTGCGGCTGCCTACCGACCTGCTCGACGAACTTCGAGAGCTCGCCGATGAACGAGATGTTCCCTATCAGTCGCTACTCAAGGTCTATCTGCGAGACCGAGTCAGCGAGGAGATCCGACATCCGTATCGCGTGGGCAAGAAGAGCGGCAAAGCGTCGGGGCATTGGGTGAAGAAGGGTTGAGCACAAAGCGGGGCCGCGCACACTGCGCGGCCCCGCTTCACTTCCCTGCTCCACCGACCACCGCTCACACCTTCGGATACCGCTGCTCCACATATCCGTTCAGGATCTCGAGGAACTCCGGCACGATGTTGTCCCCCTTGAGCGTCACGCGCAGCGCGCCGTCCACGTACACCGGCGCCTTCGGCTCCTCGAAGGTCCCCGGGAGCGAGATGCCGATGTTCGCGTGCTTCGATTCACCGGGGCCGTTCACGACGCATCCCATCACGGCGACCTTCATCTCCTCGACGCCGGGATGCACACCGCGCCACACCGGCATCTGCTCGCGCAGGTAGCCTTGGATGTCTTCCGCCATCTTCTGGAAGAAGGTGGACGTGGTACGTCCGCAGCCCGGGCACGCCGTCACCTGTGGGGTGAACGAGCGCAGTCCGAGTGACTGCAACACCTGCTGCGCGACGAACACTTCCTCGGTGCGATCGCCACCGGGGCGCGGCGTGAGTGAGACGCGGATCGTGTCGCCGATCCCTTCGGCCAGCACGAGCGAAAGCGCCGCGGTCGTCGCGACGACCCCCTTGGTGCCGAGTCCTGCTTCAGTGAGGCCCAAGTGCAGCGGGTAGTCGCAGCGCACGGCGAGGCGGCGATAGCAGTCGAGCAGGTCCTGTACCTGGGAGATCTTCGCGGAGATGACGATGCGATCGTGCGCGAGCCCGACTTCCTCGGCCATGGCGGCGGAGCGGAGTGCGGATTCGAGCATCGCCTCCATGTAGACGTCCTTCGCGTCGGCGGGCTGCGGAAGTGCCGCGTTCGCGTCCATCATCGCCGTGAGCAGGTCCTGATCGAGCGAGCCCCAGTTCACGCCGATGCGCACCGGCTTGTCGTTGTCGACCGCGACCTGCACGATGGTGCGGAAGTTGTCGTCGCGTCGCTTGGCGCCGACGTTCCCCGGGTTGATGCGGTACTTGGCCAGCGCGCGCGCCGTCTCGGGATACTTCACGAGCAGCAGGTGGCCGTTGTAGTGGAAGTCGCCGATGATCGGCACCGTGCATCCCAGGTCGGCGCAGCGCTGTACGATCTCCGGCACGGCGGCGGCGGCTTCGTCGTTGTTGACGGTGATGCGCACCAGCTGCGACCCCGCGGTGGCGAGCGCGGCCACCTGGGCCGCGGTGCTCGCCGGATCGGCGGTGTCGGTGTTCGTCATGGACTGCACGACGATCGGGTGCGCCGATCCCACGGGCACGTTGCCGACCATCGAGGTGACTGTCTTGCGGCGGGGCTTGAAGACCACGGGTGCTCCTGTCGGGCCTGGAGGTAGGGCAGGGAATCACAGGGAAAATAGCCACCCACTTGGCGGGGCGGGGGATGGGGCGCAACTTCCAAGGAGCTGGGCACGTTCTGTGGACAGCGCCCCGATCAGCAGTCCCCCCGATACCGCACACCGACCATGGCCGACTCGACCGAAGGTACCACGGGCACCGCTCCCGCCCCCAAGCAGGGCTTCCTGCGCCGCAACTGGGGGAAGATGACGCTCACCACGCTGATCGTGGTGCCGGCGCTGATCTTCACCATCTGGGCCGGCGCGGCCATGACCTACACCTACTCGAGCGGCGAGCGCTCGGGATTCCTGCAGAAGCTCTCCCAGAAGGGGTGGGTCTGCAAGACGTGGGAAGGGGAGCTGGCCATGGTCAACATGCCGGGCGCGATGAGCCAGATGTTCAACTTCTCGGTGCGGAACGACTCGATCGCCGGGGTGATCAACGAGGCGATGGTGCAGAACCACCGGGTGGTGCTGACGTACAAGCAGCACGTGGGGGTGCCGACCAGTTGTTTCGGAGAGACCCAGTACTTCGTCTCTGGGGTGAAGGTGATCCCGTAGCGCTTCTGCCGGGGGGTCGTCTGAGCGGATCGCGACGGCGATCCAGGGCTGGGGGTTGACAGGGATCGGACGCAGGTTACGGGGGGCTATTGCCCTTTTGGCCGATTACCTGTAGGTTCTCAGGGTTGCGCATTGTCACTCGGTTATTGACCGGGGGTGTGCAGCGGTCCAGCGCGGGGGATCTCATTGGTCCCGCGAAGTAGAACAGATTGTCAGGGTACGGCGTGTTCCGCTCCCTGCAACAATCATCACACAGGAGTTGGGAATGCGTACGACCGGAAAGGTGAAGTGGTTCAACGACGCGAAGGGCTTCGGCTTCATCACGCCCGACAACGGGCAGAAGGACTGCTTCGTGCACTACAGCGCCATCCAGGGTTCGGGCTTCAAGAGCCTGGCCGAGGGTGATGCGGTTGAGTTCGACATCGTGCAGGGCCAGAAGGGTCCGGCGGCGGAGAACGTCACGAAGGTCGGCGGCTGAGCTGAGCTCAAGTCACTGAACCACGCACCAAAAAGCGGGGCGCTCCTTCGGGGGCGCCCCGCTTTGCATGTTGTTCTGTTCGCTGGCGCCGGGCGGTCGGGGGTGGGCCCGCCCTTCGCGAGGCTCTCGGACCGCTGCGCGGTCCTGCGGCCGCCTCGCTGTGGGCGGGCCCGGCCCCCGACCTGTCGTCGACAACCCTTGAACAGCATGCGGGGGTGCCGGCCCTCAGTGGGGGCTAACGGCGG
>CAZAGK010000153.1:0-5907 GCA_964484775.1 uncultured Gemmatimonas sp. | reverse complement strand
CGACTGCCACGGCAGATCGGTGGTGCAGAGCAGATACAGATCCGCGCGGCGTTTCCTCGCCTCGGCTTCGATCCACGCCGGCGCCTCACCGTAGTAGTGGCGGGCATAGACCACGGTCGATACGAGATCGGTGTCGAGCACCTCGAGCGCCGGGTGCAGCGCGAGCGAGGCGTCGTCCATGGCGATCGCGAGTCGGGCGATCGGCGCGACGTCGTGAGCGGTGAGCGCCCGTTCCGGGCGCAGTTCGGCGTAGAGTCGCGCCGCCTCCGGCACGACGGGCGCCTGCAGTCGCGCCCCCAACGCGACCGCGAGGGTGCTCTTCCCGGTGCTCTCCGGGCCGGTGACCACGATCCGGCGCGTCATGCCGCCGGGGCCGGGTGCAGTCGTTCGGCGTCCGCGCGCAGCGACTTCCGCCATCCCACGTACCCCATCCAGGCCAGCACCAGGAACACCGCGTATTGCACCGCGGTCGAAGGAAGACCGCGGAAGACGAAGGTCGGCACGTACACCAGATTCACGCCGATCCACACGAGCCAGTTCTCCAGCAGCTTCCGCGTCATCATCCACTGCGCCACGAGGCTCACACTCGTGAGCGACGCATCGAGGAACGGCACGGGGGAATCGGTGTGCTTGGCCATGAAGGCGCCCAGCCCGTACGCGAATCCCGCCGCGAGCGGCACGGTGATGGCCCAGTGCACGGCGCGCGCGCGCGTCACATGCAACCGCGTGTGCTGCGCGCCGCCGTAGAGCCACTCGTACCAGCCGTACGCCGAGAGGGCGAGGTAGACCAGCTGCAGCACCGCATCGGCGTAGAGCTTGGCCTCCCAGAACACGAAGAAGTAGAGCCCGACGTTGATGATCGCCGTCGGCCAGCTCGCGATCTTCTCCTTGGCCGAGAGGTAGACGCTCACCAAACCGAAGACGACCGCGACGTTCTCCATCCAGTTGGCCTGCAACGCCGCGAGGACTCCACTCACGGCGTGGGCTTCGCCGACGTCAGGTAGTCCGAGGCCAGCGACACGAGCGCCTTCACCCCCGTGGGCATGGCATCCTCGTTCACGAAGAACTTGGTGCTGTGGTTCGGCGCGGCATCCTCCACCGAGACGCCCGCCTTGTTGACGCCGAGGAAGAGATAGACGCCGGGGATCTGCTTCGTGAAGAAGGGGAAATCCTCCGAGGGCATCCAGACCGCGTTCGGGTTCACCTTCCCGTCCGCGGCCTTCGCGATCGTCGGCGCCATGCGCGAGGTCAGCGTCGGATCGTTCCAGACGATGCTCCCGCCGATCTGGATCGTCACCGCCGCCGACCCGCCGCTCGCCTCGGCGATCTTCTCCGCGGTGCGCTTGATGCGCATGTGGATGTCCTTGCGCATCGCTTCGTCGAAGGTGCGGATCGTCCCCGTCATGATCACGCTGTCGGGGATGATGTTGAATCGCACACCGCCGTTGATCGTGCCGACCGTCACGATCGCCGGCGCGGCGGTGATGTCGGTCTGTCGGGAGGTGATGGTCTGCAGGGCGGAGACGATCTCCGCCGAGAGCACGATCGGGTCCACGCCGCGCCACGGCTGCGCGCCGTGCGTCTGCCGTCCGCGCACCACGATGCGGAGCTGATCCGAGGCCGACATCGAGGCGCCCGGCTTGTAGCTCAGCTTCCCGACCTCCTCGGGCCAGACGTGCAACGCGAAGACCGCGTCCACGTGCGGGTTCTCCAGCGCCCCTTCCTCGACCATCACCTGGGCGCCGCCACGCTCACCCGGAGGGGGACCCTCTTCCGCCGGCTGGAAGATGAACTTCACCGTTCCCGGGAGCGTCGCCTTCATCCCCGCGAGCACCTCGGCCGCGCCCATCAGCATCGCGGTGTGCGAGTCGTGGCCGCAGGCGTGCATCACGCCGACGTTCTGGCCGGCGAAGGTCGCCCGCACCGTGGACTTGAAGGGGAGGTCCGATTCCTCCGTGACGGGGAGCGCGTCCATGTCGGCGCGCAGCGCCACGACCTTCCCCGGGCGACCACCCTTGAGCACGCCGACGACGCCGGTCCCCGCGACCCCTTCCCGAACCTCCATCCCGAGCGACCGGAGATGGTCGGCCACGATCTTCGCCGTGCGCCGCTCGCTGTTGGAGAGCTCGGGGTGTTCGTGGAAGTCGCG
The DNA here is from genome assembly GCA_964484775.1 of uncultured Gemmatimonas sp. GTDB lineage: Bacteria > Gemmatimonadota > Gemmatimonadetes > Gemmatimonadales > Gemmatimonadaceae > Fen-1231. Next base: position 3,758 of record CAZAGK010000153.1, on the reverse strand, counting down.
GCGCCAGGTCACGACCTTGCTCATCACCTGCGAGATCCGGCTGTCGAGCTCGTCGGGCTTCTTCTGTTGCGCGCCGGCGGAGCCGGTGGCGAGCGCCAGCGCGGCCATGGCGGCCAGAGCGGGGACGGATCGGCCGGCGAGGCGGGGGGAACGGATCGAAATCGAGGACATCGGCGTTGAGTCGTCGGAAGAGGTATTCTTGACGCTAACGGCGGCCGCGCCCCTGCGCGAGGTCGCGACCACCCATTTCGAGGGGAATTCCATGGACCGCAAGGGCAGCGCCATCTGGGAAGGGACGATCCGTGAGGGAAAGGGGAGTGTCTCCACCGAGTCGGGGACGCTCAACGCGGCGCCCTACAGCTTCACCAGCCGGTTCGAGCACGGAACGGGGACCAACCCCGAGGAACTGCTCGGCGCGGCCCATGCCGGCTGCTTCTCGATGGCGTTCTCGGGACAGCTCGCGGCCGAGAAGCTCACCGCCGACCGGATCGAGACGACCGCGACCGTGACGGTGGAGAAGCTCGAGACCGGGTTCACGATCACGAAGGTGCATCTGGCGATGACCGCCAAGATCCCCGGGGCCACGCAGGAGCAGTTCGATCGGCTGGCGGGTAACGCCAAAGCCGGTTGCCCGGTCTCCAAGCTCTTCAACGCCACCATCACCTTGGACGCGAAGCTGGTTCCCTGAGCCGCTTCGGGCTACATTACAGGGTTGCTGTGGCCCCCGGCCTCGGCCGGCGTCCTGACAATCCCTAGCGAATCCATGGCGAAAGAAGAAGCGATCGAACTCGAAGGTACCGTGAGCGAAGTGTTGCCCAGCGCGACCTTCCGCGTGCTCCTCTCCAACGGGCACGACGTGCTCGCGACGATGGCCGGCAAGATGCGGCGGTTCCGCATCCGCGTGCTGCAGGGTGATCGCGTGACCGTCGAGGTGTCGCCGTACGATCTGAGTCGCGGTCGCATCACCTTCCGCCACAAGAACTGACGCACGATCCGCCATCGCTCTCGGGCGATGTGCGAAGCGCCACAAGCGAGCGGGGCCCGGCAGCGATGCCGGGCCCCGCGTCGTTCACAGCCTTCAGTCCGACGTGCGCGGTGCGACTAGTGCTCCGCAGCGGCGGCGGGCGCCTTGTCGGGCTTGAGATACGTCGCCTTGTGGATCGAGAACGCGGTGACGTTCGCGACGATCGCAAGGATGATGATGGCGAGGGCGAAACCCCACCCCTTGGCCGACGGATTGACTGGTTCGTTGCTCACGGTCTGCTCCTGGTGAAGGGTGAAGGGTAATGGGGACCCCGGGGGGGCCGCAATCGGCACCGGTCGCGCGACACCCCGGCTGGCCCCGACCGAGCGCGGCGGCGACCTTTCAGCATGCGCCAAGAGACCTTCGTCACCCCTCGGACCGCCCGGATCGCCCTGCTCGGGCCGGAGTCCGCCGCGGTCCGGGAACTCTGGATCGTCCTCCACGGCTACGGGGAGCTCGCGGCCACGTTCCTCGAGAACTTCCGCGTCATCGACGACGGCACGCGGCTGATCGTCGCCGCCGAGGCGCTCTCGCGGCACTACTGGGGGCGGATCGAGGACCGGATCGGCAAGGAAGTCCCGATCGGCGCGAGCTGGATGACCAAGGAAGCCCGCGAGCATGAGATCCGGGACTATCTGGACTACCTCGACGGCCTCCACGCCCATCTGGTCGCGCGTCTCGGTGTCGCACCACCGCTCACCGTGCTCGGCTTCTCGCAAGGCGGCGCGACCTCGGCGCGCTGGGTCGCGAGCGGAACGGTGCCGGTGGCGCGGCACATCATGTGGGGGAGTGCGATGCCTCCGGACGTCGACATCGAGAGTCCGGACGGCGCCATGCGACGCGCCGAACAGATCGTGGTGGTCGGCAGTCGCGATCAGTTCGCGACGCCGAAGGTCGTCGCGCGCGAGAACGGTCGGCTGGATGCGGCGGGCTTCCCGTATCGATTCGTGTCGTTCGAGGGGGGACATCGCCTCGACGACGACACGCTCCGGCAACTTGCGGGCTGAGGCGCTACCAGCCGCGCGATCGTTCCAGGTCGCGCCGGTCCTTCTTGGTGGGGCGCCCCTCGCCGGGGTCCATCACCGGCGCGGCGTGCTTGAGCGTCCAGGCGTGCTTCTCGCGCGCCTCCTTCGACTCCGCGGTCTCCTCGTAGAGCAACGCGGCCTGGGCCGCGGGGCCACGATGATCGCTGAGCGCCCGCACGATCACGGTGTGCTCGTAGGGGCCGAGCCGCAGCCAGAGTTCGTCGCCGACGTGCACGTCGCGCGCGGGCTTGGGGCGATCGCCGTTCACGGTGATCTTCCCGCCCGCGATCGCCTCGACCGCGATCGAGCGCGTCTTGAAGAAGCGCGCCGCCCAGAGCCACTTGTCGAGGCGGACGGGGTTCGGCGTGCGGGGATCGTCCTTCGGGTTTCGGTCGCGGGCGCTCATGGGGAATGGACTCGGGTGCTCCCCGAAAGATGTGGCGGTACCCGGACCGAGGCCACCGCCGCGTGAAGTATCGTCGCGAGATCGACGGGCTCCGCGCCGTGGCCGTGCTGCCGGTGGTGCTCTTCCACGCCGGACTCTCCGCGTTCGCCGGCGGCTTCGTCGGCGTGGACGTCTTCTTCGTGATCAGTGGCTATCTGATCACGACGGTGATCCTCGGCGAGCAGGCGCTCGGGCGATTCACCCTCACCGGCTTCTACGAGCGTCGCGCGCGCCGGATCCTCCCGGCGCTCGCCTTCGTGATCCTGGTGACGGTGCCGCTCGCCTGGCGCTGGCTCCTTCCCGGGGATCTGGTGGACCTCGCCAAGAGCATGATGGCGGTGGCGGGGTTCGCGTCGAACATCCTCTTCTGGAAGCAGAGCGGGTACTTCGACGCCGCCGAGTCGAAGCCGTTGTTGCATACCTGGAGCCTGGCGGTGGAGGAGCAGTTCTATCTGCTCTTCCCGCTGCTGTTGATGCTGCTCGCGCGCATGTCGCGTCGAACGCTGCGCGCGGTGCTCGGCGCTGGGGCGCTGCTCAGTCTCGCAGTGGCGCAGTGGGGGGCGGTGCACCGTCCCGTGGGGAGCTTCTATCTGCTTCCGACGCGGGCGTGGGAGCTGCTGCTCGGCGCGCTCGTCGCGCTCGTGCTGCTCGATCGCGACGAGCCCGAGCACTCGACGGTCGCCGATCCGGCCAGCGCCGTCGGCCTGCTCCTGATCGCCGGAAGTGCGGCGCTCTACGGACGCGGGACGCCATTCCCGGGAGTGTACGCGCTCGCGCCGACCGTCGGTACGGCGATGATCATCCTCTGGGCGACGCCGCGCACGGTGGTCGGGCGGCTGCTCGGCAGCAGGCTGTTGGTGGGGATCGGGCTCGTCAGCTACTCGGTGTACCTCTGGCATCAGCCGCTCTTCGCGCTGGCGCGACTGCGGCGTGCGGACATTCCCTCCGATGCCGAGTTCCTCGCACTCGCCGCACTGGCCGTGGTGCTCGGTGTGCTCACCTGGCGCTTCGTCGAGCGTCCCTTCCGCGATGCGTCACGTGTGAGCCGGCGCGGGATCTTCACCGTCTCCGCCGTGGCGATGCTGCTGATCGCCGCGCTCGGGGCGCTCGGCGTGGCCAAGGAGGGCTTCCCCGGGCGCTTCTCCCTCCCGGCCGACGTCGCGGCGACGCTGGTGCGTCCCGACAAGCCCTGCTTCTACGGTGCGGTCCGGGGACCGGTCGCGCAGTGGACCTGCCCGCTCGGTGCGCGCAGCGGTCCCCCCTC
>CAZAGK010000152.1:0-5927 GCA_964484775.1 uncultured Gemmatimonas sp. | reverse complement strand
GAAGGCCGAGGGGTCGCGCGCGAGCCGCCGGAGCAACCCCGGCAACTCGGCGGGGAACGACTCGTTCAGCTCGAGCAGCGTCTCCGACGCCACGAGCACGCGCTCCATGAGGTCGCGAGCGGCATCGGCGATCGGGAGCAGTTCGTCGATCGCGGCGAGTTCGACCACCGGGTACGGTTCGCGCTGGACCGCGACGCCGAGCCGGACGCGGGAGAGCCCTTCGAGGGTCACCTGTACCGTGTCGCGGCCTGCTTCGATCCGATTGCGCACGCGGGCCAGCACGCCGATGCGCCCCGAGAGCTTCTCCGCGTTCGGGTCGTCCGCCGCGGCGACGGCGACCACGACCTGGAACTCGGCCTCGGGATGGTCGCGCAGGAGCGCCACGTTGTCGGCCGCCCCCATCTGCACCGCGATGGTGCCGCGGGGAAAGACCACCGTGCTGCGCAGAGCGAGCAGGGGGAGGGCTTTCGGCAGGGGTTCGGGGGTGGTCACGTGCGGAAAGATAGTGGACAGACGGCGTGCCCCGCGAGCGCTCGCGACGGCGGATTTGCGACAGCGATGTTGCGGCGTTGCACCGGCCCGGGTAGCGTGAATCCATGTCCCTCCCCTCGGATGCCGTTCGTCGACGTTCGACCGTCGCGGGCCTGATCGCCACGCTGCTCCTCAGCGCCTGCGGCGGGGGCGCCACGAAGAGCGTGGCGCCGGTCGACCCGTCGGCGTCGACGACGCTCGCGACGCTCACCGTCTCGCCGAGTGCGCTGACGATCGTGGCGGGCGACACCTTCCGACTCACCTTCGCGGGGAAGAACGCGGCAGGCGCGGCCGTGAGTCTGAGTGGAAGGACGCTCACCTGGGTCACGACGCCCTCGACGAACGGCGACTTCTCCATCTCCAGCGGCCTCGCGATCTCCACGACCCCGGGGCAGTACCGCGTCCGTTTGGCGTACGATACCGCGAAGGCCGATCTCGACCTCACGGTACTCCCCGGTACTCCGGACCCCACGCTGTCATCGCTCGCCGCTGCCTGGAGCACCACCACGGCAGGCGCGATCGATCTTGCCGTCACCGTGCGCAACCAACGCGGCATCAAGATGTCGAGCGCGGTCGCCGCTGATGTTGCGTTCCAGGGCGGTGCTGGCACGATGGGCGCCACGAGTTGCACCGCCGGGGTCTGCACCGCGCAATACCTCCCGCCCGCGGCCCCGACGACGGAGTCCCTTCGCGCCTCCGTGCGAGGCACGGCGATCAGCACACGGCTCGCCCTGACCGTCCGCTCCGCGCTCACCTTCAGCGCGGTGACCGTCGGTGCGAGTCACTCCTGCGCACTCGTCCCGACCGGCGAGGCCTACTGCTGGGGGAGCAATGCGCGCGGCCAACTCGGCGACAGCAGCACGGTGTCGAGCGCGAGCCCCGTCCCGGTCTGGGGCGGGCTGCGCTATCGCGCCATCGCCGCCGGTGACAACCACACCTGTGCCACGACCATCGCTGGCGTGACATCCTGCTGGGGCGCGGGCAACCACCTGCAGCTCGGCGGGAGCACGACGGTGGATCGCACCGTGCCCACGCCGATCAGTGACGTCACGGACCTGGTATCGCTGGTGGCCGGCACCAGCGACAGCTGCGGGCTCACGGCTGTCGGCGCCGCCTACTGTTGGGGCGACGACTGGACGCAGCTCCCGATCGCCTCGGGCGCCGCGCATCTCGCGATCTCGGCGCGCGGCGATCTTTCGTGCGGGCTGCGGCCCGGCGGGGTCGCGAGCTGTTGGACGGGCACCGGGCGCGTCGGCGCAGCGACCTCGGTGATCAGTCCCGCACTCTCCAGTATCGCGAACACCGCCACCGGCGGCTGCGGCCTGACCGCGGCGAACGCCCTCTGGTGCTGGAACATGGCCGATCGGGTGCTCCCGGCCAATCAGGTCACCGCGACGCAGACGTACCCGTCACTCGCGTTCGTGCGGATCTTCGCCGGCGTGGACTCGTTCTGCGGCGCCACCGCGGACAATCGGATCGCGTGCTGGGGGACGAGTCGAGGGCAGTTCGGCGACTTCGCCGTGCTCACCGGGGACTTCATCCCCGCCGGCACGACGGCCTCGACTGTGCTCGCGAACACCATCGCCGCGAACGGCGCGCACATGTGCGGGCTGACCGCCGCCGGCGTGGCCATGTGCTGGGGGAGCAATTCCTCGGGTCAACTCGGCGATCGCACGACGACCACCCGGACGGCGCCGACGGCCGTGAACACCACGACCAGCGTGCAGTATCGCTGAGTCGATCCACCCGGGTCCCACGGATATCGCCGACTCCCTTGGAGAAGCCCCGAGCCGCGGCTAACTTCAAAGGCTATGTTCGACGAACTCTCAGAAAAACTCGAAGCCACCTTCGCGAAGCTCCGCGGACGTGGCTCGCTCAATGAAGCCGACGTCAAGGAAGGGCTGCGCGAAGTCCGCCGCGTCCTCCTCGAGGCCGACGTCAACTTCCAGCTCACCGGCGAGTTCCTCAAGCGCGTCGAGGCCAAGGCCGTCGGCGTCACCGCGCTCAAGACGGTCTCCCCGGCCCAGCAGCTGGTCAAGATCGTCTACGACGAGCTCACCGTCATGCTCGGCGAGCGGAAGGAGGGGATCAAGCACTCCACCCTCCCGCCCACCGTCATCCTCATGGTCGGGCTCCAGGGCTCGGGCAAGACGACGACCGCCGCCAAGCTCGCCCGCAAGCTGAAGGGAGAGAGCCGCCAGGTCAGCATGATCGCCGGCGACGTGTACCGCCCCGCCGCCATCGACCAGCTCGAAACGCTCGGCCGCGACCTGGAGATCAAGGTCTACGCCGACCGCACCACGAACGACGTCGTCAAGATCGCCCGCGCCGGCCTCGAACAGGCCCGCCGCGACCGCGACCGCGTGGTGATCGTCGATACCGCCGGCCGTCTGCAGATCGACGCCGACATGATGGACGAGCTCAAGCGCCTCAAGGACGCCGTCAAGCCCGACGAGATCCTCTTCGTCGCCGACGGCATGACCGGACAGGAAGCGGTCAAGATCGCCCAGGGCTTCAACGACGTCCTGAACGTCACCGGCGTGATCCTCACCAAGCTCGACGGTGACGCCCGCGGTGGCGCCGCGCTCTCGATCTACGGCGTCCTCAAGAAGCCGATCAAGTACATCGGCGTGGGCGAGAAGACCGACGCCCTCGAGGAGTTCCACCCGGACCGCATGGCCGGCCGCATCCTCCAGCAGGGCGACATCATCTCGCTCGTGGAGAAGGCGCAGGAGACCTTCGACGCCGACGCCGCCAAGAAGCTCGAGAAGAAGGTGCGCAAGGAAGGGATGGACCTGAACGACTTCCTCGCCGCCATGAAGCAGATCCAGAAGCTCGGCCCCCTGGAAGGCATCCTGAAGATGCTCCCCGGGGTCAACAGCAAGATGCTCAAGCAGGCCAATGTCGACCCCAAGCGGATGAAGCACGTCGAGGCGATCGTGCTCTCGATGACCGCCGAGGAGCGGAAGAAGCCGGAGCTGCTCAACGGCTCCCGCCGGATCCGGGTCGCCAAGGGCTCGGGACGCCCGATCCAGGAGGTCAACCGCCTCCTCGACCAGTTCCGCGACATGCAGAAGATGATGAAGAAGATGGGCTCGGGGGGCGGGATGCCCCGTTTCCCGGGGGGCGGGGGGATGCCGGGTGGCTTTCCGGGCGGATTCCGCTAAGTTTAGAGGCTAGCTCAAAAACGGGGTGCGATCCGGAACCGCCGGAACCGCGAGGAGCCCCGGGCAGCAACGCAGGACCCTTCACCGTTCGCACAGGATCTCCACATGGCCGTCGCCATCCGTCTCCGTCGCACCGGGCGCACCAAGGCGCCCACGTATCGTATCGTCGTCGCCGACTCGCGCAGCCCGCGCGATGGCAAGTTCCTCGAGATCCTCGGGCAGTACCAGCCCCGCAGCGGTGAGAAGGCCCTCAACCTGAACGCCGATCGCGCCAACTACTGGCTCGACAACGGCGCGCAGCCGTCGGACACCGTCCGCTCGCTCCTCCGCAAGGCGGGCGTGCTCAAGGCCCGTCACGAGGCCCGTCTGGCCGCCAAGCTCACCGCCGCGGCCGTCCCGGTCAAGGACGCGTAAGCGGTTCTTGAGCCATCCCGAACATGTGATCGTCGGCCGGATCCGTCGTGCCCACGGGGTGCGCGGTGAGGTGGCGGTCGAACTGATCACCGATGAGCCGGACGCGATCTTCGCGTCCGGCCTTCGCGTTTTGGCGGGGAACGACAAGGGCGAGCCCGTCCGCGATCCCGCCACCGGTGCCTTCACCGAACTCCACATCACCAACGTCCGCCCCTTCCAGGAAGGGGCGCTCGTCACCTTCGCCGAGATCACCGACCGCACCATCGCGCAGCGCTGGCATGGGCGGTTCTTGGTCGTCCCGTTCGAGGAGATCCCGCTCCCCGAGGAGGGGGCCGTGTACCTCCACGAACTCGCGGGGATGCAGGTCCGCTCCCCGTCAGGAGATGCGGCGGGGACGATTCGGTCGTACTATGAACTGCCGCACGGGATCGTCCTCGAGATCGATACGCCGTCCGGCCCGCGCGACATCCCCTTCAACGAGGCGTTCGTGAGCGACATCGATCGTGACGCCCGGACGATGGTCGTGCGCTTTCCCGAAGACGCCACCGATTGAGCCCGCGATGCCCCCCGGCAACGCAGGACCTCTCCACATCGGCATCGAAGCCAGTCGTCTCGCGCGTGAAGGACGCGGGATCGGCACCTACGTGCGCGCGCTGCTCCCGGAGCTCGCCGCCGCGGACCCGCAGCTGCGCTTCACCTGCTTCGCCAAGGACCGCTCCGAACTCGGCGCGCTCCGTGACGCCCTCGCACAGCTCCCCTTCCTCGATGGGCGGACCGACGTTGCTCCGCTCGACGCACTCGGCACGACGCCCACCGACCTCACCTGGTTCCCCTGGAACGTGGTGCGCCCCGCGCCCCCGCCGGGTCCGGTGGTGGTCACCACGCACGACATCGTCCCCGTCGCACTCCCCGACCGGCGCTGGCATGCGTTCCGCGCGCGCTGGAAGTGGCGGCGACTGTACCAGGCGACCGTCGCACGGGCCACGCGCATCCTCGCCGACTCGGCCTTCACCCGCGATGAGCTCATCCGCACCCTCGGTGCCGACCCGTCGCGGGTGGTCGTCGCCCTGCTCGGCGGCGACGAGGTGCACGCCGAGCCTCCGTACGATCGCGCGTCGGTGCTCGAGCGGCGCGGCATCGAGCGACCGTATGTGCTCTCCGTCGGGGCCGACGAGCCGCGCAAGAATCTCGCGACCGTCCGCGCGACGATCGGCACGCTGCGCGCACGCGGGCTCGCGGTGCAGCTCGTCTGCGCCGGCCCTCGCAAGCGCGGGTTGATCGACCGCGACGGCGTGCTCGAACTCGGCTTCGTGAGCGATCAGGAACTCGCCACGCTCTACGCCGAGGCGGCGGCGCTCGCGATCCCGTCCACGTATGAAGGGTTCGGGCTGCCGCTGCTCGAGGCGATGCGCGCCGGCACGCCGGTCATCAGCGCCAAGGCCGCGTCGCTCCCCGAGGTCGGCGGTGATGCGGTGATGTACGTGAGTCCGAACGACGGTCGTGCGCTGGCCGCCGCGATCGAACGCTGCGCGACCGATCCGGCGTGGCGCGCCGAACTCGCGCGCCGCGGACGCGAACGCGCGCGCGCCTTCCGCTGGGCCGACACCGCGCGCGTCACGCTCGACACCTTCCGTGCGGCCGTCGCCGACGGCGGACGCTCCGCGTGAGCACGTCCCCCATCCGCGTGCTCGCGGTGGAGAGCTCGCGCTGGAGGCGCGATGTACGCGGGATCGGTCGCTATGTCATGATCGTCCTGCACGAGATGGCGCGCGCGCGTCCGGAACTTCGCTTCGTCCTGTTCGCCAAGAACGAGGC
>CAZAGK010000151.1:0-5953 GCA_964484775.1 uncultured Gemmatimonas sp. | reverse complement strand
TTCCAGGGACACTTCCCGGGGCATCCGATCATGCCGGGCGTGCTGATCGTGGAAGCGATGGCCCAGGTGGCCTGCCCGTTGCTCATGGGTTCGGTGACCGACTACGCGAGCAAGGTGGTGTACTTCATGTCGCTCGACAACGTGAAGTTCCGCAAGCCGGTGAAGCCGGGCGATCAGCTCCGCTTCGAACTGGAGATGACGCAGATCCGCGGACGCATCTGCCGCATGACGGGTGTCGCGAAGGTCGATGGCGACGTCGTCTGCGAGGCCGAGATGGCCGCCATGGTGCGCGACCGATGAGCGCCCGCATCCATGCCACGGCGATCGTCGACGCCTCGGCGCAGCTCGCCGACGATGTCGAGGTCGGGCCGTGGGCCCTGATCGGCCCGCGCTGCGTGGTCGGCTCCGGGAGCGTGATCCAGGCGCGTGCCACGCTCGAGGAGAATGTGATCCTCGGGAAGCAGGTGACGATCGGGATCGGCTCGGTGCTCGGCGGCAAGCCGCAGGACCTGAAGTTCGCCGGTGAGGACACGACCGTCGAGATCGGCGACCACACGACGATCCGCGAGTACGCGACGATCAATCGCGGGACGTCGCAGTCCATGAAGACGACGGTCGGCAAGCACTGCTTCATCATGTCGTACACGCATCTCGCGCACGACTGCCACGTGGGCGACCACGTGATCATGAGCAACGGCACGCAGCTCGCCGGCCATGTGACGGTCGAGGACTGGGTGATAATCTCGGGGCTGTGCGCGGTGCATCAGTTCGCCAAGATCGGGCGGCATGCCTTCATCGGCGGTTGCTCGCGCGTGGCCAAGGACGTCCCGCCCTTCGTGCGTGCGGTGGGGAATCCGATCAAGCTGTACGGATTGAACAGCGTGGGCCTGCAACGCCGTGGCTTCAAGGACGATGTGATCGCCGAGATCAAGAAGGCGTACCGTCTCTTCTTCAACTCCGACAAGAACGTGAGCCAGGCGCTGGAGCAGGCGCGCGCCGAGCTGCACGCGTACGAGGAGGTCCAGCAGATGATCGCATTCGTCGAGGCCAGCGGCCGCGGGGTGACCACATGAGCAGCGGGCCATTGCGGGTCGGCGTCATCGGTACCGGGAGCCTCGGGTACCATCACGCGCGGCTCCTGCGCGACATCCGGACCGCGAGCTTCCGCGGGTTCTTCGAGTCCAACGCCGATCGCGCGGGGACGGTCTCGCGTGAGCTCGGGATCCGCGCGTTCCCGACGCTCGAAGGGTTGCTCGCCGAGGTCGACGTCGTGTCGATCGCGGTGCCGACCAGCTACCACCACGAAGTGGCGAAGGCCGCGCTCGAGGCGGGGAAGCATGTGCTGATCGAGAAGCCGATCACCACGACGATCGAGGAGGCGGACGAACTGCTCGCGATCGCGAAGCGGACGGGCGCGCTCGTCGCGATCGGTCATATCGAGCGGTTCAACCGGGCCATCCGTGCGGCGCTGCCGCATGTGAAGGACCCGCTGTTCATCGACAGCGATCGTCTGGCGCCGTTCAATCCGCGCGGTTCGGACGTGGCGGTCGTGCTCGATCTCATGATCCACGACATCGACCTGCTGCTGACGCTCACCGGTGCCAAGGTGAAGGACGTGTCGGCGGTCGGGATCCCGGTGCTGACGCCGTCGGTCGATATCGCCAACGCGCGGATCACCTTCGAGACCGGTGCGGTCGCGACGATCACGGCGAGCCGCGTGTCCAAGGACCGCATGCGCAAGCTCCGCATCTTCCAGCGGAACGGGTATCTGTCGCTCGATCTCGCGGCGGGCACCGGCGAGATGTACCGCATGCGTGGCGACGTGGATCTCGCGACGCTCGTGAAGACGGCGCAGCCGCTCGAGGCGTTCGTCGAGCGTGTGCCGATCGACGCGCCCGAAGGGGAGCCGCTCCGCCTGGAGCTCGAGAGCTTCGTGGCGGCCTGCCGTGGAGAGATCCCGGTGGCGGTCTCGGGGCAGGATGGGCGCGATGCCCTGGCCGTGGCGCTGCGCATCGTGGAGGACATCCGACGCTCGCTGCCGGCCGGGGCCGTGGCGGGCCAGCCGGGTGCGTGAGATCCTGATCCTGGCGGGCGAGGCATCGGGCGATCTGCACGGTGCCAAGCTCGCAGAGCGGCTGCGCGCCTTGCGGCCGGACCTCGCGCTCGCCGGCACCGGGGGTGACCGCATGGAAGCCGCCGGCGTCACGATGCTCGAGAAGGCCGAGGGGGTCGTCGGCTTCGTCGAGGTCATCCGCCACATCCCGTGGCACTGGCGCCTGTTGAATCGCCTCAAGGAGCGATTCGCCGGGGGGAAGGTCGCGCTGGTGATCCTGATCGACTACCCGGGGTTCAACATGCGAGTGGCGGCGGCAGCGAAGGCGGCCGGTGTCCCCGTGTTGTACTACATCACGCCGCAGGTGTGGGCGTGGAAGGCCGGACGACTCAAGACGATGGCCGAAGTGATAACCCGAGCGGCGGTTATTCTGCCGTTCGAAGAGGAACTGCTCCGTCGGCATCACATCGACGCGACCTTCGTTGGGCATCCGCTGCTCGACCGGGCGCAGTCGATGCCGGACCGTGCGGAAGCGCGGCGCCGGATCGGGCTGCCGGAGCAGGGGGAGATCCTCGCCCTCTTCCCGGGGAGCCGGCCGCAGGAGATCGTGCGGCATCTCGAGGATTTCGTCGCCGTGGCACGCCAGCTCGAGGCGCGACGCCCCGGCCTGCGCGTGGTGGTGAGCGTCGCGCCGACGATCGATCTGCGCGAAGCGGACATCCCATTCCCGATGGTGCGTTCGGCCTCCTTCGACGTGCTGCGCGCCGCCGACGTGGCCCTGTGCAAGAGTGGCACGACCACGCTCGAGGCGGCTGTCGCGGGCTGTCCCTGCGCGATCGTCTACCGCACGAGCCCGATCAGCTACATGATCGCCAAGCGGCTCGTGAAGATCGAGCACATCGGATTGCTGAACATCGTCGCGGGACGACGCGTGGCCCCGGAGTTCGTGCAGGACGACTTCGAACCGGTCCGCGTGGCCGATGCCCTGGCACCGCTCTTCGATCCGCACTCGCCTGAGCGCGCGACGATGCTCGCGGGGCTCGCCGAGGTCCGGGCTCGCCTCGGCACCCCGGGCGCGTCCGCGCGTGTGGCCGAGATGGCGTCGGGGATGGTCGCATGAGCGGCACACCGACCAACGACACGCCGGCACCTGCGACGGCGGTGGACGCGGCCAAGACGCCGACGCCGCCGGTGCAGCCGAAGGAGGACTGGCGCGTCCGACTCGGCGTGCCGCTGGGGATCCTGATCCTTCGGGCGCTCGGCGCCACCTGGCGCTGGCGCGTGCAGAACCTGGATGTGGTGAAGCGCGCGACCGCCGACGGGAAGGGGCTGATCCTCGGACTCTGGCACGGACAACTGCTCCCGCTGGCGTGGTACATGCGCGGACGGGGGATCGTCGTGCTCGTGAGTTCGTCGCGTGACGGCGAGATCATCACGCGGGTGATCGAGGCGGTGGGGTATCGCACCGTCCGCGGCTCCTCGACGCGCGGGGGGCGCGAGGCGCTCGTGGCGCTGCTCAAGGAGCTCCGTGCCGGCTCGACGATCGCGATCACCCCGGACGGACCTCGTGGCCCGGCGCGGAAGTACCAGGCCGGCGCACTCGTGGCCGCGCAGCGCACGGGGGTGCCGATCGTGCCGTACGCGCTGCATGTGGACCGCGCCTGGCGCCTGAAGGGGTGGGATCGCTTCACGATCCCGAAGCCGTTCGCGAAGATCCAGCTGGTGTTCGGCGAGCCGAAGTACGTCACCGGTGACTCGTCCGCGAGCGCGGTGGAGCAGGCCGGCGACTTCGAGCAGGACCTCGACGCGACGGTGGCGACCGCCGAGCGGCTGGCGGCCGAACGCGACGGCCGTGCATAGGTCGCACAGCGACACCATCTGGGAGTCGTCCCGTCTGTACGGGCGCGGGATGCGGGCGTTGCTGACGCCGCTGGGATGGCTCTACGGCGGCGTGGTGAGTCTCCGGAACAAGGCGTTCGATGCGGGCGTCCTCGCCTCGCAGGAGCTCGCGCTGCCGAGCATCAGTGTGGGCAACCTCACGGTGGGTGGGACGGGGAAGACCCCGGTCGCGGCCTGGCTGGTCGCCGAGCTGCAGCGCGCGGGTGCGCGCCCGGCGGTCGTCCTCCGCGGTTACGGCGCCGACGAGGTCCTGGTGCACCGGCGACTGAACCCCGGGATCCCGGTCGTGGCGAATGCCGATCGCGTGGCCGGAACGCTCACGGCCAAGGGCGAGGGGGCGAACGTGGTCGTGCTCGACGATGCCTTCCAGCATCGCCGCGCGCGCCGCGACGTGGACCTGGTGCTGCTCTCGGCGGACCGGAGCGGACCGGTCCGGTCGCTCCCGGCGGGACCGTGGCGGGAGCCGTTGCAGAGCCTCAGCCGGGCCGATCTGGTGGCGGTCACGCGAAAGAACGCCTCGGCGCTCCGGGCGCGTGAACTGCTGGCCAGCGCACTGCGGTTCGCGCCGGGGGCCGAGGGGGTGGTGTTCCATCTGACGATGGATGCGGTGGTCCGGGTCGCCGATGGTGCGACGAGCCCCATCGCGAGCCTGTCGGGCGTGCCGGTGCTGGCGATCTCGGGGATCGGCGATCCACGAGCGTTCCAGTCGCAATTGCGCACGGCAGGGGCGCGGGTGCGGGGGGAATCGTTCTCCGATCACCATCCCTTCAGCGCCCGTGATGCGGAGGAGTTGGCGCGCGCAGCGGGGAACGATCTGCAGCCCGTCTGCACCCTCAAGGACGCGGTCAAGCTCGGCCCCTTGTGGCCTGCCCAAGCGCCGCCCTTGTGGTATCTTTCACAGCGCGCGGATGTCGAGTCCGGAGGCGGTGCGATGAAGGCCGTCGTCGAGGAACTGGCAGCCCGCGGGCGGTCAATCTGAAGGCCCACGCCGACTTGCGAGCCGGCCCAACGTACGCCGAATCCCATGGCACCCGATCTGTCGCTGCCGACCCATAACATCGTTCATCCCGACAAGGACCGTTTCCTCCAGGAGGAGAACCCGTTCGAGGCGATGATGTCCCGCTTCGATCGTGCGGCCGAGCTGCTGGACCTCGAGCCCGGCATCTACAAGGTCCTGCGTCACCCCGAGAAGCAGATCACCACCTCCATCCCGGTCATGCTCGACAACGGGGAGGTCGAGGTCTTCACCGGCATCCGCGTCCTGTACAACACGTCGCGTGGTCCCGCCAAGGGCGGCATCCGCTTCGACAAGAATGTGAACATGGACGAGGTCACCGCCCTCGCGGCGTGGATGACCTGGAAGTGCGCCGTGGTGAACATCCCCTTCGGCGGCGCCAAGGGCGGCGTGATCTGCGATCCGCTGAACATGAGCGTCGGTGAGCTCGAGCGCCTGACCCGCCGGTACACGGCGTCGATCATCCAGACCCTCGGTCCGGACTCGGACGTGCCGGCGCCGGACGTGAACACGAACGAGCGCATGATGGCCTGGATCATGGACACCTATTCCATGCGCATGGGCCACACCGTGACCGCCGTCGTCACCGGCAAGCCGGTGGAGATGGGGGGATCGCTCGGACGTCGCGAGGCGACGGGGCGCGGCGTGATGATCTGCGCCAAGGAAGCGCTGGCGCATCTCAACATGGACGTGAAGGGCGCGACGGTGGCGGTGCAGGGATTCGGCAACGTCGGCTCGGTGAGCGCGGATCTCCTGGCCAAGGAAGGGTGCAAGATCGTCGCGATCTCGGATCGCACCGGCGCCTGGCACAATCCCAAGGGGATCGACGTGCCGGACGCGATCGCCTACGTGGCTAAGAACAAGACCCTCGAGGGGTACACGAAGGCGCAGCAGATCAGCAATGAAGAGCTGATCGCGATGGACGTGGACGTCCTCGTCCCGGCCGCGCTCGAGAACGTGATCACGACCAAGAATGCGAGCACCAT
>CAZAGK010000150.1:0-6148 GCA_964484775.1 uncultured Gemmatimonas sp. | reverse complement strand
ATGCTTGGGTGGGTCGATGACGACGCCCTGGCCTGGCCGGTCTCGGTCCTGCTCGCACTCGCCTTCGGCGTGTTCATCGCCTACAGCGCGCTGAGCACCTCCGAGACGGCCGACCGCGGCCGCGCCGTCGTCGCCGGCGGCGTCATCTTCGCGCTGGGGCTCGGCGTCTGGCGGGCGTCGGGCGCGGCTGGTCGCGACGACTACTTCACGGCGGCGGCGCTCACGGCCCTCGAGATCGGCGTCATCGTCATCCTGGAGTGGACGGGCAAGCGCCACGAGGGCGCCGGTGAACAGCGCGAAGGCATCGAGCAGCCACACGAAGGCCCCGCGCCACACGCCGGGCTGCGCCAGGGCCGCGGGATCGACCGTCCCCGACTGCAGCGACCAGTTCACCTCCTGATGCGCGACCGTCCGGATGAGCCACGGTCCCCCCCAGAGGTCGTACGCGGTGCCGGCCGCGAGCGCGACGAGCAAGGCGAGCAACACCGGAGAACGTGGCGCCGACAGCCCGACGAGCGCGGCGAAGCCGAGCACGAAAAACGTCCCCTGCCGATCGGCGAGCACGAGCAGGAGCGCGCTCAGCCCCACCATGACCGCGGTGCGGGTGTCATCGGTGTGTTCGCGCCCCGCGAGGCGATCGGAGGGAAGTGCCCCGAGTGCTCGGGCGACCTGCCAGGCCAGGGCGACGACGGCGAAGGCCGCCAGCGACTTGGCGGTGCGGAAATGCCGCGTGCCGAGGATCGTGCTCGCCGAGGAGACGAAGAGGAGCGCCGGCACCATCGCGGCAGCGCCGATGCGCGAGGCGTGCGCCCGCAGCCCGGCGACGAGGATCCCCGCGATCGCGCCGACCGAGAGCAGTTGCACGAGGGAGAGCGGGATGAACCGTCCCGTGACCCGGAACCACCAGGCGGCGGCACGGGCGTCGATCCAATCCGTGGCGTAGCTCAGCTCGCGTGCCTGGTACAACCCGAAATCGTTGCGCTGGACATCCAGGATCTGCGTGAGCGCCGGTCGGCCGTCGAGCGGATTCGCCAGATAGGTCGCCGATTCCATGTGCACGAATGGGAAGGCGCGGACGAGCCACATCGCGACGAGCGCGAGCAACACCACCACGCCGACGGCGGTGTACGCACCGACGGCGACCGGGGAGCGCGGTCCGCGCAGCGTGGACACGGCGCGCGCGCTCACCCCTCGACGCCGAAGCGCGAGAGCTTGCGATGCAGCGTGGACGGGTCAATCCCCAGCACCTCGGCCGCACGCGTCTTGTTCCCGTGCTCGGCCTGGAGCACCCACATGATGTAGGCGCGCTCGATCGTCTCCATGGTCGGGTTCGCGGGCGCGCGCTCGGAGACCATCGGCTCGGAGCGCGGTTCCGTGATGCGCTCGGGCAAGCAGGCGAGATCGATCGTCTCTCCCTTGGTGAGGATCACCGCCCGCTCGAGCGCGTTCTCGAGTTCGCGGACGTTGCCCGGCCACGGATAGCCGCGCAGCACCTCGAGCGCATCCTCGCTGAGGTGCTTGACCGGCTCCTGCCGGGCGGCGGCGCTCCGGGCGAGGAACGCCTCGGCGAGCAGCGGGATGTCGTCGTCGCGCTGTCGCAGGGGCGGGAGATGGATGGCGATGACGTTGAGTCGATAGAAGAGGTCGCGACGGAAGGTCCCGCGGCGGATCTCCTCCTCGAGGTCGCGGTTCGTGGCCGCGATGAGTCGCGTGTCGATCGGGACCGCTTCCGTCGCGCCGACGGGGATCACCTCACGATGTTGCAGCACGCGCAGGAGCTTCACCTGCGTCGCGGCGGTCGTCTCGCCGATCTCGTCGAGGAAGAACGTTCCTCCGGCCGCGGCCGTGAAGAGACCGTCGCGATCCTTCACCGCGCCGGTGAAGGAGCCGCGCACGTGGCCGAAGAGCTCGCTCTCCAGCAGTCCCTCGGGGAGGGCCCCGCAGTTGATGGAGAGGAAGGCGCCCGCGCTCCGCCCCGAGAGTTCGTGGATGTAGCGCGCGACCACTTCCTTGCCCGTCCCGGACTCACCCATCACGAGCACCGTGCTCTCGGTGGGGGCCACGGCCGCGGCGAGCCGGAGCACCTCGAGCCACTTCCGGTTCTGCCCGATCGGGGCCGACGACACCGCGCGATCGCGACGTCGGATCTCGCGCTTGAGCGAGCTGTTCTCTACCCGCAGCTGTCGGTGTTCAGCGGCCCGGCGGAGGATCGCGATGAGATCGTCGTTCCGGAACGGCTTCTGGATGTAGTAGAAGGCGCCCGCGTTCACCGCCTGCATGGCCGTCTCGAGCGAGGCCTGCGCGGTCATGAGGATCACCGGTGTGTCGGCGTCGTGCGCGCGGGCGGCATCGAGCACCTCCACCCCACCGACCTGCGGCATGCGCACGTCGGTGAGCACGATGTCGGGGGAGAGCGCCGCGATCTGCGCGAGACCGGCCTTCCCGCCCTGCGCGAGATAAGGCGTGAACCCCTCGTTGCGGAGGAGGATGCCGAGCGATTCGAGGATCCCCTCCTCGTCGTCGACGACGAGGACACTGGGTGCCGCAGAACGTTCCATGGGAGTCACGCCGTCGGCGAGGCGCCCGTCAGCGATGCTGCCGCGGCCTCGACCGGAAGGAGGATGGTGAAGCGAGTGCCGGTGGTCGAGGAATCAACGAGGACGATCCCGCGATGCGCCTCGACCGCGCGGTGGGTGATCGAGAGACCGAGACCCGTGCCCCCGACCTTGGTCGTGGCGAAGGGCTCGAAGAGACGGTCCTGCACCTCGACCGGGATCCCGGTGCCGGCGTCGGTCACCTGCACGCAGATCGCGCCATCGGGATAGTGCACCCCGCGCGGGATCTGCTCGATCGAGGCCCGCGTAGCCGACACGCGGACCGTCGTCTCGGGGCGAGTGGCCTGCAAGGCGTTGAGCACGAGGTTGAACACGGCGCGATGCAGCAGGTCCTCGTCGCCGAACATGCGCAGATCGGCGTCGGCGTGGAGGTCGAGCCGGACGTCCGGAGCGCGCGAGGGATGCTCCACGGCCACGGCGCACGCCGCGCGCACGATCGCGCCGACGTCCACGGGATCGTTGCGGGCCGCGCGCACGCGGGCGAAGTCGAGAAACTCGCTGAGCAACCGTGAGAGTCGCCCCGACTCGCGTACCACGAGGGTGCCCAGGGTGCGCTCGTCGTCGGACGCGGCGGCGCGCGCGGAGAGCTGCTCGACCGCACTCTGGATGGACGCCAACGGATTCTTGATCTCGTGCGCCAATGAGGCCGACAGCTCGGCGACCGCCTCCAGGCGCTGGGCCCGGAGGTTCAGCTGCTCGAGCCGCTTCTGATCCGAGATGTCCTGGAAGATCGCGGTGAAGTTGCGGCCGCCGGCCGGGTCGCCGCTCCGGGAGACGGTCATCGTGATCCCGATCGGCAGCGCGCGCGTCTCGAGCGACAGCTCGAACTCGGCGCGCGACACCCCCTGCCCCGACTCGATCCCGCGTTCGAGGAGGGCGGCGAGCTCGGGGACCCGATCGCGGATGGCGTCGAGCGCGGGACGGTTGCGGAGCAGCGCGAGATCGAGTCGGAGGAGCTCGGAGGCCGCCGCATTGGCGAAGAGCAGCGCGCCCCGTTCGTTCACGGTGATGATCCCGGCGCGGATGTTCGCGAGGATGTCCTTCTCGCGCAGGCGGACCGTGGCGAGTTCGGCGGCGAGCGCCTCGCGCCCCTGACCGGCCTCCTGGAGGCGGGAGCTGATCACCCCGGTCCCGATGGCGACGGCGGAGAAGACGGCGAGCTGGAGCACCAGGGTGAGCTCCATCGGGCCGTTGGTGACCACGAGCGCGTCGGCGGCGTAGAGCACGCTGCCCAGCAGCGCGATGAGCACCGCGCCTCCCCCCGGGAGGAGGAGGGCGGCGGCCGCATTGACCAGGATATAGAGCGCGGCGAACTGGCTCGCCGCCCCGCCGGTGACGTGCACGACGCCGGTGATGACGAGCAGGTCGAGCACCAGCTGACCGTAGAGGAACCCACGCGTCAGTGGTTTGCGATTAACTTCCGTCCAGAGGAATGAGAGCGACGTGACGAAGAGCGCGCCGACGAAACAGAGCGTCGCGACAAGCGTCTTCTCAGAGTCAGCGATGAGCCACTGAAAGACCGCCGCGAGGAAGATCGCGCTGGCGAGGATCAGACGGCTGAGATAGACCCACCGGATGAGCCTCCGAGGGGTCAGGACCGCGAGCAACTGGCTGTCGTTCTGCGGCTGGGATGTTCGCACGTGGCTCCAGTATTGCAATTCGCAACACTTCAACGTTGCTCCAGACCGTTGCGAAATGCAAGAGACAGGGGACAACTATTATGAGTCCGGCCGAGAACGCTGAGGTCCAGGGAGTGCGCGTCAATGCGAAGCTCGTGATCCCCGCCAACGAGGTGGAGTTCCGCGCGAGTCGGAGCAGCGGACCGGGGGGCCAGCACGTGAACACCTCCAGTACCCGGGTGGAGCTCACCTGGAACTTGGTGCGCTCCACGGCACTGACCGACGATCAGCGCGCCCGCGCGATCGCCAAGCTGGCCTCCAAGCTCGACAGCGACGGCACCCTGCGGATCGTCGTGAGCGACACCCGGAGCCAGAAGCAGAACCGCGCGATCGCCGAGGAGCGACTCGCCGCGACCGTGCATCACGGGCTGCTCGTGCGGAAGCCGCGCAAGAAGACCAAGCCCGGCAAGGACGCGGTCGAACGCCGCATCGCCTCCAAGAAGAAGCAGGGGGCCAAGAAGAAGACCCGCCGATTCTCCGGAGACGAATAGTCTTGCTCGTCCCGAAGCTGGTCACCACGCTCAAGGGCTACACGCGGCAACAGGCGATCGCCGACGTCACCGCCGGTGTGATCGTCGGCATCGTCGCCCTGCCGCTGGCCATCGCCTTCGCGATCGCCAGCGGGCTGGCCCCGCAAGCCGGGCTCTACACCGCCATCATCGCCGGCTTCATCATCGCGGCGCTCGGCGGCTCGCGCGTGCAGATCGGCGGCCCGACCGGCGCCTTCGTGGTGATCGTCTACGGGATCGTCACGCGCTACGGCGTGGGCGGACTCACCGTCGCCACCATGATGGCCGGCGTGATCCTCGTCATCCTGGGGCTCGCGAAGCTCGGCGGCTCGATCAAGTTCATCCCGCACCCGGTGGTCGTGGGGTTCACGAGCGGGATCGCGCTGATCATCGCCAGCGGCCAGGTGCGCGACTTCCTCGGCCTCACGATGGACAAGGTCCCGGCGGAGTTCGTCGCCAAGCTCGCCGCGTACGGCGCGCACCTGGACTCGTTCAATCTCCCCGCCTTCGGGATCGCGACGCTCACCCTGCTCATCGTCGTCTTCTGGCCACGGGTATCGACCAAGGTCCCGTCGCCCTTCGTGGCACTCGTCGTGACGACGCTCATCGTGCAGCTCGCGCATCTGCCGGTGGATTCGATCGGTTCCCGGTTCGGCGCGATCGACGCCTCCTTCCCGATGCCGCGGCTCCCGCGGGTGGCGTGGAGCGATCTCTCCGCGCTCGTGGCCCCGGCCTTCACCATCGCGATGCTCGGCGGGATCGAGTCGCTGCTCTCCGCGGTCGTCGCCGACGGGATGATCGGCACGCGGCACCGCTCGAACATGGAACTCGTGGCGCAGGGAGTGGCGAACATCGTCACCCCGCTCTTCGGCGGGATCCCGGCCACGGGTGCGATCGCCCGCACCGCGACCAACATCAAGAGCGGCGGCCGCACGCCGGTGGCGGGGATCACGCATGCCGTGACGCTGCTGGTGATCACGCTGTTCTTCGGGAAGTGGGCCGCGCTGATCCCGATGGCCACCCTCGCCGGGATCCTGATGGTCGTCGCCTACAACATGAGCGAGTGGCGCACCTTCCGGTCGATCCTCCGCGCGCCGCGCGGTGACGTGGCGGTGCTGCTCGTCACGTTCACCCTGACCGTGCTGGTGGATCTCACCGTCGCGCTCGGCGGCGCAGAAGCCCTTCGGGCACACCGCCTCGTCGAAGCTCCAGGTCTCGGCGCCGGTCTGCTGCGCCGCGGCGCGGTCGGCCTCCTGGCCCCGGGCGAGCGGCGCCAGCGACGCGAGCCGGAACGACGGGACGCAGCGGACCGGGTCGACGCTCGCCGCGAGTCGCGAGCAGTTGC
>CAZAGK010000149.1:0-6184 GCA_964484775.1 uncultured Gemmatimonas sp. | reverse complement strand
ACGTCGATCACTTCGTCGGCGGGGATGGCGAAGGTCACGCCGGCGAGCGCCATCTCGATGGCGGCCATCGCGATCGCGGCACCGGTGGCGTTGCGGAACACGCAGGGGAGTTCGACGAGTCCGCCGAGCGGATCGCAGACGAGTCCGAGCGTCCCCTGCTGCGCGAGCGCGACGGCGTGCCCGACCTGCGAGGGCGAGCCGCCGAGCATCTCGGTGGCGGCACCAGCGGCCATCCCGGCGGCGGCACCGGTCTCGGCCTGGCATCCCCCTTCGGCGCCGCTCAAGGAGGCGCGTTCGGCCACGACGGCACCGATGAGTCCCGCCGTGGCGAGAGCGCTCACGAGCGCCTCCTCACCGATCCCGCGTGCGGCGGCGATCCCGGTGAGGACTGCCGGGAGCACGCCGGCGCCGCCGGCCGTGGGTGCGGCGACGATGACGCCCATCGCGGCGTTGACTTCCTGCACCGCGAGGGCGCGGGCGAGGACGTCACGGAAGAGGGTGTTGGAGAGCGGGCCGTTGGAGCTCGCCATCAGCTTGGCGGCGTCGCCGCCGACGAGCCCGCTCGCGCTCTTGAGATCGCCCACCACGCCCTGCTCCACCGCTCCGCGCATCACGATCAATGCGCGATGCAGCGCGTCGCGGATCTCACTGATGGGACGCGCCTGGTCCGCCGACTCGGCCTCGAGGGCGACCTGACTGAGCGTCTTCCCCTGCGCCTCGGCGTCGCGGATCGCGTCTGCGAGCGCGCGATACACTAGGCGCTCACCTTGTCGAGACGATGGGTCCAGCGGACCCAGGGGAGTTTGCGCAGATCGTCGCGGACCTGTTCGCCCGGCTCCTCGTCCACCTCGATCACCATGAAGGCGTCGCCCCCGCGCTGCTGCCGCGTGAGGCGGAGGGTGGCGATGTTGACCCCGTCCTCGGCGAGGAGCGTGGCGATGCGCGCGATAGAGCCCTTGATGTCCTCGGCCACGAGCACGATCGTGTGATGGCTCCCGCTCACTTCCACCGGATAGCCGTCGATCTCGGTGATGCGGATGCGGCCGGCGCCGATCGACTCGCCGATCAGCGAGTGATGGCGGTGCGCGCGGTCGAGCGTGATGCGCACGGTGTTGGGGTGCGCTTCGTCCGAGATGGTGGTCTTCTCGAAGGTGAAGGCGAGCCCTTCCTTCTCCGCGATGTCGAGTGCGGTGCGGAGGCGGTCGTCATCGGGACGGAAGCCGAGCAGTCCGCCGATGATCGCCTTGTCGGTGCCGTGCCCCTCGCCGGTGCGAGCGAAGGAGCCGTGCAGCTCGATGTGGGCCTTCTCGAAGGTGCCGCCGACGAGTCCGCGCGCGAGCAGTCCGATACGGCAGGCGCCCGCGGTGTGGCTGCTGCTCGGCCCCACCATGACCGGACCGATGATATCGAGCAGGGAGACCATCAGCGCCTCGCGAGGATCGACTTGAGATAGTGCCCGGTGTGTGATCCCTTAACCGCCGCGACCTCTTCCGGCGTTCCCGCGGCGACGATCGTGCCGCCGCGGCTTCCGCCATCGGGGCCGAGGTCGACGATCCAATCGGCCGTCTTGATGACGTCCAGATTGTGCTCGATGACGAGCACCGTGTTCCCGCGGTCGACCAGGCGATGCATGATCTCGAGGAGCATGCGGACGTCCTCGAAGTGCAGGCCGGTGGTGGGCTCGTCGAGGATGTACAGCGTGCGGCCGGTGTCGCGCTTGCTCAGTTCGGTGGCGAGCTTCACGCGCTGGGCCTCACCGCCGGAGAGCGTGGTCGCGCTCTGGCCGAGGTGGATGTAGCCGAGCCCGACATCGTTGAGCGTCTGCAGCTTCTGCGCGATGCGCGGCTGGTTCTCGAAGTTCGCGAGCGCGTCCTCGACGGTGAGGTCGAGCACTTCGCTGATCGACATGCCGCGGAAGCGGACCTCGAGAGTCTCGCGGTTGTAGCGCTTCCCCTTGCAGGTGTCGCAGGTGACGTAGACGTCGGGGAGGAAGTGCATCTCGATCTTGACGAGCCCGTCGCCCTGGCACGCCTCGCAGCGCCCGCCCTTCACGTTGAAGGAGAAACGGCCCGGCCCATAGCCGCGCAGCTTCGCCTCCGGCATCTCGGCGAAGAGCTCGCGGATGGGCGTGAACAGACCGGTGTAGGTCGCCGGGTTCGAGCGCGGCGTCCGACCGATCGGGCTCTGATCGATGTCGATGACCTTGTCGAGATGCTCGAGCCCCGTGACGCGCTTGTGTGCGCCGGGGATGACGCGGGCGCGGAAGAAGTGCCGCGCGAGCGTGCGCTGGAGGATGTCCTCGACGAGCGTGGACTTCCCCGAACCGCTCACGCCGGTGACGGCCACGAACAGTCCGAGCGGGATCTCGAGATCGACGTTCTGCAGATTGTGCTCGGTCGCCCCTTCCACGCGCAGCAGGCGACGCGGATCGCGCGGACGGCGCTCGGCCTTCCACTCGATCTTCTTCTTGCCGGAGAGGTACTGCCCGGTGATGGACTTGGGGTTGGCGATCACTTCCGCGACCGTCCCCGAGGCGATCACCTCGCCGCCGTGCTTCCCGGCGCCCGGTCCGAGGTCGATGAGATGATCGGCCTCCATGATCGTCTCCTCGTCGTGTTCGACGACGAGCACGGTGTTGCCGAGGTCGCGCAGCCGCTTGAGGGTGCCGAGCAGGCGCGCGTTGTCGCGCTGGTGCAGCCCGATGCTCGGCTCGTCGAGGATGTACAACACGCCGACGAGGCGCGAGCCGATCTGCGTCGCAAGACGGATGCGCTGCGCCTCGCCGCCCGAGAGCGACTCGGCGCTGCGGTTGAGCGTGAGGTAGTCGAGACCGACGTCCACGAGGAAGCGCAGACGCTCGCGCACTTCCTTCTGGATCGGCCCGGCGATCCCCGGGTCGAGCCCGGGCTTCCCCGGCGCGCGCAGCGGGATCGACTCCACGAACGCGTAGGCGTCGCTCACCGACATCTCGCCGAACTCGCCGATGTTGCGGCCGTTCACCGTGACGGCGAGCGACTCCGGCTTGAGGCGCATGCCGTGGCACTCGGGGCACTCGCCGACGAGCATGTACTCCTCGAGCTCGGTGCGGATCGAGTCGCTGGTCGTCTCCTGATACCGGCGCTGCACGTTGGAGAGGATCCCTTCCCAACGCCCTTCGACCGCAGGCTCTCCCTTCTTCTTGGAGTGCCCGTGGAGGAGCGTCTCCTGCACCTTGGCGGGGAGTTTCCCCCACGCGGTGTTGAGCTCGAACTTCAGCTGCTTGGCGAGACCCGGCAGGATGACGCGACGCAGATAGCCGTCGGGCTCGCCCCACGGGAGCACGACCCCTTCGAGGATCGAGATGCTGGGATCGCCGAGGACGAGATCGGCGCTCGCGGAGCGACGCGTCCCGAGTCCGCTGCAGGCGGGGCAGGCGCCGAACGGCGAGTTGAAGGAGAAGTGGCGTGGCTCCAGCTCGGGGAGCGAGAGTCCGCAGGTGGGGCAGCCGTACTTCTCGCTGAAGAGCTGATGCTCGACCTTCTCGCCCGGCCCATGGCGCACCAGCTCGACGAGGCCGTCGGCGAGGCGCAGCGCCGTCTCGACGGAGTCGGCGAGGCGGCCGCGGTCCTCGACGCGCACCACGAGGCGGTCGACCACGACGGACACGTCGTGATTGACGCGACGGTTCAGCGCCGGCGGATCGCTGAGTTCGATCAGCGTACCGTCCACGACGGCGCGCACGAAGCCCTGCTTCCGCGCCGATTCGAACAGGTCCTTGAACTCGCCCTTGCGGCCGCGGATGAGCGGGGCGAGCACTTCGATGCGCGTCCCTTCCGGCCAGCCGAGGATCGTGTCGGCGATCTGTCCCGCGCTCTGGCGTTCGACGGGGCGGTTGCAGTTCGGACAGTGCGGCGTACCGGCGCGGGCGTAGAGCAGGCGCAGGTAGTCGTGGATCTCGGTGACGGTGCCGACCGTGGACCGCGGGTTGTGCCCGGCGGTCTTCTGCTCGATCGAGATGGCCGGCGACAGCCCCTCGATGGCGTCGACGTCCGGCTTCTCCATCAGCCCGAGGAACTGGCGGGCGTAGGCCGAGAGCGACTCGACGTAGCGCCGCTGCCCTTCGGCGAAGATGGTGTCGAAGGCGAGGGAACTCTTGCCCGAGCCTGACAATCCCGTGATGACCGTCAGACGGTCGCGCGGGATGGTGACATCGATGTTCTTGAGATTATGTTCGCGGGCTCCGCGAACGATCAGCGCGTCTTCGGGCATAGCCTGATAAAACTGGGTACCGCGGCCCCTGGGGACAAGCGGAGGGACTCGGGAACTTTCCGGCCGGTCCGCTCCTTGTCCGGTCGGGCGCGACGCCGGGGGGAGAGGTAGATTCCCTCAGGACGCACCGCGATACTCCCGGTACGGTCACCCCCTTCTCCGTCGACCCTTTGCTGCATCCCACGCCGGCCGAGCATTCGTACGACACCGAGCAGCTGCGGCTCGGTGTACTCGACAGTGCGCCGACGTCCGGGGATCACTCGCCGCTCGAGGCACCGGCGGCGGACGCTCCGCCCCGCGATCCGCCGGTCTGCGGCGAGTGGTCGTTCGATGTGAGCGACGACTTCGATTCGCGAGCGGCGGCACTGCTCGCCGGAACGGCCCCCGCGCCGAGCCTCACGCCGGAGATGCGCCCGACGCCGGCTCGTTCGGCGGCGCCCGTACCGGCCCCCGCCCCGCTACCTGCGCGAGCCGTCGTCCCTGTTCCCAAACCGGCTCCCGCTGCCATGCCCGCGGCTCCTGCGGTCCCCGTGGTCCCCGCGCCGGTCGCCGCTGCGCCAGCGCGGCCGGCCGAGCCAGCGGCCGGACCGCCGAAACCGCGTCCGGCGAGTGAGGGACGCCCGTCGGGCTTCTCGTCGGGCGAGTTCGCCATCGGCGGTCGCACCTCGGGCGAGAACAAGCCGCCCGCGACACCGCTGCCGGCGCTCACCGAGCTCAAGAGCGTGCACGACGCACGGCCCGGCGATCCGGCGTCGGCGATCGCGCTCGCGACGGCGCTCGACCAGCGCGGCAACATCGAGGGCGCGTTGAGCGTCCTGTTGCGCGCCATCGAAGCCGGAGCCGACGGCGTCTCGCTCCGTTGCGCGCGCGCGGCGATCCTCGCCGGACGGTTGCGGTACGACGACGCCGAAGCCGAGCTGCGTCGCGCGGCCAAGCTCCGTGCCGATGACACCGAGGTGCTGCTGCTGCAGGGGATCCTCGCCTGTCGGCGTGCCAAGTGGCGCGAGGCGGTGGAGCCGCTGACGCATGTGGTGAAGATCGACCCTTCGTCCGGCGCGGCCCACTTCTATCTCGGCGAGGCGTTGAGCAAGTTCGATCGCCTCCCTGATGCCTTCGCCGCGTACGAGCGCGCGACGGAGCTCGAACCGTCGAACTGGCGCGCCTGGAAGGGGGCCGGCATGGTGCTCGACCGGATGGGGCGCTCGGCCGACGCCGCGACCTTCTACCGCCGCGCCCGCGACGTCCAGCGCGGCTGACCGACACGATCCGCGCATGACCCCGCTCGCCGGTGACTCGCGAGCGCATCGTCGTGGGATGCGCCGGACACTGCTCGCCGGTCTCATCCTGCTGGCGTGGGGCGCGGGGATCGTGATGCTCGTCCGTCGGGAGTTCTTCGTCGGGAGTGCGGCCAAGCTCGCGGACGCAGCGCTGCGCCTCAGTCCCGGCGCGAGCTACTTCGTCGTCTCGCAGAACGGCGCACAGATCGGATTCGCGTCGAACACCCTCGACACGCTCACCACGGGCGTCGAGGTGGTGGACTGGTTCATCGCCGACCTGCCGATCGCCGGCAGCACGCGACGTGCGAGCGCCCGTTCGGTCATCCGGCTCTCGCGCGGGCTGGCGTTGCAGAACTTCGACGTGCAGGTGGAGTCGCAGGGCACGCCGCTGCACGTGGGCGGCCGCACCGATGGCGACAGCGCGGTGGTGTTCGCGCTCACGACGGGGGGTGCACGACCGGACAGCCAGCGCATCGCGGTGCGAGGGCCGATCCTGCTGCCGACCCTCGTGCCGTTGGTCATCGCGCTCGGCGAGCCACCGAAGGTCGGGAAGACGTATCGGATCGCGACCTTCGACCCGCAGGCGATGCAGTCGCGCGACATCGCGATGGCCGTGCGCGCCGAGTCGCTGTTCGTGCTCGTGGACAGCGCGCGCTTCG
>CAZAGK010000148.1:0-6587 GCA_964484775.1 uncultured Gemmatimonas sp. | reverse complement strand
TCTACGCAGGAAGATCCGATCGGGGTGGCGGGGGGGCTCAATCTGTATGGGTTCGCGACAGGCGACCCCGTCAACCTCAGCGACCCGTTTGGCCTGTGCCCGCCGATCGAAGATTGCTTGCAGAAGCTGGCCAATTGGGGTGCGGCGCGAGGAGGAACCTCTGGAAATGCCGCACTGAGTGTAGCCGCCGGCCTGAATGCCGTAAATGGCTTCAATCCGGTAAGCGCGGCTTTCGACGCCGGCTATGACATCGGAAGTGGGCATGCTGGCCGGGGCCTGGCGATGGCGGCTCTCGCAGTCGGCGGCGGCGCAATCGGTCGCGGTCTTAAAGGCGCGACAAGCGGGTTGAGGGCGCTGTTTGCTGAAAGCGGCGGTCTCGCCGACGAGTCCATCATTGGAATCCGCGGAGCACTCAAGGAGAATGGCTTTGTGATGGGACTCGCCGAGAACAAGAAGGGCTATCTCTTCACGAATGCGGCTGGGGAGGAAGTACGTTTGATGCGTGGCGCACAAGGATGGTATATGCGCGCAAAGAATGCCGCCGGCAATTACCTCGATGCTCAAGGGAATCCCGGGTCCAACTCGACGACTCATCTGCCTATCAAGAATCAATGAGCGAACTGGCTGTGTTACGAGCACAATTGCACGCGCATCGAGATTTTGACGAGTGTGTCGTAGTCGATGTCCGATGGCTTGATTGGGGAACGGCGCTCAAGGTAGACCTAGATTTTGTTTGGCACGACGATGGGAGCATTCGATCGGAAAGAGACAATCGGCGAATCGTTTCCATTCACTTTGCGGGAGTGAGCGCACTGAATCTGCTGAACGATCTAACGGATGCAATGGCTACCCCGGGAGCGCCGAAGGGGTGGAGCTTCGGAGAGATTGCATGCCTACGCGTAGAACACTCTACCAGACAAGCAAGCGCACGGCTCACGCTCCCGAGCTTTAGAGCGTCCTTCCTGCGCGAGGGTTACACGTGGATGGAGATCGTCTTCACGAACTGGGAGTTCTCCGAGTCGACGCAACGCGCTCACGAATCGCCTCTCAATGGCTGAACAGGGTTGAAGGGACAGATGCACGGCAGCCCGACCAACGCACCGTCGGGCTGCCTTTCTGGGGACCAAGATCAGCTGCAGCCGTACAGGCGATATGCGGCTAGCCCCGTCCGGATGTCGATTCGTAGGTTGATTGGCCTCTCTTCGGCCTAGTTGGTCGCCTGAAACCTTCTGGGTCTCAGCGATTCAGGCATCAGGTGGTTCTTCAAGAGCCTTTGCAGGCGAGAGACTGGTAGGCCGGACGCGGCAGTTTGGAGGGTGGACGGCGGAGGTGTCACGCAGGAAGATCCGATCGGGGTGGCGGGGGGTGTGAATCTGTACGGGTTCGGCGGCGGCGATCCTGTAAACCACATGGACCCGTTTGGTCTTGATTGTCAGGATAAAGATGGGAACAAGGTCCCCTGCCAAGTCAGTGATGCCGGCGTCAAGTTCATCGCCGGTTTTGAGGGGTTCCGTAGCGCCCAGTACACAGACGCAGCAGGCTATGCGACGATTGGCTACGGTCACCGCATCCTCGAAGGAGAGTCGTTCGATCGTCCGCTGAGTCCGGACGAAGGGCTCGCTCTGCTGAAGCAGGATCTGAGCGATCGCGTGCAATCGGGTCTCGATGCAGTGAAAGTGAACCTCTCCCAAACTCAAGTAGACGCACTCGGGAGTTTCATCTTCAATGTGGGCGCTGGCGCGTTCGGTCGATCCACGCTCCTGAGTCAACTGAACAAGGGGAGCTACTCGACGGTGCCTGACCAGCTAGCTCGGTGGAACAGGGCCGGGGGGCGTGTGCTCTCAGATCTCACGGCGCGCCGCAAGGCAGAAGGCAACTTGTGGTCAAGCGGAACATATCAATAGGGGAGGCCTCGCAATGTGGTCGCTGGTCGTTCTTCTCACCGTGATCGGGCAGCAACAACCGGTTCCGCTTTGCAATCGGGCACGCAGCACGGTGCAGATGGAGGAGTGTCTCAAGGAAGAGCTCACAAAGATTGATGCGCGCTTGGTCACGCTCGAACGACGGGTCCGCGACGGGGTCCCCAGGCAATCGGTGATGCTCTTCGATGCCGCCGCGGCATCGTGGCGCGCATATCGGGACCAGGAGTGCAAGAGTGTGTACGAGGCAATCGGTGATGGTTCGATCGCAGCCTCATCGTTCTTGGGCTGTAAGATCGAACTCGCGAAGAGTCGACTGGCGACGCTGGGGAAGGTGTACGGATCTGGCCGGTAAGAGGTCGCTTGGTCAGGCCGTGACGGAGTGGGCCTGCCGGGTGCCGGGCCACATGGCCCAGCGTACGGCAAAGGGCCCACGAAACCGTTAGATTGCACGGATGATTCGGTCCCCGGAAGTGCTCGCGCAGTTCGAGGCGGCGCAGCTGCGCGCCGAGCCGGTGTTTACCAGCTGGGCGCTGGCCAGTGGTCGCCTTGATGCGCTGTGGGCGGAGGCGCGCCGCCTGAATCCTCGCCTTGGGGACGACTGGCGACAGGATATGGAAAGCAGCATTGCGATGGCCCGAATGCTCAATGCCCTCCCCACCGTCTAGCCTCGAGCCGTTCCTGGCGCGGCTCGCCACGGCGCTACGCGCACGCGAGATCCGCTTCATGCTCGTCGGCGGGCAGGCGGTGCTCGTGCACGGCCGGGCCCGGCTCACCGAGGACATCGACATTACGCTGGGGGTGGATCCCCAGGCGCTCCCCGCACTGCTCGACTTGGGGGCCGCTCTCGGGTTAGTGCCGCTGCCGACGGACGTGACGGCGTTCGTCTCGGAGACCTTCGTCCTGCCGGTGCGCGATCCGGCGTCGGGCTGGCGCGTGGATTTCATCTTCTCCTCGCTCGACTACGAGCGCATCGCGATCGCGCGCGCCGTGGAAGTCCCGATGGGGGAAACCACGGTTCCCTTCGCGACGGCCGAGGATCTTGTCATCCACAAGCTCTTTGCTGGGCGCGCGCGCGACCTCGAGGATATCCGAGGCGTGCTCATCCGCCAGCGGGGACGCCTCGACGGCGCTTACCTCGACACGTGGATCCGGGCGTTCTCCGAGGTGCCGGGGAAGGAGGCCTTGTACGAGCAGTGGGAGGCGTTGAGGCGGGAGCACGACATGTAGGGTCGTGTCACGCAGGAAGATCCGATCGGGGTGGCGGGGGGGGCTGAATCTTTACGGATTTGTTGGTGGAGATCCCGTCAACTACTCGGATCCCCTTGGGCTCTTCCCATGTCCCGAGCTGTGTGCGTCGTCGACGATATCGATCACGCTACCCCTTGCGCAGTTGTCCGCCGCTGCTGGTGTAGCCGTTGAAGCCGCTGCTGCAGGAGCACTAGGCGCAATCGGGGCAGTGATGGTTCGGCCAGCCTTCCCAGGCTCGGGAAAGCGCGATCTTGGGCGAGGTCTCGGTACCTTCGCCGCAGAAGCGACCGGAACCACTGGAGCGCCGGAGCTGCCAGAAGGCCTGACTGGAGAGAATCCGCGCCAAGGGAGTGGAAATCGTACCAACACCGATTCCAAGCAAGATCCGCGAAAGGTCTTTGACAAGCTAACGGGCGGCCAATCGCGAACGGATGAAAGTGGACACGAAGTCGGATCTAACGGTGTTAGGTTGCGACCTGGAACTGCGACCAAAGGTCCAAGAATCGACATCCCTTCGCGTCCGCCGCGTCCACATGAGACGATTCCTTTTCCGCCGCCGAACGAATGACGATTGCGATAGACCAGTCGACGCGTGATACGCTTCGTGGCATTTCAGGGGAAGTCGTGTCTGAGGTACGCGCACGTCGGTATCCCAAGCCGTCGTTGTTCGATCGTATCGAACTCGTTTTCGCAAGCGGTCGCGCTGTGTCCATCAGACTTGAGGAAGTCGAGGTCGGCGAGTTGTTCGAGGTATTTCGCGTGACCTGCCACGGGATGTCGTCCCCGATGCTTGTTCAGCCGTATGATGTCCTGCTTGACGGGCAGCACATTGTGTCCGAAGTCAATCTCTTACGCAGGGGAGAGTGGGTAGAGCCGACCGACGCTGAGAGGACTCTCGACGGCAGTCGGGCCACGATTCAGTCAATTGGCCATCCCCAGACAATCCCTCTTTGGCGCGAACACTGCATTGTAGACAGTGGAGTTCTGATCGTTATGACAGACGGATTGGGACTCGTGTTTGATGCCGACAGCTTCCCCCTGCTACTTCAGTTCCACGTGACTCGCGACCTAGCGTCATTGACTGATCGCGAGCGCGTGCCCTTGGAAGAGGTCAAGGCTTAGGCGACCGGATGCGTTACGCAGGAAGATCCGATCGGGGTGGCGGGGGGGCTGAATCTGTATGGATTCGCGAGCGGTGATCCCGTCAACTACGCCGATCCGTTCGGGCTGTGTCCGGCATCAGCCACGGCCCTAGAACGCACCCTTTGCGTCTTTGTCGAGACCAGTCTCGGACTTCTCGGTTCAGCGTCCGGGTTCATTGCAGGTGGAGGGGCAGGGCTACTCGCATCTGCACCCATCGGCTTTGCAGCGGCGCCCGTCACGGTACCTGCGGGGGCGATTGCCGGCGCAGCAGCGGGCGGTGCTGCAGGTGTTCTCGCCGGACGCGCTGCCACCCAAGTAATGTTCTCCAAGGCCGCCTCGACGGGCGCGAGCGCCGGTGGAGAGGAGGAACCGACCGCTCAACGGATCATCTCAACGAGTCGCAAGGGGAGCATCAACCGAGAGTTTCCCGGGCAGTTCCTTGATAAGACGAAGAGCGAAATTCAGGCGGCCGCGCGCGAAGGAGATGCAGAGGCACGAAAGGCACTGAAACTACTCAACGACAACCGCTTCATGAAATAGCCCAATGACTCGTCACGTGCGCGAAGGAACGGATGGTTGACAATCGCCCAGGTCCCCAAACGTGGTTTGCCGCCACGCTGCTGTTTCGTTCATCGGTGCACGGAGAACCGTCTTTACGGCCGCTCTGCGAGCTGCGCGTTGTCCTATTTCGGGACACCGACGAGGAGCGCGTTCGACGCAAGGCACAGGAGTACGGACTCAAGCAGGAGCACGCATACCCGAACGGTCAAGGCCAACGCGTCCGTTGGCGCTACGTGCGCATCGAACAAGTCGAAGAGATTCTAGATCAGCAGACGGATGGTGGCTGGGAAGTCTCCAGCAAGTTCGTGCGTCGCTCGCTTGCCTCCCTTGTCGCCGTTCGCCGAGGGCGCACTCGGCAGAGTTAACACAGAGCGAACGTCGCCGTTCCAATCGATTCACGCAGGAAGATCCGATTGGGGTGGCGGGGGGGCTGAACCTCTATGGGTTCGCTGGCGGTGATCCCGTCAACTACACGGATCCGTTCGGGCTGTGTCCGATCGAGAAGGACGGCGTTCCCTGCACGGCTTACTATGCTCCCGGCGTGAAGGTCAGTAGCGCTGAACTGCATGCCGCGCTCGACGCGATTGCGGCCGAGGTCGATCGACCGTTGATGGTCTATGGTGGCGATCGTTCGGTTCAGCGAAACAAGGAAGTTGGAGGCGCTCAGAAGAGTGAGCACCTCGAAGGAATGGCGGCTGATGTGATCTTCGATGGTATGAGCAAGGCCGAGACGTTCAAGGCCTTGGCCGGCAGTCAAGTTCGCAAGGACTTTGGAGTGAGGCTGATCTATCACGGACCTGGCGCCGAGCTCCCGGAGCATTCGCACCTCGATATGAGGGGCGGTCAGGATCTTCGCGAACAACCCAAGGGCAGCTCACCGAGATACATCCCTATCGCAGGCAAGCAGGGTGAACATCAATGAGAATCTCCTTCCGCGTTCTCCTGACGATCACGTTAAGTGCGTGTGCTAGATCAAAGGATGACCGAGCGATTGGCACTACAACACACGAACCGAACGCGCACACTCTGGTGTGCGGGATCTCCGATTCGACGAAGCTAACTGGTGAGGGTGTTGGTGCGCTCCTGATCGGACGTTCGGTAGCGGCGGTACGCGACGCATGCCACATAGTCCGCGACTCAACCGAGGTCGGGGATGAAGCTAGCCCTGAGCGCATCCTGACCATCAGTCTCGGTCGAGACACTGTTCGTGCGATCGTCGATAGCGCTCGCGTATGGCGTATCGATGTTCGTCAGCCGCGCTTTCGCACGTCGGATTCACTCGGAGTGGGCTCATCTCTCGCACGCTTGCTGAAAGGTGGTGACGCGCGAGGAGCCGAGGGTGAATCAGGCCTCTTCATCCTGCTCGCAAACCACTGCGGACTTAGCTTCCACATCGACCGTGAGCTGCAGCCCAAGGAACATCGGGCGGAGTGGTCAACCGCGCATCTAGCTCGGTTGCCCGGGTCGACTCTGGTCGACCGAGTCCTAATCTCGGGATGCGGCAAGTAATCGGGGGCACACTCGATCTCCATACGTCGCGCTATGATTCCCAGCGGTCCGGGCATCGCAGCCTGTCTAGGCGACGGTTTAGCCGGCGAATGACGTCTTGGTGGAGTCGAAAAGAGGGGCGGTCGCGGGTCTTTGAAGCGCGAATAGTCTCACGCAGGAAGATCCGATTGGCTTAGGCGGCGGGCTGAATCTGTATGGTTTTGC
>CAZAGK010000147.1:0-6692 GCA_964484775.1 uncultured Gemmatimonas sp. | reverse complement strand
CGTGGTCGACGTGTACCAGGCCGGCGCCGGCACCTCGCTCAACATGAACGTCAACGAGGTGCTCGCGAACCGTGCCAACGAGCTGCTCGGTGGCGCACGAGGCAGCTACGCCCCCGTGCATCCGAACGACCACGTCAACATGGCGCAGTCGACCAACGACGTGATCCCGACCGCGATCCGGCTCGGCGCACTCGCGCTCTGGCCCGCGCTCGATGCGGCGATCGACGCGCTCGCCACCTCGCTCGAAGCGCGCGGCACGGCGTTCGACCACATCGTGAAGGCGGGGCGCACGCATCTCCAGGACGCGATGCCGATCCGCCTCGGACAGGAGTTCACGGCCTGGGCGGGGAGCCTCCGCCGCGCCCGCCGCCGTCTCGCGGAATCGGTCGACTATCTGCGCGATCTCGGGATCGGCGGCACCGCCGTCGGGACCGGCGTGAACGCCGAGCCGAGTTACGCCGCGGCGATGGTGGCGGAACTCTCCGAGCGGACCGGGATCGCGCTGCGGAAGGGCGCCGACCCGATCCAGCTCATGCAGTCGATGGGCGACGCGGCCGCCTGCAGCGCCGCGCTGCGGACCCTCGCGGTCGACCTCGGGAAGATCGCGAGCGACCTCCGGCTCCTCGCGAGCGGCCCGCGCACCGGGCTCGACGAGATCATCCTCCCTGCGGTACAGCCGGGATCGAGCATCATGCCGGGGAAGGTGAATCCGTCGGTCGCCGAGATGGTGAACCAGGTCTGCTTCCAGGTGCTCGGCAACGACACGACCGTCGCCATCGCGAGCGAGCACGGGCAGCTGGAGCTCAACGTGATGATGCCGGTGATCGGGCACAATCTGCATTTCTCCTTCGTGATCCTGACGTCGGCGATCACCGCGCTCGACGTGCGGTGCGTACAGCGGATCGAGGCCAACGAGGCGCAGTGCGCGTACTGGGTGGAACGATCGGCCGCGCTCGCGACCGCACTCGCGCCGCGGATCGGCTACGCACGCGCGGCCGAGATGGCCAAGCACTCGGTGCAGAGCGGGGAGCTCATCCGCTCGCTCGCGGTCCGCGAGAGCGGACTGGATCAGGGCACCCTCGACGCCGCGCTCGACCTGCGGCGCATGACGGAACCCGGCGTCCCGGGCGCGGAGCACTGAGCCCGCCTCGGCGCGCGACGCTGGCCGGGCTGACACCACCCGCTCCGCTTGTTCGGCGCCCCGGAATCGGGTACTCTTCGGTATGCGGATAACCACTTGGGCAGAGTACGGCGTGATCTGCGCGCTTCACCTCGCCAAGCGTGCGGACGAGGGGCCGGTGACCGGTCGCGACATCGCCGCCAAGGAGAAGCTGCCGGGCGACTATGTCGAGCAGATCCTCCTCCGGTTGCGTCGTGCGGGGATCGTCACGAGCACCCGCGGCGCGAAGGGCGGCTACATGCTCGACCGCGACGCCGCCGACATCACCGTGCGCGAGATCATCGCCGCCGCGGAGCTGGTGACCTTCGATCTCCACTGCGAGACGCATCCGGTCGACAGCGAGCGCTGCTCGTCGTCGCACTCGTGCAGCGTGCGTCCGGTGTGGATGATGCTGCAGCATCGGATCGACGAGGTGCTCGACGGCGTTCGCCTCTCCGATCTGCTCCTCACCGAGGCCGCCGTGCGCAGCAAGGTCGGACTCCCGGTGCGCGCTGATGTCGTGGGTGGACGCACCGGCTTGCCGGTCCTGCAGGGATAGACGGAGGCTCGGGGTGGCGCTGATCCCATTCACCCCGGAGTGGCGGACCGCTCGCGATCGCGCCCGGCGCGCGGCGCTCTTCCTCGGTGCGCTCCAGCACGAACCGGACGAGGCCGACGTCGCCTGGCTCGCCGCAGCCGCGACCGGCGGCGATCTCGATCATGCCCGATGGGAGCTCCGCTACGCGCGACTCGCGCTCGGCGTGCTGACCGCGCAGCGCGACGCGCTCGATGACCGCACCGGCTCCGAGATCGTCGCGGCGCTGTCCGAAGCGCTGCGCGCCGACCGGCGGATCGACCCCGACCTCCTCCCGCTCGTGGAGCGGCAGCTGAACGACCGGCTCTCCGGCTATCGCGAAGCGCTGACCTCGCGCGGCGGGGCGGTGGGGAGCGGGGAGAAGCTGGGGCGCGTGCTGCTGGCCTTCGCCAGCGACGGGGCCCGCAGCGCGGGGACGCCGCTCAAGCGCGCGGTCGAGTTGCTCAGCGCCTACACCGACGCCGCGAACGACGCGCTGCGCTCGGCGTACGGGACCGCCGAGCTCCCCGACGACGTGTCCCCCTCGGAAGCCGCGGCCCGCACGAAGCCTTAAATGCGAAAGGCCCCGCGGTGACGGGGCCTTCGCCGAACTTCCAGTGCCGAAGGGGGGACTCGAACCCCCACGAGCTTGCGCCCACTGGCTCCTGAAGCCAGCGCGTCTACCAGTTCCACCACTTCGGCGTAGCCCGTACATAATAACACAGGGGAGGCCGATACCCAAGCCCACCCTAAGTCGTCATTCAACAAGGGGATAGCGCCCCGGCCCGCCGCGCGGATGCGCGGGGGGGAGGCTGTGCCGTCCGAGCGAGCTGACCGTGACCACCAAGAAACCCGCCACCGCTGCCACCGCCGAACCGCCGATCGAGTCGATCGCGCGGAATCGTCGTGCGAAGTTCGACTACGAACTGCTCGACAGCTGGGAATGCGGCATCGTGCTCGCGGGCACCGAGGTCAAGTCGTTGCGTGCCGGCAAGGCCAACATCAGCGACGCCTACGGGATCGTGAAGGACGGGGAGGTCTGGCTGCTGAACCTCCACATCTCGCCGTACGAGCAGGGGAACCGCTTCAATCACGAGGCGACGCGCACCCGCAAGCTGCTGCTGCACAGCAAGGAGATCCGTCGGCTGATCGGCGCGGTCGAACGCCAGGGGCTCACGCTCGTCGCCACCGAGATCTACTTCAAGAAGGGGCGCGCGAAGGTCCGCCTCGCGCTCGCCCGCGGCAAGAAACTCCACGACAAGCGGGCCGATCTGCGCGAGAAGGACGACAAGCGCGACATGGCCCGCGCCATGAAGGTGAAGGGATGAGACTCGCACTCCTGCTCGGCTCCGTCATCGGGATCGCCACCTCGGCGGTCACTCCGGCCACCGGCCCCGCGCCGAAGGCCAAGCGCATCGTCATCGTCGACGCCGGACATGGCGGCCCCGACAACGGGATGCACGGCCCGATCGGCGGGAAGTTCCGGATCCTCGAGAAGGACATCACGCTCGCCGTCTCCAAGCGTCTCGCGCAGACGCTCGAGGAGCGCGGGATGGATGTGGTGATGACGCGCACCCGGGACACGCTCATCGCGCTCAGCGACCGCGGACGGATCGCGAACCAGCGGAAGGGCGATCTGTTCATCTCGATCCACGTGAACGCCGCCAATCCGCGCTGGAAGGAACCGGGCGCCGCGCGCGGCTTCGAGACGTACTTCCTGGCCGAGGCCAAGACCGAGGACGCCAGGCGCGTCGCGCAGATGGAGAACGACGTGGTCCGCTTCGAGACGAGCAGCGGTCCATCTCCCGCCGACGATGCCCTCGGGTTTATCTTGAACGACATGGCGCAGAACGAACATCTGCGCGAGTCGAGCGACCTCGCGGAGCTGATCCAGGAGCGGCTGGGGAAGTCCCACCCCGGCCCGAGCCGCGGCGTGAAGCAAGCCGGATTCCGGGTGCTCGTCACCGCCTACATGCCCGCCGTGCTCGTCGAGATCGGCTTCGGCACGAACCCGGCGGAAGCCGCGTACATCAACAGCCCGAGCGGTCAGGAGCGCATCTCCAACGCCGTGGCCGACGCCGCCGTCGAGTATCTCGCGCGCTATGAACGCCGTCGCGGGACCAGCGCCGGCACGACCACCGCGACCACCGTGGCGCGCAAGCAATGACCGCCGTGGCGACGCCGCGCGGTGCGCTCGCGACGACCGTCGCCGGGATCCCGTTCCAGAATCCGATCCTCCTCGCCGCCGGCACGGCCGCGTACGGGCGCGAGATCGACGGGGTGATCGATCTCGAAGCGCTGGGTGGGATCGTCACGAAGGCCGTGAGTGTCGAGCCACGGGCCGGCGCACCCGCGCCGCGCGTCGCCGACTTCCCCGGCGGGATGATCAACGCGATCGGGCTCGCGAACCCCGGCGTCGAGGCGGTGCGCCGCGACCATCTGCCGTGGCTCGCCAAACTCCAGCGCGCGCGCGTGCTCGTGAACGTCGTCGGACGCGTCGTCGAGGATTTCTCCGAGGTCGTCGCGCAGTTGGAGTCGGCGGACGGCTTCGCCGCGTTCGAGTTGAACGTGAGCTGTCCGAACACGCGGGCCGGCGGGCTCGAGTTCGGAGCCGATCCGGTCGCGCTCACCACGCTCGTGCAGCGCGCGCGCGCCGCCACCAAGCGTCCGCTCTTCGTGAAGCTCTCGCCGACCCTCCCCGACATCGCGACGATCGCCAAGTGCGCCGTGGACGCGGGGGCCGACGGCTTGAGTCTCGTGAACACCTTGCCCGGACTCGTCATCGATCTCGAGACGCGCCGTCCGGCCCTCGGCTTCGGCACCGGCGGGACGAGCGGGCCGGGACTCCGCCCCGTGGGCGTGCTCGCCACCTGGAAGGTGCGAAACGCGGTCTCGGTCCCGATCATCGGCATCGGTGGCGTCTCGAGTGGGGAGGACGCGCTGCAGTACCTCGTCGCCGGTGCCTCGCTCGTCGCCGTCGGCACCGCCGCCCTCGCGAACCCGCGCGTCCCCGAACGCATCGTGCGCGAGCTCGCGCACTGGTGCAGCACGCATGGCGTCACCTCGCTCGCCGCGCTCTCCGGAACCCTCGAATGGCCGCAATGACCACTCAGCCGATCATCGCCCTCGTCGTCGGCTCGCTGCGCGACGCGCAATCGCTCGTGCACGCGCTCGGCGCCGAAGCGACGTTCTACAAGGTCGGCCTGCAGCTGTTCACCGCCGAGGGGCCGCGCGTCGTGGAGTGGTTGCACGGCGAGGGCAAGTCGGTGTTCCTCGACCTCAAGCTGCACGACATCCCCAACACCGTGCAGCAGGCGGCGCGCAGCGCGGCCGGGCTCGGCGTGAAGCTCCTCACGGTGCA
Source organism: uncultured Gemmatimonas sp. (assembly GCA_964484775.1). GTDB lineage: Bacteria > Gemmatimonadota > Gemmatimonadetes > Gemmatimonadales > Gemmatimonadaceae > Fen-1231. Next base: position 1,598 of record CAZAGK010000147.1, on the reverse strand, counting down.
CGGCGTGGGCGGGGCGCCGATGGTCCGCGCGGCGGTCGAGGGGGCGGGGGACGCCACCGGGATCCTGGTGGTGACCGTATTGACGTCGATGGATCTCGCGATGATCCGTGCCGCGCTCGGCCATGAGGTCCCGACGGTCGCCGACGAGGTCGCGCGGCTCGCCGCGGTGGCCGCCGGTGCCGGAGCGCACGGTGTGGTGTGCAGCGGGCACGAGTGCGCGGCGGTCGTGGCGGCGCATCCGGGGCTGCAGGTGCTGGTGCCGGGAATCCGCGCGGCCGGTGGTGCGGCGCACGACCAGTCGCGGATCGTGACGCCCGAGCAGGCGCGCGCCGCGGGCGCGCGCTACGTGGTGATCGGGCGGGCGGTCACCGCCGCCGACGACCCCGTGGCCGCGTTGCGCACCTTGCGGGAGGCGCTGGGGTAAGAGGTTCCGCGAGGGCCCGCGATGGGGGACCGCCGCGGTCGCGTGTCCTGAGCACAGACGCCTTGCGCGAGATCGCCCGACGATAGCAGCGTTGTTCCATCATTTTCCCCACTGAGGAGTCGCCATGAATCGTCCGTCCGTCATCCTGTTCGCCGTCGCGCTCGGCGCCTGCGCGAGCTCGCAGAGCACGCCGGCCTCGGCGCCACCGGTCGAGATCTCCGCCACCACGCAGCGCATCCAGAGCGCCATGGACAACACCAAGATCCTCGGCGGTGCGGTCGCGAATCAGGTCGCGGTCGCGTCGTCGGTGGCCGCGCCGGCGAACGACGTGTGGAACGCGCTGCAGGCGGTGTACGCCGAGCTGAAGGTGCCGGAAGGGACGCTGGAGACGGCGTCGCGTTCGATCGGGAACCAGCAGTTCCGCGTGCGTCGCAAGTTCGCCGGCGAGTCGATGATGAAGTGGGTGGACTGCGGCACCGGTTCGGGCGGCCCGAACGCGGAGACGTACGACATCCAACTCAGCCTGATGAGCTACGTGACGGTCGTGTCGGCGACGCAGTCCACGCTGACGACGCGCGTGAGCGGACAGGGGAGCGACCCCGCGTTCGGTCGCGGCAACTCGACGGTGTGCAACACGCAGGGGGAGCTGGAGAAGCGGATCGAGCAGCTGGTGAAGGCGAAGCTCGGGGTGAAGTGAGTCGAATCGCCGTGTAAGCGGTTGTGGGATAAGTCGTTAGCGGTAAATCAGCCACGCCCCGTCCTCCGGAAGGAGGACGGGGCGTGTGTCGTGGGGCGGGGTGGCGTGCAATTCGGGCCGAATGCGTACACGTCAGTCTTGGGGCTTGTGTCAAGGGGGTCGGCGCGATATTATGCGTGTCTGCCCCAAAACAGGGGCGGGCAACGAGTTCCGCGTTTTCGCGTAGTTCTCGTGCTGTTCCGTTCCGTACTTCCGGAGTCCCCCGTGAAAGTTCGTAGCAGCGTGAAGCCGATCTGCGAGCACTGCAAGGTGGTCACCCGCCGCGGTGTCACTCGTATCATCTGCAAGCGCAATCCCAAGCATAAGCAGCGGCAAGGCTAACCAAATATGGCTCGTATTGCTGGCGTCGATCTCCCGCGGGAGAAAAAGGTCGAGATCGGTTTGACCTACATCTATGGCATCGGGCGCGTGACGTCC
>CAZAGK010000146.1:0-6898 GCA_964484775.1 uncultured Gemmatimonas sp. | reverse complement strand
GGGCCCCCCTTTTCTCTGTTGGCTCGGCGGGGGCCCCCCGCTTCCGCACTCTCACCCACGCATTCCCGATGACCGTCCATCTGCTGACGACGTCGCTCACCTTGCCCCTCGAGCGCGACGCGGTCTTCCCCTTCTTCGCCGAGGCGGCGAACCTCGGGCGCATCACCCCGCCGGAACTCTCCTTCACCATCCTCACCCCCGCGCCGATCGTCATGCGCGACGGTGTGCTGATCGACTATCGCATCGGGCTGCACGGCATCCCGATGAACTGGCGCACCTGCATCCAGAGCTGGCGGCCGAACAGCGAGTTCACCGACACCCAGCTCAAGGGCCCGTACGCGGAGTGGGTGCATCGGCACACCTTCCATCCGGTCCCGGGTGGGGTGCGCATGGACGACGAGGTGCGCTATCAGCTCCCCTTCGGCGTCCTCGGCGAGCTCGTGCATCCGATCGTCCGCAAGCAGCTCACGCGGATCTTCACCTTCCGCAACCAGGAAGTCGCACGGCTGCTGCTCGGCGATCGCGCCAACGAAGCCTCGTTCAGCCCCGTCGTGATCAGCTGACGGTGCGGCGGCACTCGGCGAGCGCGTCGCCGAGTGCGTCGAGGAAGAGGGTGAGCCGCTCCACGGTGTGGTCCCCCATGTGGCCGACCCGCACCGTGGTCCCGGCCAGCGCGCCATAGCCGCGACCGATCGTGAATCCGCGCGCGGCCATCGCACGGTCCACCACGGCATCGGTGATCCCCGACGGGAGCCGGAGCGCCGTCACGGTCGGGGATCGCGCGCCGGCCCGGGCGATGAGCCCGTCGATCAGCCCGTCGCTGATCGCGCGCTCGCTCCAGTCGATCGTGCGCTGCTGCATGGCCGCGTGGCGCGCCCAGCGTGCCTCGAGTCCTTCGGTGCCGATGTCGCGCAGCTGCAGCTGGAGCGCGTAGAGCAACGAGAGCGCCGGCGTGTTGGGCGTCTCGTCGCGCAGCGCCGCGCGCTCGAACTCCACCACGTCGAAGTAGCGACCACGACCGGGGATCGTCTCCGCCTGGAGCAGGTAGCGTTCGCTCGCGACCGCGAGGCCGAGTCCGGCGGGGAGGGCGAGTGCCTTCTGGGAGCCCGTCAGAGCGAAGTCCAACGACCACGCATCGGTGAGCAGCGGCGCTCCCCCCACTCCGGTGACGCTGTCCACCAGGATCATCGCCCCGTGCGCCTGCGCCACGTGTGCGAGTGCCGCCACATCGCTCAACGCGCCGGTGGAGGTCTCGGAGTGCACCACGGTGACGGCGGCGAACCAATGGTCGGCGAGCGCCGCCTCGAGTGCGGCCGGTTCGACCACCTCGCCCTCGCGCACGCGCAGGACGCGCACCTCCCGGTCGCAGGCGCGGGCGATGTCGGCGAAGCGCTCGGAGAAGGCGCCGTTCACCAGCGAGAGGATCGGCCCCGGCGGCGCGTTGCGAACCGCCGCCTCCATCATCCCCGTCCCCGAACTCGGCGCGACGAACACCGGGCGCGTCGTGCGGAACAGTGCGCGCAGTCCGCCCTGCAGCTCGGCGAAGAGCGTGCGGAAGGCGTCGCTGCGGTGCGCGATCATCGGTTGGAGCATCGCGTGCAGGACCTCGCGACGCACCTCGGTCGGACCGGGCAGGAAGAAGGTACCGAACGGATGGTCGGCCATGCGAAGCTCCCTCTGGCGGCGGGTGTACGGTGCAAGCTAACGCGATCGGGCCACGGCTCGCGCGCGCCGGACTAGATTGTCCGATCGTGCCGACCCTTCCTGCCATCACCGACGCGCACCCCGACGAGGCTGCCGAGTACGCGCGCTTCCTCGCCGATCTCTTCCGGCGTACCTATGCGCACGGCTACGACGCCGAGCGGTTGGAGCGCCATATCGCCGCGCACTACGGCGAGGGGCAGCAACGTGCCGAACTGACGGACCCCGCGCGCTGGACCCTGCGCGCGGGGAGTCCCGATCGGTGGACCGCCTTCGTGATGGTCGGCACCGGCTCCGCGGTCCCGGCGGCGCTGACGGCCGCGCGCCCCGCGGAGGTGGAGCGGTTCTACGTGGGGACGGAGGCGCAGGGGAGCGGACTCGCGCAGCGGCTCATGCACGCCGCCGTCGCGCGCGCCGCCTCGCGCGGACACGATGCCCTCTGGCTGAGCGTGTGGCGGCACAACGCACGCGCCAAGCGCTTCTACGAGAAGGTCGGGTTCGTGCCGGCGGGGAAGCACCCCTTCGAGTTCGACGGCGTCGCCGAACTCGATGACCTCTACGTACTGCCGATCGGCTGACCCCTTACTTCACCTGCATCTTGGCCCAGCGCGCCACGAACATCGCGAGCTGCGCCTTGCCCATCTCGGTGTTCTTGGACACCCACTCGCAGTTCGTGAAGATGCGCGGGCTCGCCTGCTCCCGCAGCTGCGCGAGGTAGGGCTCGAAGCGCGAGTAGAAGAACATCCCCTCGCCGCTGTTCTCCATCAGGAACTCGCCGTGCGCGATCCCGTGGCGGGCCATGCCGTACACCATCTCCCAGTAGCCGCTGAGCTGGCGGAAGGCGGCGTTGTTCGGGTGATCGGGCTTGAGCAGCGCCTGCACGTCGTCCCACGAGGCCGGGAACCAGCCCGCCATGGCCTTGCGGGCCTCGCGCGTGACAGCTTCGCGCCGCATCTCGTAGAACCGGATGACGAGGTCGGCGTCGTGATGATCGGGGTAGTCCTTGGGCATGGTCGCGTCGGGGCGGAGGGAGGCGAAGTGGCGGACCGGGACGGCGAAGCGGGGTCCGGCCCAGAAGGATAACTTCCGTCGCCCGGTCTAACCACGTGGAAGGGTAGGGCACCCGGTTCGGCGAGGGTCTCGCGTCCGTTATAATTCTGAAGGCCGTACCCCCTCACCTCCGCACGGGATCGCTTCTCCATGACCACCCCCCTGCACGCGCTGAACGCCGCCGGCCAGTCGATCTGGCTCGACTACATCGACCGGACGATGCTCCACAACGGCGAACTCGAGCGGCGCATCCGCGACGAGGCCCTCACGGGGATGACCTCGAACCCGACGATCTTCGAGAAGGCGCTCGCCCAGGGGACGGCCTACGACGCGCAGATCAGCGCGGCCACCACGGTCACGAATGCGTGGGCGATGTTCGAGCTCGTCGAGACCGACGACGTGCGTCGCGCCTGCGATCTGTTCCTGCCGGTCTACGAGCGCACCAAGGGCGCCGACGGCTACGTGTCGATCGAGGTGAGCCCGGGCGCGGCGCACGACGCGGCGGCCACGGTCGAGGAAGCGCACCGACTCTGGAAGACGGTCGCACGGCCCAACGTGATGATCAAGGTGCCGGGGACGGCCGAAGGGGCGATCGCGCTCCGCCGACTGATCGCCGACGGGATCAACGTCAACGTGACGCTGCTCTTCGCCGTCGAGGCCCACGCGCGCATCATCGACGCCTACCTCGGCGGCCTCGAGGATCGGGTGAAGGCGGGCGGTGCGATCGACATGATCTCGAGCGTCGCGAGCTTCTTCGTGAGCCGCGTGGACTCCGAGATCGACAAGCGTCTCGACGGCATCGGGACGCCTGACGCGCTCTCGCTCCGCGGCCGCGCCGCCATCGCGAACGCGGTGCTCGCCTACGCGCTCTTCCTCGAGCGTTTCGCGGGCCCGCGGTGGGACGCGCTCGCCGCGAAGGGCGCGCGCGTGCAGCGTCCGCTCTGGGCCTCGACCGGCACCAAGAACCCGGCCTACTCCGACGTGCTCTACGTGGAGACGCTCATCGGGCCCGACACGGTGAACACCCTGCCGCCCGCGACGCTCGACGCCTTCCGGGACCACGGCAAGGTCGCGCGCACGGTCGACGCCGACATCGACGGCGCACGCCGCACGATCGGCGCGATCTCCGCGCTCGGCATCGACCTCACCGAGGTCACCGACAAGCTCCTCGCCGAGGGGCTCGCGAGCTTCCAGAAGTCGTTCGACACCCTGATCGGCGGCCTGGCCGGCAAGGCGACGGCGTTGGGGCGCCCCTTCACCTCGTGATGCCGCACGCGCGCACCAAGATCGTCGCGACGATCGGGCCCGCCTCCGCCAAACCGGAGGTGCTGGCCTCGCTGATCGCGCGCGGCGTCGACGTGGCGCGCATCAACTTCTCGCACGGCACCCACGAGCAGCACGCCCGGACCATCACCACGATCCGCGGGCTGGCGCTCGATGCCGGCAAGCCGGTCGCGATCCTCGGCGACCTGCAGGGGCCGCGCATCCGCATCGGCGATCTCCCCACGCCACTGGAGATCGCCGACGGGCAGTCGCTCGTGTTCACGCACGAGACCGTCGCCACCGGCGACGAAGTGCCCGTGACGTACGACCATCTCGCCGACGACGTGCGCGTCGGCGGGCGCATCCTCGTCAACGACGGCCTGCTCGAGTTCTCGGTGACCGCCGTGCACGGCGACCGCGTGCACGTGCGTACGGTGCACGGGGGCCGGATGTCGTCGCACAAGGGGATGAACCTCCCCGGGATCGACGTCTCGGCGCCGTCGCTGACGGAGAAGGACCGGGCCGACATCGTCTTCGCGATCGAGCAGGACCTCGACTATCTCGCGCTCAGCTTCGTGCGCCGCCCCGAGGACATCAAGGAGCTGCGCGCCCTCCTCCCCAAGGGGATGCTGATCGTCGCGAAGATCGAGAAGGACAGCGCACTGATGCGTCTCGACGACATCCTCCGCGCCTCCGACGCCGTGATGGTCGCCCGCGGCGATCTCGGCGTGGAGCTCCCGTTCGAGGAGGTCCCGCTCGCGCAGAAACGGATCATCGGCCTCGCCAATCGGTTCGGCCGTCCCGTGATCACTGCCACGCAGATGCTCGAGTCGATGATCGAGAATCCGCGTCCGACGCGCGCCGAGGCCAACGACGTGGCCAATGCCGTGCTCGACGGCACCGACGCGGTGATGCTCTCCGCCGAGACCGCCGCCGGTGCGTATCCCGAGTTGACGGTCGAGGCCATGCACCGGATCGTCACCGCCGCGGAGACGCTCCCCGTGGCGCGCGGCACCGGACTCGATCGCCTGCAGCCGGGCGAAGCGAGCGTCGAGGAGACGATCGCCTCCTCGGCCATCACCGCGGTGCGTCTGCTCGGTGCCGCGTCGATCATCGTCTTCACCAAGAGCGGGTTCAGTGCGCGCGTGGTCGCCGCGCGGCGACCGGGCGTGCCGATCGTCGTGCTCACCGATCAGGCGCGGACGTACCGGCAGCTCGCGCTCGTGTGGGGCGTGGTGCCCTTCCTCGTGCCGCACACCGACACCTACGAGCAGATGCTCGCGCAGGCGCGCGAGGTGCTCGTGCGCAACGAGATCGCCAAGCCGGGACAGCAGGTGATCATCACTGCGGGCGTCCCCTTCGACGTCCCCGGGACGACGAACACCCTCAAGGTCGAACGGGTGTGAAGCTCACCTTCCTGGGGACCGGCACGAGCTTCGGCGTGCCGCAGATCGGCTGCGACTGTGCCGTCTGCCGGTCGGACGATCCGCGCGACAAGCGGACGCGCGTGGGCGCGGTCATCGAGGGGGCGGGAACGCGCCTCCTGATCGACGCGCCCCCCGAGCTGCGCCTGCAGTTGATCGCCAACCGGGTCGACGACGTCGATGCGGTGCTCTTCACGCACGAACACGCCGATCACACGCACGGGATCGACGACATCCGCGCGATCTCCGTGCGACGGGGCCGCGCGCTGCCGATGTACGGACCGCCGGAGACGCTCACGATGCTGCGCGACCGGTTCGGGTACATCTTCGATCAGGCCGTGCGCGCGATCCCGGGAACGTCCAAGCCGGAAGGGGCGCTGATCGATGTGACGCCGGGCGTCCCGTTCGACGTGGGCGGGCTCGAGGTCGTCGCCCTGGAAGTCCCGCACGGCCGCGCGCGGGTGTTCGGGTATCGCGTGGGGCCCATCGGCTACGTCACCGACGCGAAGACCCTCCCTGATGCCGCGATCGAGACGCTCCGCGGCGTGCAGGTGCTGGTCCTCAATGCGCTCTTCCGCACCGAACATCCCACGCATCTCAGTCTGGGTGAGGCGGTGGAGGTCGCGCGCCGGATCGGTGCCGCGCGCACCTACTTCACGCATCTCACGCATCACAACGCGCACGCCGTGCTCGAGGCCGAGTTCCCCGATGGCATCCACCCCGCGTTCGACGGACTCCAAGTGACGGTGGCCGAATGACTTTGCATCTCGACATCGCGCACATGCGGGCGCCCCACATCGCCACCGGGATCGGCGACGACGAATGGCAGGGGCTCACGACCGCCTTCGCCGCCGCGCACGCCACGGTCCGCGCCCACATCGCCGCGGGCCGCTACGGCTTCGCCGACCTCGCCGCGCAGGAGAGCGAGCACCAGCGGATGCTCGCGTGGGTGGCCACGATGCACGGTCGCTATGACGACATCGTCGTGCTCGGCATCGGCGGCTCGGCGCTCGGCGCCGCGATGCTGCGCACGGCGCTCCTCCCGTACGGCTGGAATGAGCGGCACGGCGCGCAGCGCGGCGGACAGCCGCGGTTCCATGTGCTCGACAACGTCGATCCGCGCTCGATGGCCGGACTCCTCGACCTCCTCGAACTGTCGCGCACCCTGTTCCTGGTGATCTCCAAGAGCGGCGGTACCGCCGAGACGATGGCGCAGTATCTGTGCGTGCGGCATCTGATCGACGCGCAGGGGCTCCCGGCGTCGCATCATGTGGCCGTCGTCACGGATCCGGCCGCTGGGGTGCTGCGCCCGGTGGCGCTGCGCGACGGGCTCCCGTGCTTCTCCGTCCCGCCGAACGTCGGAGGGCGCTTCAGCCTCTTCACGCCGGTGGCGACCCTCCCGGCCGCGCTCGTGGGGGTCGACACCACGGCGCTCCGCGCCGGCGCGGCCGCGATGGCCG
>CAZAGK010000145.1:0-6909 GCA_964484775.1 uncultured Gemmatimonas sp. | reverse complement strand
GCGATGGACGATGAGGCGCTGGTGTGCGTACTGGACCGCGGCGCAGGCTTGTTCGAAGATGTCGAGGGTGCGTGAGAGGCCGAGCTTGCGGTCGTGGCAGTAGGCGTCGATCGGTTGTCCCTCGACGTACTCCATGGCGAGCCAGGGGGTGTCGTCGGTGGTGGTGCTCCAGTCGAGGAGGGTGGCGATGTTGGCGTGCTGGAGTCGGGCGAGGGCGCGGCGCTCCTCGGTGAGGAGTTCGCGGGTGCGCTGGTTCCAGGCGACGAAGCGCAGGACTTTGAGGGCAACGGGGCGGTGGAACTCGTCGTCCTGGCGTTCGGCGAGGAAGACCACACCGGTGCCGCCGCGTCCCAGTTCGCGGAGGATGCGGTAGGGGCCGATGGTGGCGACGTCGGGGGCGCCGGGGGCGTGCGCTTCGACGGCGGAGGGTGCCTGGGCGAGAACGGCGGAGGCGTCGAGGCTCGGGGCGTCGTGTTCGGCGAGGAGGGCGCGGAGTTCGGCGGCGAGTGCGGCGGACTCGAGTTCGGCGTGTGCGAGGATCTCCTCGCGCCGTTCGGGGGCGTCGAGGACATCGCCGAACCATTCCTTGAGTCGGCGCCAGTCGGCGGGGTTCATCGGGTCGCGCATGAGAGTGCGAAGATGAACGGGTGGCGCGCGGTATATCAAGCAGTGCGACGTGGTGACACTACTATGGTAGCGGTGGGGTGTGCGCGGGGGCATCTTGTTCCAGTGACGCCCTCAGAAGACCCCGGCTCCGTGCCATCCGCCAGCTCACCGGAGCGATTCGAGGAGTCGTACGCCGAGCTCCGCGCGCTCGCGGGCGCGTATCTGCGCCGATCGGGGACGAGCGACAGCCTGCCGGCGACGGCGTTGGTGCATGAGGTGTATCTGCGCCTCGCGACCGCGTCCAAGGGGTTCGCCGATCACGATCATTTCGTGCGGACGGCGGCGACGGTGATGCGGAACGTGTTGGTCGATCATGCGCGGTCGCGCGCCGCTGACAAGCGTGGCGGTGATGCGGCGCACGTGACGTTGGGCGCCCTGGACGGTGTGGCGCAGGGGGCCGCCGCGGATGGCGAGGTGGATGTGGTGGCGCTGCACGAGGCGTTGGAGCGGCTCAGTGCGTGGGATCCGCGTCAGGGGGAGATCGTGGAGTTGCGGTTCTTTACGGGGTTGAGTGTGGAGGAGTGCGCGCGGGTGTTGGGGATCTCGGAGAAGACGGTGAAGCGGGATTGGGCGATGGCGCGGGCTTGGTTGCAGAGGGAGTTGGGGGAGACGGGCTAGGTCGAGCGCCAGATGCGACCGGCCCATTCGATCACGTTCGAGGCGTCGACTTTGTCGCAGGCATCGCAGCAGCCTTGAACCTTCGCGACGTGCTTTGATCGCGAGAAGATCCAGTCGACGATGCGGAGTGACAGTGAGCGCTGTCCAGGTGCCGTCTCTTCTCCGAAGTAGCGCAGAATCGTCTGCCGGAAGCATCGAGTGCGGGCTGTTGCGCGCTCATGCATGTGATGGATCGCTGCGTATTTCGCCTTCTTGACCGCCTCGCGTTGGTCGGCGTCGAGATGACGGGCCGATGCGGCCGTGCGATCGGCCATGTAGTGCAGGAGCCCGGTGTCCTTCGGCCCGGTGAAGAGCACCGTGATGGACGGCGCACCATCGCGCCCCGCGCGCCCGAACTCCTGCAGATAGTCCTCGAGCGACGCCGGATGTTGCCAATGCACCACGAGACGAACGTTCGGGAGGTCGAGTCCCATGCCGAACGCGTTCGTGCAGATGATGACGTTGAGTGCGGGTTCCACGCGTCCGGTGAAGCGGCCGAGCAGGAGGTCGCGTTCGTTGGCGGTCCCGTGCTGTGAGTGGAAAAAGGGGACGTCGAGCCCGTTCGCCCTCAGTCCCTCCTGCACATGTCGCCCGATCTTCACGGTCGGGACGAACAGCATCACCCGCCCGGCAGGCATGGCGCGCAGAAGCGCGAGGATCAGCTTGTAACGGCGATCGTCCGGCAGGTCGTGCAAGCGCGCGAGCGCGATGTTGGGGCGATTGACGCCGGTGACGACGACGCGCGCGTCGGGGACTCCAAGCGATTTGAGGATCCGCTTCTGACTCTCGACGCCGGCGGTGGCGGTGAAGGCGAGCACGGGAGGATCGCCAAGCGCTCGGCGGACTTCGCGCAGGCGCCCGTAGTTGGGGCGGAAATCGCGTCCCCAGCGGTCGATGCAGTGTGCCTCATCGATCACGAGGTAGTTGGGCTTCGACTGCGTGATCTCGGCGACCTCCGCCGGCCGGACCATGGTGGGGTCGAACCGCTCGGGGGTGCAGTACAGGAATTTGATCGCCTGATCATGCAGGAGTCGGTAGCGGATCTCCTTCTCTTGAGGACTCAGGTCTCCGTTGATGAAGGTGCCGGGGATCTGCCGACGTTGCAGTTCGGAGACTTGTTGGCTCATGAGCGCCTTGAGCGGCGAGATCACGAAGCCGCAGCCGCGTTTGAGCAGGATCGGCACCTGGAAGCAGAGTGACTTGCCGGATCCGGTGGCGCTGACGAGGAGGAGCGATTGTCCTTGGAGCGCGGCCAGCACGACTTCCAGCTGATGAGCGCGGAAGCGATTGGCGCCGAGCAGTCGGAGGGTGGCGCCGACGGATTCATCGAGGGCGTTGAGGTCGCCGTTGTAGTCGAGCCACTTGGCGAAGCGCAGCCCCCAACGTTCGACCATGCGGCGGGCGAGGCCGCCTTGGAGATTCGGGTGCCGGGCCGCGTGGCAGCCGTCGCACAGGGTGATCAGGTTGGCGGGGTCGTCGCGTCCGCCGGCGGAGCGAGGGACGAGGTGGTGGACGTCGGCTTCGCCGTTGCGGATGTGGTCGCCGCACTCGCGGCACCGGCGGTTGTCGCGGGTGAGGACGATGGTGCGGACGGAGTGCCAGTCGGAGGGGACGGGAGAAGCGGCGGGCATCAGGAAATGGTTGGCTCCACCTGCAATACTATGATGGAGCCAATCAATCGATGGCATATGAGCTTATAGTCTTATCTTGCGAGGAATACCATAAGCCTATAGTATCATGATATTGTATACTTCATCATCGTATAGGCTTATGAAACGACAATCCGGCTCTCCACGACCATCCCCCGAGATGCTAGGGCTACAGCGAGAGCAGCTGGACGCTCGGCTCCAGTCGTTTCCGCGCGTCGAGTCTCCTCGGGGCGGGTGGATTCGCACCATCCGGCAATCACTCGGCATGACGATGGCACAACTCGGGAAGCGGCTCGGCGTTTCGGCGCAGACGGTGAATGCGTTCGAGACCCGCGAGGAGAAGGAGACGATCTCGATCGGAAAGCTCCGGGAGGCTGCCGAAGCGATGGAATGCGATCTGCGGATCGTGTTCGTGCCGCGGTCGTCACTCGAAGACAGCGTTCGTCATCAGGCGACCCGGAAGGCCCGCGACGAGCGGAACCGACTGGTGCACACCATGCGCCTGGAAGATCAGGAGGCGGGTGTTGAAGCGGTGCTCGATGAAGCGCGCGCGGTGGAGGAGTGGCTTACGACGCGCGCGCGCCGGCTGTGGGACTAGTGCGTGCGGCGTGACGTGCTGGCAGAATCGCACGAGGGCGACGGGAACACCTTACTCGATCCGGACGAGGCCGAGGGGTTGATCCCGTCGCACCTCGCGACGCGCGCTGACCTCAATCAGTGGGAAGCGAGGAACATCGCGATCGCGTTGCGGTGGCTCTCACGCCGCACGCTCGATGTGCTCGAGCCTGGGGCGCTCGAGGAGCTGCACCGGCGGATGTTCGATCGGACGTGGGCGTGGGCAGGCACGTTCCGGCGCTCGGAGAAGAACATCTCGCCGTACAGTTGGCACGAGGTGCCTCGTCTCGTGCGGGACTTGTTGGAGAACACTGCGGCGCAGAGGGCGGCGATCGGGAGTGATCCGGAGGGACTGGATCAGCTAGCGGCGCGGTTCCATCACGGGTTGGTGCGGATCCATCCGTGGCCGAATGGGAATGGGCGGGCGGGGCGGTTGGCGACGGATCTGTTGTTGCTGCGGTGGGGGAGGGAGCCGTTCAGTTGGGGAGCGGAGGGGCCGCCCGCTCGTGCCGCCGGTGTGCGGGAGCGCTACATCGCCGCCATGCGGAGTGCGGACGCTGGCGCGTTCGCGGCGTTGTTCGAGTTCGTGCGGAGCTGAGAGGGCCGAGCGGATCAGGAACTCGCGATCGGCTTCAGGAACGGGGGAAAGAGCATCTCGTTGCTCGGTAGGAAGCCCAGCGACTCATACAGCGATCGACCATCTGCGGAGGCATGCAGGACCAGGCGAACGATTCCGGCATCGGGCACCCAGCGGATGATGGTATTCATGAGGTCACGAGCGACGCCCCGCCGTCGATACGACTCGGCGACGTAGACGTTGAGGACGAGTCCTTCCCGCCCGATGAGCAGGAACTGCCCGGTGGGGTCGGTGCGGGGGACCAGCGGTCGGAGCTGGACGCCCGCGCCGCCGATGGCGATGGAGGGATCGTCGGAGAGCTGGGCAATCCAGCCGACGTACTCGTCCTTGCGGATGGCCTCGGCGAGGTAGGTGGTACAGACGTCGAGGAGGGATGGCTCGATCGCCGGGGTGGTGCGGCCCATGTCGCGGAACATGGCGACGCGGTGGGTGGCGAGGAGGGGGGCGTCGGCTGGGGCGGCGCGGCGGATCTCGTGGAGGCGTGGCATCGGTCGCGAATACGAAGGAAGCGAGTGCGTCGGGCTCAGGTCAGGCTCGGCGTCGAGGCATGCACGAGGGTCTACCGACGCGGAAGCGCGCGGAGGAACGGCAGGACGTCTGACGTGAAGTACGGTTCCTCCGTGCCCCAGAATATGTAGTCAAGGCGCAGTCGTGTGGCAGCGAACGCGTAGAGCTCTGCGACCGTGATGCGCTTGCCGGTGCGCTGGTCCCGGTCAGCGAGATTGCCGTCTTGCACGGCCATCGCGGCGATCACCCCCGCGGGGCGCTGCTCGATCAGCGCGAGGCTGTGCCGGCGCTGGTAGGGGCGATTGGGCAAGATGTCAGGGCCACCAACGCCGACGCCGATCGTGGCTGCGTGCGTGTGCACGCCGCGCAGGAAGCCGCGGTCGTCTTCGGGGAGTGACTCGCCGGGCATGAAGTTGGCGTAGATGACGACGCACGATCGCTGGAACGCATTGCGTGCCGCGGTGAGGAGTTCCTGAACGCCGGCGGCATAGGCGGCGGGAGAGTACCCAGACGGCACGCGCTTGGGATCATCGAATCCTATCGCTGTCTCGGCGAGCACGACGCCTTCGATCTGGCCGTCGAATTCGCGCGCGAGCGCCGCGAGCAGCCGTGTGAACCGCTCACGCACTGCGGGATCCCAGCGTCGAGCGACCCAGCCACCGAAGTGGGCGACGCCGTCGGCGCCCAGCTCGTACTTCCGCGCGATGCCGCCGTGGAACGCCGAGTCGGTGGCGAGGTAGTCGGGGGTGACGCGCGTCTCGCTGAAGGAGACGTCCTGGAGTTGCAGGAAGAGCCGCTTGCCGCGTGGCGTCAGGAAGGCGAGGCGTTCGCGAATGGTGTCGAAGGCGTACTGACCGGGCTTCGGTTCGAGTTCGCGCCAGGTGAAGGTGAGTTGGGCGCCGGTGAGATTCGGATGATTGAGAAAGCTCGTGTCCGCAATGTGCTCGTGATCGCGTCGGTAGAACACATATTGGCGGGGCGCAACGCCACGAGTGTGATCCGTGGTCCCGCAAGAGGCCGGCATCGTCATCGACAGCGCCACAAGGAATCCGAGCATGGCTAGTCGTTCAAGAGCTGAGGAAGAGGGGCGGCTGACGACTGGAGTTCTGCTGCGCGGCCGGAGGACCGCACCCTATGATGCTACTGCGCCAGTGCCGAGGAGGCCACCACCGGCCGAGTGCCCGAACCGCGTCGGCAGCAACTTGTGGTTAGACTGGCCGCAGTCAGAAGTTGGCCCTAGCGCTTGTCACGGTGAACCTCGCTTGGCTACCAGACGGTTGTGATATGCAATGCTGCTGGTGCTGACGGCATGCCGCGACAAACGAATGTCTGAGACCGAAAGTGTGATTGCTGCAAAATCGAGCATCGCATGATGGTTGGGGCAGACAACCAGAATGTTGTCTACCGTGTCGCTTCCATTGTGAGGCGTCCCCAGCGGTCGCAGATGATGACCCTCCGAATACATCCAGTCGCCAGCTGGATTTGTCAACCGATCGCCACACAGCTGACACGTATGGTCGTAACGCGCCTTGAGCTGTCGAACAAGCGCAGAATCTCGAACGATGCGAGTCGCAACCACCGTGCGACGAGCGGCGGGAGCCGGCTCGGCGAGGTCGATGGAGGGCAAAGGGCCGAGCATTTGTACGATCTCCAGCAGCCCTTCGTAAGCTGGCTGATCCATTTCGGAGAGATAGCCAAGTTCGACGTGCCCTGGAAGTTTGACGGACAACGGCGGATGGAATCCGACATCACGCAGGGCGGAATCAAACTGCGTTCGGTTCTCGTCGCCTGTACCACCAATCACTTTGCGTGGATAGTACGTCACCTTGCCAAGCCTCTCGGCGACCCTGCGCTCACGGATGGAAAGGACACGCACGAGATCGCGCGTTAGGATGCCAAACGCAGGTCCCTGAGTGCGGATCGAGGTGAAGCGTCCCGAGCTGACAGCCTCATCCAGCAACCCCGCGACCCGCGTCCGCACGACAGGGGGCGCTGCCTGATAGGCGCGGCGAATATCGTCTGGCTGCCAAATCTGCGCGGGCCCACGAGCCATGATTGATAGAACGTGAGTGGGGGACAGTCTAACGACTGGTGTTCTGCTGCGCGGCTGGAGAACCGCATCTCTATGATGCTACTGCGCCAAGCTCGCGGAGGCCACCATCGGCCGAGTGTCCGAAC
>CAZAGK010000144.1:0-6913 GCA_964484775.1 uncultured Gemmatimonas sp. | reverse complement strand
CGGCGGTGGGCCAGGCGACGTTCCAGTCGCCACGGATGTGCTTGGAGCTCATCACATCGTAGGCCCCGCCGTAGGCCTTGCGCGTGATGACGGTCAGCTTCGGCACCGTCGCCTCGCAGTACGCGAACAGCAGCTTGGCGCCGTGCTTGATGATCCCGCCATGCTCCTGCGCGAGCCCCGGAAGGAATCCCGGCACGTCCTCGAAGGTCACGAGCGGGATGTTGAAGCAATCACAGAAGCGGATGAAGCGCGCCGCCTTCACGCTGGCGTTGATGTCGAGCACGCCGGCTAGCACCGCCGGCTGGTTGGCGATGATGCCGACGCTGTGCCCGCCCAGACGCGCGAAGCCGACGATGATGTTGGCCGCGTAGTCCGGCTGCACCTCGAGGAACTCGCCATCGTCGATGACGCGCTTGAGCACCTCGTGCATGTCGTAGGGCTTGTTCGCGTTGTCGGGGACGAGGTCGAGCAGCGCCTCATCGCGACGGTCGCGGGGATCGGTCGCGGCACCGCGGGGCGGCGCATCCACGTTGTTGCTTGGCAGGTAGCTCAGCAGCGTGCGGATCTGCTCCAGGCACTCGAGCTCGCTCCCGCAGGTGAAGTGCGAGACGCCGCTCGTGCCGCCGTGCGTGTCGGCGCCGCCGAGCTGCTCCATGGTCACGTCCTCGTGGGTGACCGTCTTCACCACGTTCGGACCGGTCACGAACATGTACGAGGTACCGCGCACCATGAAGGTGAAGTCGGTGATCGCGGGGCTGTACACCGCGCCGCCGGCACAGGGACCGAGGATCGCTGAGATCTGCGGCACCACACCGCTCGCCAGCGTGTTGCGCAGGAAGATGTCGGCGTAGCCGCCGAGCGAGACCACCCCTTCCTGGATGCGCGCGCCGCCGGAGTCATTGAGCCCGATCACCGGGGCGCCGTTCCGCATGGCGAGGTCCATGATCTTGCAGATCTTCTCGGCGTGCGTCTCGGAGAGCGAGCCGCCGAGGACGGTGAAGTCCTGGGAGAAGACGTACACGAGGCGGCCATTCACCTTCCCGAAGCCGGTGACGACGCCATCGCCATAGACGATCTGGTCGCCGAGCCCGAAGTCGGTGGACCGATGGGTCACGAACCGGTCGAGTTCGGTGAAGGTGCCCTCGTCGAGGAAGGCATCGAGCCGTTCCCGCGCCGACAGCTTGCCCTTGGCATGTTGGGCCTTGAGGCGCGCCGCTCCTCCCCCTTGCTCGGCTTCGGCGCGGCGGCGCTCGAGCAGGTCCAGTTTCTCTCGCATCGACATGGGAGAAAAGCTAGGCGACGGGGCGCGATTTCGCACGGCGTCGGCGGGCCGGCGGATCAGGCCAGCAGCCGCACCAAGGCGTCGCCCAGTTCCCCGACCCGTTCGCGCGGGAAGGCCCCCATCATCGCCGCCTGGATCCAGCGGTGCTGCCGCATGTACTCGCTGCGCCAGCCGAGCAGGAATCCTTCGGACTCCAGACGCTCGCCCACCGCGCCGAGGTCGCGGTCCGCCGGGACGGCGAGCGTAGTGACGGCCGGCGAGGCGCAGCCGTCGCAGGCCACCGGGTGCACGCCGGCGAGCGCGAGCCGTGCCCGAAGCTGCGCAGCGCTCTCGGCGATCGCGCGGTACCGCGCCGACCAGTCGGTGTCCGCGAGCGCCGCCGCGAGCGCCCCCACGAGCGGCGACGATCCGGTGAACGGCACCCCGTCGCCGTGCAGGTAGAGCCCGAGGTCGAGATATCGCGGGAGCTGTGTCGGTGCCGGGGGCGGCGCTTCGTGCGAGAGCACGATCGCGAGCCCCGCGACCGCGCCGAGTCCCTTCGCGCTGCTCGCGCTCGCGAAGGCCACGCCGTCGAGATCGATGGGGACGGTGCCGATGCTGGAGACCGCGTCGAGGGCGAGGCGTGCGCCGTGGCGCCGCGCGATCGACTTCAGGAGGGTCAGGTCGTGCAGCACCCCCGTGGAGGTCTCGCAGTGCACCGCCCAGAGCCACCCTGCTCCGCTCGACGCCATGGCCGCGTCGATCGCTTCGGCGGTCGGCGTCTCGCCCCACGGGCGTTCGAGCACCGTGTGCGGGATCCGATGCCGTCGCGCGTGGTCGACGAGTCGCCAGCCGAACTCGCCGTCGGCGATCACGAGCGCGGGTGCACCCGAGACGGCGATCTGCCCCGCGATCATGTCATTGGCGAGGGTCCCTGAACCGGACGCGACCGCGACATGACGCGCGTTGGTCATCCGATGGAGTGTCTCGCGGATCACCCCGAGATCGCGCGCGAAGGGGGCCGCGCGGTGCGATGAAGGCGGCGTGGCCACCCGTTCGCGAACGGAAGGAAGCAGCCCCACCGGTCCCGGCTGGAAGGCTGCCGGTTCGTCGCGATGCCCCGGCGCGAGCAGATGTCCGGCCTGCGCTTCCATGACCTCCGTCTTGGCGTACATCGGCTGATAGAGCGCATCCGGCGTCCCGACGAGCGGCCCGAAGGGGACGAACCCCATGTGTTCGTAGAGGCGGATCTGCCGTGTCGTGCCGGAGATCACCGCCATGTCGTAGCCGTCGGCGAGCGCCATGCCGAAGGCCGTGCGCAGCAGGCGCGAGAGCGTCGCGGTGCCGCGATACGGGCGCTCCACCGCGAGCAGACGCAGCTCCATCGGGCGCCGCCCGGGCGGGAGGTAGCGATCGAGGTCGGGGAGCTTGCCGTCGAGCGAGAAGGGGCGCGTGAGGCGCATGGCGATCATCGCGACGATGCGATCACCGTCGCGGCCGACGACGTAGCGGTTCTCGGACTCCCACTTGTCGATCAGCAGTCGCTCCACGTTCGGCGGATGCTGCGGGATCTCCTCGACGAAGGTCGCGTAGTTCAGGCGACGGATCTGGAAGAGATCGTCGGGGCCCTCGGGCACCCCGAAGGTGAGCGCACGCCGACCGGTCGTAGGAACGGCGGTCATCGGAGCGCACCATCGAGGGAGGAGCGGAGCCTCGGGCGGTGGATCATCGATTCACGATACGATGCGGCACCTGCCTCGGGAAGGTACCGGCGTTCCCTCAGCGCGGAGGTAACCCCTTGATGCGGCACAACGCACGACGGCCCGGAGCATCGAAGCTCCGGGCCGTGGACTAGGGGCGCTTCACTGCCCAGAAGCCGCTTTCACCACTCACGTAGATTTGCTTCGCATCGATGGCGGCAAGGCCCGAGAGCGGATATGGAGGAGCATCACGAAGAAGAACCTTGCCGGTTTGGGCGTCGATGCCCGCGAGTATTGCGCCCGAGACAAAAGCGGCGAATCTCCCGTCCACCACGAACTCGAACAAGACCGACCCCCACCACGTAGGCGTCGTCCAGAGGAGAGCACCGGTGTCGAGGTCGTACCCGTTGATGACACTGCGGTCCGAACCCGCGACGACGACATTCCCGGAGATGTTCAGCGGGCGCGTGTCGTCTGGAATGTCCGTCGATAGCGGAGGCGACTCCCACAGGGTCTTTCCCGAGCCGAGCTCAAGGGCAACGACTCTGCCGTCGGTGACGCCAACGACCGCGATTCCCCGGCTGATGGCCGGCCTCGTGATTGTCGCGTAAGCGGAGCGCGGCTTGAACGGCGTCCACTCTCGACGCCACCGGATCGCGCCGGTCTCTGCATCGAGTGCGACGACGCCACCACTGGGCCGATTCGTCGCGCGCTGGTAGCCCACGATGACAACACCGTCAGCCACCGCGGGACTGAACACCTTCGTGAAGACTGTGTCTGTCGCGACACGCGTCTCCCACTGCATCACGCCGTCTGCGGTCGAAATCGCGCGCACGACCCCGATCTGCGAGCCCGCGAAAAGTCGAGCCCCGTCCGCGGACGCAGCGACGATGAATATTCCGGATAGCGCGGTATCCGGCGTCGTGAACACCCAGCGACGTGCTCCCGTTCGTCGGTCGAAGGAGACGATGTCGTAGTCCGGATAGATGACCTGATCCCTGACCAGGGTGAGCGACGCGCCCGGACTGAAGTCAGTTGGCGCCGAGAGCGTTCGGCTCTTCCAGCGCAGCGCTCCAGTGGTCTTGTTGAGAGCGACGAGATCGTGCGTGGCGGTCGCAAAGAAGACAGTGGAGTCGTCGGCGACGGGGGCGAGCGCCCCCGTCCCTTGATTGGTAACGTGCCAAACCACAATTCCGGCTGCAGCACCCCCCGGTGCCCCGATCTTGGAAGCTGAGCAAGCTACGCCGAGAAGCCCCACGACGGCACTGAGCACTAGCGCCCGACGCATGCGATGGGAGCCGCTGCCGGCTACACGGGCGAGATTAGAGGCTGGCGGATCATTTGGTTCGAGCTTGACAGTCATACGGGGCGCAAGCGCTAGGGTGAACGTGGAGAGACGCTGTGGCCGATTGGCCAGCAGCATCCACCGCGGCGACCTGCAAATCGAAGTCGGTTCCGAGATTTGTGAAGCTGAACACCTGTCCGGTAGCCCCCGAGACCGTCTCCCCGTTTACTGACCAAAGCAACGCGACTTCACCACTCGCGCCAGAGATTGCGACACTCCACGAATCTGCCGTCCCGATCCCGACTGTCAAGGGACCGGAAATCAGCACGGAGAGTCCACCATTCGCAGGAGGAGGAGGGCCAGTGCGAAGCGAAATCTGTGTCGACGCGCCCGAGGTGAACAACTGAACCAGCGCATTTCGGACCTCCGTTGACCGCGTCTCGTACAAGTGCCCCACGTTCAGCACATCGAGAGTCCTATCACTACCCGGCGCGACCTGGTGCTTCGCCGGGACAACCCCGTCACTTCCCCCACAGCCTTCGGACTCCATCGCGCCGATGGCCATGCACCAGTCCTGGTCCCAGAGCGCCCAGGCCCAGAAAGCATCCAACCACATGTAGGCGTGAGACCGCTTCTCCTGAACGTCCCACCAAGGCTCATCGGGATCGTCGCCAGCGAAATCGACGTAGTAGAAATAGCGATCCAGGTCGTAGCCGGCTATGTACACTTGCGCCGACGCGCCGACCTGCCACCATGGCGACGGCAACAGAGTCTTCATAAAGAGGAAGTCAGGCGAGACGAACCGCGACACGATAGACACCTGCGTGGCGATCTTCGACTGCTCCGCAGCAAGGTTCGCGCCTCCGTTCAGTGCCGCCATAAACGTCGAGGTCGGCTTCATCTCATCGAGCAACGCAACGCTCTGGTTAAACCCCGGAGCGAAGATGTTCAGCCCGAGTTCAAGTAGCGTGTAGGTCTGGACTGTCAGCAATGCGGTCTCAGTAAAGCTCAGGTCGTGACTGAGGCCCCCATAGAAGATGATGGGAGCTGCCATCAAACTCAGTCGATATGACAGCCAAACCACCTCGGCCGGATCCCTCAACGTTCCCGCTGCCGGCGCCCCGGTGTGCGGTGAACCCACAGTGATGAGTGCGTCCCAGAGGACTGTTGACCCCGACCGCATCGCCGCAGTTCGTCCGACGACGCCGCCATTTGAGTGACCCACGTAGAACGGCCGACCCGGGCCGCTGTTCGGCCAGAGGCGCGCTAACAAAGTATCGGCTTGATCCTCATATGTGGCCGCGGCACGCGTATCGATCCGTTGCGCCCTAAGGTTGAAGATCTGCTCGAGATTCAGTGAAGTGCTCAGCCAAGTGTCCGGGCCGCTATTGATCCCGTGCTGAAAGAGAACATTGCGCTCTTGAGCGCCAATGCCGTGAGCGGCCGCCACGCTCAGGAAGAGAACGGTCAGGCGCGCACGCGCAACGACCTTCTGGAGAACTCTCATCGACCTTTCCCCTTGCTCGAGACTTTCACATTGCGGTAGATCGCTTCCGAGATCTCCGTGGGCTCGGCATGGCCTGGTCGTGCTGTGGCTGTCCGCTCGGAACTCAGAACGAAGCTCCCATCCGGGGCCGTACTCCACGTAAGTTGCCGCTCTGCTTTGACGCGCCCGCCCTCGCGGTGTCGAGTGGCGACGATCAAGCCGCGCGCGTCATCAAAATCGACTTCGACTTCCCCGCCGACGTCAGGACGTCTGTACTTCGCGCGAGACTCCGTCAAAACGCTTCGCTGATAGTTCCGGTCCATCTCAGCACGACGCGCTGCTACATGCTCTGGCTGTCCTGACATGCGATAGCGAGACAGCCAAGTGCGGGACGTATCCGGCGCGCCGGGACGACCCACTCTTCCGGACGGTCGGCCAAAGAGCCGATTCACCTTGGTCCTTGCATCGGCAGCTCCAGGTATTCCGAACTTCTCGACAGGCGGTGCCGACGGAGCGAGTACTCTTCCCTTCTCATCGAGCACATGCATGCCCGCTCCCGAGCGGATCACGGTTCCTGCGACTTTGCGATTCGGCGCGGCGGCGCCGACGCGCGCCGCCCCAGACGTCGAGTAGTCGATTCGCGAGGTCCAACCTGAGTCTGGCACCAAGTCCCGCTGGATGTGGACCCGCGCGTCGGAGACCGGGGCGATCGGGTTCGTCGCGGTGCTGTAGTGACGAAGTTCCACGTCAGCTTCGAAGTGGTCGATCTTGACGTCCTGCACGGCGAAAGCCGTCGAGCTCCTCACCGCCAGGCGAGGAGAGCTCCCGATAGGTTCCGCACAGCCGATTGCCCCGGCAAGAGCCAGCATGCTGACCATTGCCAAGCGGAGCGCGCACTTCGTCGTCAAAGGGCATTCCTGCACAGCCGACCTCCGTATAACTGGTGGCCCGTGCCACATCCGCGCAGAAAGTTCGGCGGAGCGTCAGACCTTAGTGAGTCCAATAGTCGCACGTTCTGCCGAGACCGCAATACAAAAGGTGGGACAGTTTTGTCCCAAGGGTATGAGTACAGTCAGCTACGTGGCACTCCCGCTCGGCATCCCGATGGGGGGGGGGGCCGGGCGAGGGGGGTTCAAGCGACACAATGAGGAGCCCGACTTACAGCATCCGCAAACACCACT
>CAZAGK010000143.1:0-6959 GCA_964484775.1 uncultured Gemmatimonas sp. | reverse complement strand
CCACTCCGATCAAGAAGGCATCGCCCTCGGTGTCCCTCAACTTCGCCAAGGTCGAGATCGAGTATTCGGTCCTCGGCGTGGGCGATGGTGGCAAGGCGTTCTTCAAAGGTGCCGACGGAAGGACCTTCACCGTCGATCCGGCGTCGGGTGATCTGAGGTTCGTGTCGGACGCGGAGTACATCAAGATGTCGTCCTCCGACCTCAAGGGGAGCAAGACTCCGTTCATCAAATGGAAGTCCAGCGAGCGGGTTCACATCCTCGGCGTGGACGCCAGGGGCAACGTGGTCTTGGCGCGGGCCAACGGAGAGAAGTTCTATCTGAGCGCCAACGGCGACATGGTCCCCACCAAGTAGACACGGCGGACGGAAAGGCGCGCCGCGGAGGCTGGTAATCGTCCAGCACCCGCGGCGCGCTTCGCCCGTTCCGACCTCCCTTGACAGCTGTCGCATGCCGGTTATTATACCAATCAGCTTATTAACCATCTGGTATACTATGCCCGATACCCTCAGCCAAACCTTCTCCGCCCTCGCCGATCCCACCCGGCGAGCGATCCTCGCTCGGCTCCGACGAGGCGAGGCCAGCGTGGGGGAGCTCGCCGAGCCCTTCCTGGGGCGGATGACCCTCCCCGGCGTCACCAAGCACCTCAAGGTGCTCGAGCGCGCCGGGCTGGTCACCAAGGGGCGCGAGGCGCAGTGGCGCCCCTGCAAGCTCAACGCCGCCCCCCTGCGCGATGCCGCCGACTGGATGGACGAGTACCGCGTGCAGATGGAGGAGAGCCTCGACCGACTGGGCGAGTACCTGACCTCCGTCACCAAGTCCCCTTCAACCACCACCACACCGAGACCCGCCGATGACCGCAACTGAGCAGGCCCACGAGATCCGCATCACCCGTATCTACGAAGCGCCGGTGGCGCTGGTGTGGGATGCGTGGACCGACCTCAAGCAGGTCGCCCAGTGGTGGGGGCCGCGCGGCTTCTCCATCACCACCACGTCGAAGGACCTGCGCCCGGGCGGCACCTGGGAGTACGTCATGCACGGCCCCGACGGCAAGGACTGGCCGAACTTCACGCGCTATCACGAGGTCGTCCCGCAGAAGCGGCTCGTGTACGATCACGGCGCCTCGTCGGCCGATGACAAGCCGATGTTCCGCGTGACGGTGGAGTTCCACGACTTGGGCGTCGCGACGGAGCTCGACATGCGCATGCGCTTCTCGACCGAGGCGGAGCTCGAACAGGGGCGTGCGATCATCAAGGCCGCGAGCGGCAACTCGACGTGGGACCGACTCGCCGAGTTCGTGGAGCACGAGCGTTCGGCGAAGGAGATCTTCGTCATCAATCGCAGCTTCGACGCGCCGATCGAGACGATGTTCGAGATGTGGACGAACCCCGTGCACGTGGCGCGGTGGACCCCGCCGACGGGGTTCACGATGGAGTTCAAGCGCGCGGATATCCGCGTCGGTGGCAGCTCGTTCTACTCGATGGGCAACGACCAGTTCACGATGTACGGGCGTGTGGAGTATCTCGAGATCCGGCGCCCGGACCTGCTGCGCTACGCGCAGTGGTTCGCCGACAAGGACGGCAACATGGGGAAGCACCCCATGGCGCCGGTCTGGCCCGAGAAGATGCTCACCACCGTGAAGCTGACCGCTGAGGGAGCGACGCAGACGCGCGTCACGATCCAGTGGGAGCCTTACGGCGCGGCGACGGCCGAGGAGATCGCGGCGTTCGTGCAGGCGCGCGCGGGAATGACGATGGGCTGGACGGGGTCGTTCGACAAGCTGGAGGCGGCGCTCGCCGAGTAGGCTCCGGCCGCTGGCCTGCGCTGAGCGATCAGCGCAGGTAGTAGTCGATCGTGGCCACGACGCGCACGACCTTCGAGACTTGGCTCTCCTGGGTGATCCCTGGCGCCTGATCACGCGGGAGGATCTCGAAGACCCCTTGATTCGCCACGCGGATCCCGCCGAGCGAGGTGTGCGAGTCGCGGGCGAACTGTTCCGCGGCTTCGCGCGCGCGGGCGGTGGCGTCGGCGATCATCGTGGGCTTGAGCTTGTTGAGCCCCGAGAAGACGAAGCTCGGCCCACCGCCCCCGGGACCGTACTCGCCATTGCCGGAAGAGATCACGACGCCGATGGCAGCGAGCTCGCTCACGAGCTGGCTCGCGGCGAGCACCTTCTCCGGCTGACTCGACCGCACGAGCAGCGTCTGATTCACGATGTAGCGATTCGCGGGGCGCCCATTGGGCTGATACTGCGCCGCGAGCGCATCATTCACCGAGAAACCCGTGCGCTGCACCTGCGTGGTGTCCACCCCATGCCGCGCGAGGAACTCCAGCACTCCCTTGGTGCTCGCCGCCATCTTGCTGTTCGCGGTGGCGAGGTCGTTGTCGGCCCCGACGACGCGCAGCGGCCAGATGGCGAGATCGGCGCGCACCTCCTGCTCAGCCACGCCTTTGACCGTGACGTACCGGTCGGACGCACGACCGCGGGCGAAGCCCAGACCGGCGAAGAGTCCGCCGAGGGCGATGCCGAGGGCGAGGATGACGGTGCGGAGGATGTTGCGGTCGAGGGTCATCTTCAGTGGTGCGGGAGACGGCGGTACTGATCCGGCGACGACGGAGCGACCTATGAAAGCTAGCGCGGGCGGACCGTGAGTGTGGCCTGGACCTTCTGACGGCCGATCTTCCCCGTGAGTACTCGAGTGCCGGCATTGATGGTATGCAACACGATCGGACCGATGACCCCTTGGCGGGAGATCTCCTCCGTCAGGCGCTTCGCGATGCGCTCCCGGTTGGATCCCCTCAGCAACCACTCAGGCGAATAGATCGAGTAGGGGACCGGTGCCTGCGGTCTGCCGAGCGAGTCGCGGACCACCATGCGATAGGTGACCGAGTCGCCGAGGGTCACGGTGGTGTCGGCAGGTTCGAGCCTGGCGGACCAGTTCCGCGGGAGCACGAACGCGTCGAGCCATACGGTGTCGCGTCCAAGCGCTCCACGCAAACGGACCGAACCGGACGCGATCCCGCGAACCATCCCATCCGGTCGTATCGCGGCGATCGTGCTGTCGGAGGACCGCCACTGGACGCTCGTCAGCGGGGCGCTTCCGGGACAGTCGCTGCCCTCGAGCGTGCCGGCGGTGACTCGTGTCGAATCGCCGATGAGGAGCGGAATGATCTCCGTGTTCCACCGAGCGCAGATCGCTGGCTCGCGCGGTGGTGCGTCGGAGCAACCGATGGCGACAGCGCTCGCGATAAGTGTGAGCGCCGATCGGGACAGGAGGCCGTGGATCATAAGACCATGATACGGCCCAAGGAGCGCGACGTCGAGCGCCCTGTCGCAAATCCGCATGCGTGCGCGGGGACCGGCGCCCGCGCCGATTCGGTTGCACTATACTTCGCGAGCAGCTGTCGAAGCTGCGCTGGCCCCTCTCTCGCGGAGATCATGTGCGCACAACCCTGCAGCGTGCGATCGCGCGCGTGTCCCTGAGATGCCTGCTCTCGGTGTTGGCATTGGCCGCGGGCACGCCCCAGGCCGCGGCTGCGCAGCAGTCCACGGCGCGCGCGGACTCCCTCTTCGCCCGGGGCAGCTGGCGCGAAGCGGCGGACGCCTACGAACGGGTGACGAAGGCCGATCCCAATGGCGGTCAGGCCTGGATGCAGCTGGGTGAGAGCTATCTGAAGCTGCATCGCCTCGACGATGCGCTCGCGGCGTACGCGACCGCCGAGCGGTTGAAGTTCCGACCGTGGATGAACGTGGTGAATCAAGCGCGCGTCATGGCGGAGAAGCGTGACGACGCGCAGGTCCTGGCGCTCGTGCAGCGCGTCATCACGGCCGGAGTCGGTGGTTCGCTGCGCCCCTATGTGCTCGGCGCGAGCGAGTTCGGTCGTCTGGCCAATGACGCGCGGTGGAAAGCCCTCATCGCCCAGCTGTCGGCGTGCGGCAGCGAACCGTACCGGCAGTTCGACTTCTGGATCGGCGACTGGGATGTCTACCTGGCGGCCGGCGGTCTGGCGGGGCACAACAGTGTGACGCGCGAACAGGACGGATGCGTGCTCGTCGAACACTGGACCGGCAGCGGCGGCGGCAGCACCGGCACGAGCTTCAACTACTACGATGTGCGCGACCAGCGCTGGCATCAGCTCTATCTCGACAACTCCGGCAACGCCGGCGCCTTTCCCGCGATGGCCGGCGCGCTTCAGGATGGGAAGATGGTGATGCTCACCGACGACACGAACAACACGCTGTCGCGCTGGACGTGGTACGTGATGTCTCCGGGCAAGGTCAAGCAGATGGCGGAGCTCTCCAAGGATCACGGCAAGACGTGGCAGATCACTTGGAACTCCGTGTACGTCAAGCGTGGCGAATCGCCCTGATGGGCACCTCCCGGCGACCTGCGCATCCGCGCTGTCCGAGGTACATTTGGACGTTCATAGCCCTCACCTCGACCAGCCCATGACTGCCACCACGCGCGCCGCTCTCCAGCTCTCGCTCCTCGCCCTTGTCACGGCCGCTGCCCAGGCCCAAGTCAACGCCGGCGAACAGAAGCCGGAGAGCACCGCGCCCTTCAGCGTCACGACGGTGACGACGATGAGCTTTCCGTGGCGCATCGCCTTCCTCCCTGATGGGCGCATGCTCATCACCGAGAAGACGGGGCCCATCTGGCTGGTATCCCAGCAGGGCGCCAAACTCCCCGTCAAGAACGTCCCTGCCGTGGAGTACGGTGGTCAGGGGGGAATGCTCGGCATCTATCTCTCGCCCAACTACGCGACCGACAAGAGCGTCTATCTCACCTACGCCGAGCCGGGCGACGCTGGTGCGGGCTCCAGCCTTGCGCTGGCCAAGGCGAAGCTCGGGATCAGCGCCGATGGGGCGAGCCTGGACGGACTCGAGGTGATCTGGCGCGACGGCGGGCGCGGACGCGGCGGGCAGTTCGGTGGCGCGATCGCCTTCTCTCCCGACAAGAAGTATCTCTTTCTCACCGTTGGCGAACGTCAGCGGATGACGCCCGCGCAGGATCCCGACTCCCCGCTTGGCAAGATTCTTCGCCTCACGCTCGACGGAAAGGCTGCGCCCGGCAACCCACGCTTCGGCAAGACCGGTGCCGCTTCGCTGCCGATCATCAATCCGCCGCGCAACACCGAGGCCGCGAAGACCGCCGCCGCCGTCTCGACGTACACCTTCCCCGGGCAGAACAACTCGCCGGCGGAGATCTGGGCCTCGGGCTTCCGCACGCCCTATGGGCTCGCCTTCTCCCCCGATGGTCGCTTGTGGGAGCTGGAGCATGGCCCCAGGGGTGGCGACGAACTCAATCTGATCGAGATGGGGAAGAACTACGGGTGGCCGCTGGTGTCGTACGCGACCAACTATGATGGCACGCCGATCGCCAGCCCGGAGACGCGCCCCGACCTCGCGAAGCCGACGATCTACTGGACGCCGGTGATCGCGCCGGGGAACATGGTGTTCTATCGCGGCGCGATGTTCCCGCAGTGGAACGGTTCGCTGCTCATCGGCGGGATGGGATCGGTGAGTCTTCTGCGCGTGACGATGGACGGGAAGGGCGGCGCGACCCCCGCCGAGCGCTGGGTGGTGGGGAAGCGCATCCGTGACGTCGCGGTCGCGCCAGACGGCGCGATCTGGCTGATCGAGGACGCGAAGAGCGGCGCGGTGATGCGGGTGACGCCGACGGCGCGGTGAGGGGGCGGGGCATCAGACGATGATGCCGACCTCGAGGCGCGGCGTCGAACGCCCCGTTGCAAATCCGCCATGAGGCCAGTAAAAGCTTTTGCGGTGTGCTACAGAAATGCTACTTGTGTAGCATACCTGTTCTACGGAGGCGATATGGTGCGCGATGTGACGCTGCGTCAGGTCGGTGGGTCGGTGGGCGCGACCGTCCCCAAGGACATGGCGGATCGCCTGCACCTCGGCGTCGGCGATCGTGTGTTGGCGGTCGAGACGGAGCAGGGGATCCTGCTGACGCCCTACGATCCGGACGTGGCCGCCGGACTCGAGGCGGCCGCACGCGCAGCCAAGAAGTGCCGCAACGCCCTGCGCGAACTCGCCAAGTAGTCGATGCGCGAGCCGCGGTGGGTGCCGCGATTGGTCGTCGATGCGGTGCCTACGACCAGTTGCGTGAACATGGCGGGTTGCCCGGGATCCGCGACGAGGGGGCGTTGGAGGCCGCGCTCGCCCGCCCGCGCCGCCAGTGGCACTACGAGAAGGGGGTCGAGCTGGCGAGCCTGGCGGCGGCGTACGCCTTCGGGCTCGCGACGGCGCATCGGCACGCAAGGAGAGCGAAAATTCGCTCCTGGGAGCGCTCGTCGTCCTCGATCTCGATGCGAACGAGTTGCATCCGGGCGAGGTCGAGGAAGAGGTAGAGCGACTGAT
Source organism: uncultured Gemmatimonas sp. (assembly GCA_964484775.1). Lineage (GTDB taxonomy): Bacteria > Gemmatimonadota > Gemmatimonadetes > Gemmatimonadales > Gemmatimonadaceae > Fen-1231. The sequence goes on along the minus strand of CAZAGK010000143.1, from coordinate 580 downwards.
GAAGGAACTCGATCTGTGGCGGGGCACGGAGGCGGGGAGTGACTGCGGATTCGGAAAGGGTCGATGCAACCGGGCGAGTGCTTGTCAAGCGCTGGCGTCTTCGTTCTTGTCCTCACGCAACCTCTACGCTTCCATGGAGAGCGCGGCGCAACCCTGATGCGCTCATGACCGCCGACCCTACGATCTAGATAGCCGACTCGCTCCGCGCGTGCACGCCAGTACTGCAGCTGCTGTGCGGTCGAGAACTCTCGTCACCAGACTTCGACTCACGCTCACTTCGGTGGTCAATAAGCCTGCGTCCGTTTCGCAGAAAGGACGGTAGGCTTGCCACTTCGGGGGTGCACGGAAACGTAGATTCCCTCCGGGGGGGCGGCTTGACCGACAATCACCAACAAGAAACCGTTCAAGCCATGCCGAGACCTACGTACGGAGTCCGCGATGCTAGCGATGTCTATGCGGGAGGGCACGGGAAAGGCCTCTGGGTGAGTGTGCCAATCGCCCACATACTCCAATCCGATGGCATGTCGGCTCTGGATCTCCACTTGCTCGGCGACTCGATCAGGAACGTACCCTGTTCGGG
>CAZAGK010000142.1:0-6964 GCA_964484775.1 uncultured Gemmatimonas sp. | reverse complement strand
CGATGATCATCGGGACCGGGTCGATGAACAGCGCGGTGCGGATCCCCGCCGCCTTCAGCCGCGCGATCGCCGGCTGGAGGATGTCGCTCGCCTTGGTCACGTCGAGTCCCCCCTCGGTCGTGACCTCTTCGCGCTTCTCGGGGACGAGCGTCACCTGCGCCGGCCGGAGCCGTTCGGCGATCGCGAGCATCTCCTCGGTGCACGCCATCTCGAGGTTGAACGGGGTCCGGCAGGTCGCCACGAGCTGTTCGATGTCGGCGTCCTGCATGTGCCGGCGGTCCTCCCGCAGATGTCCGGTGATCCCGTCGGCACCGGCCGCTTCGCAGGCATGCGCGGCGGCGACGGGGTCGGGCTCATCGGTCTTGCGCGCCTGTCGCACGGTGGCGACATGGTCGACGTTGATGCAGAGGCGGAGGTGGAGCATCGTCGGGAAAGGGGAGCGGGAAGCGTGGGGTGCCGTTCGGAGACCCCGCTGAATGTTAATAAGTCTTGCGCTTGCTGGCATTCACGTGCCCCGCTTAGCTTGATGCATCCTCTCGATTGGAGTCGCACGTGAAGCGAGTCGCCCTGATGCTCCTCGTGGTCGCCGCGTGCCGGACCGTCCCGGTGAACGAAAGCGGTGCACCGATCGCGCCCGCAGGTGGCGCCGGCGGGGCGGCTTCGGCGATGGGGGCGGCCTCATCCCGGGCGGCGGTGGACCGCTTCCTGGCGGCGGCGCGCGACCAGGACCTCGCGACGATCGGGAATCTGTTCGGCGATGAAGCGGGCCCGGCCCGCGACCGCGACGACCGCCGCGCCTTCGAACAGCGCGAGGTCATCATGGTCTGCGCCCTCCGGCACGATCAGGCGAAGGTGACCGAAGGAGCGGCGACGGTGGGCGGCAAGATCATCTACAACGTGGACCTGGTGCAGGGGATGCTGCAGGCCACCACGCGGTTCACCACCGTACGCGGGCCGGCGGGACGCTGGTTCGTGTCGGAGTTCGACATCGTCACGTTGCAGAACAAGGGGTTCTGCCGCAGCGCCGGCACCGGCAAGTCACCGGGAACCGGAGCGGTTTGACGGGCTATTTAGTATTCGGAGAGTTCGATCAGCACGCCACCGGTCGATTTCGGGTGCAGGAAGGCGATCCGCTTGCCTTCGGCGCCGATCCGGGGGACCTCATCGATCAGGGCGATGCCGGCCGCGCGGCACTTCTCAAGAGTGCCGTCGAGGTCGTCCACCGCCAGACACACGTGATGGATGCCGGGGCCCCGCTTCTCGATGAACTTGTCGATGGGGGAGCCGGCCGCCTCGGGTTCGAGGAGTTCCACGAGTGACTCGCCAGCGGCGAGCCCGGCGATCCGGGCCCCGTCGGCGTCATCGAGGGGGACTTCGGGAAGGCCGAGGACATCGCGATACAGCGGGAGCAGGGCGTCGAGGGACCGCACGGCGATGCCGATATGGGCGATGCGGGTGCCGCGACGGATGGGTGAAGTCATCGGTGGGTATGAGCGAGGGAAGGGGCGGACCGCCCTGACCGGAGAACGACCGCACCGTGAACGTTAGCGCGACCCGGGGGCACTCGGCACCTGCGGCGCGCGGGAACCAGTCAGACGTGTGGAGAATACCGGGAATGTCGAATGCGATCGTGGTGACGGACGCCGATTTCGAGGCGAACGTGGAGAAGGCCGAAGGGCTGACCGTGGTGGACTTCTGGGCGACCTGGTGCGGCCCGTGCCGCATGATCGCGCCGATCCTCGACCAGCTCTCGGTGGAGTACGCCGGCAAGGTGAAGGTCACCAAGCTCGACGTCGATGCGAACCAGAAGACGTCGATGAAGTTCAACGTGCGCTCGATCCCGACGCTGCTCTTCTTCAAGGACGGCAAGCTCGTCGATCAGGTCGTGGGTGCGGTGCCGAAGGCGGCGCTGGCCGAGAAGTTCAACAAGCACCTCTGAGCCGGGATCGCCCGCCGGGCGCGAGACGCGCCCTGCGGGTCCGGCGCGTTGTGGCAGCCCATGCGTTGCGGGGCGCGGCCCCGGGCGCGAACTTCTGAGCGGGAGACGGCGGACGCGCCGCCCTTCGGGGTGGCGGGACCGCCCGTCTCCCGTCTGCCGTTCCTCTCGTCGACATGCCTCTGTCCGCTACCGGTCTCCGATTCCCGGTCGACCGTGTGCTGCTCCAGCGCACGCGGCTCGCCTACGTGCACCTGCGCCACCTGCTGACGGACGCCAAGCGCGACCGCGGGGCGCGGGTGTACGGGTACGTCGGTGTCTGGCTCCCCGAGGAGTTCATCCTGCTGTATCTCCAGGAAGGGGAACTCGTGAATGCGACGCGCACCACGGACGGACTGCGCTTCCACCAGGTGGCGCTCGGCGACGCGCTCGCGCGCGTGCCGCTGCAGGCGGAGTTCGGCGAGATCTGCTTCCACGAGGTCGAGGACGAGCAACTCGCGATGATGTTCTGGTCGCAGGTCGGAGAAGCGCTCCCCCTGCCACCCGAACTGGCCTCCACGGACGCCGACGCCCTCCTCGGCTTCCTCCATGCGACGCTGCACGACGGCACCCTCGAACTCCGGGCGGCCGACGACCTGAGCTACGCGAGCGTGCGGTTCGGCAAGCTCGTGCGCGGCTACTTCACCGATCCCGACGCCGTCGATCCGGAGGAGAACCTGCGGACGCATCTGGCCTCGCGGCATGCGCTCCGCGAGGTGCGGCTCTTCCCGGTCGCGCGGCCGCTCCCGAGCCAGGCCGCGCCGTCGCTCGTGCAGGCGTATCGGGAACTGGTCGGCTCGACGGTCCAGCGGCTCGAGCAGTCGGGGTTCGTCGGCGCCACCGCGCTCGCCGAGCAGACACGACGTGGACTAGTGGGCGCGCATCCGGCGCTCGCGCACTTCGGCGCAGGCACGCCCTCGCGCAGTGATCCGACCCAGGATGCCCGGCAGGTGACGGCGGCGGTCGGGGCGTGGCTCGGGGCCCTGCTCACCGCGGCGGTGCCGTCGCACCAGTCGGACGCCCCCTCGCTCCTCGCCTCGCTCACGCGGGAGCGCCGGCACTCGTTCCAGTCGGCGGGGCTCTACGAGACGCTGCCGTGGCCGGTGCGTTGGTGAGCGGGGTCCTCTTCGTCGTGAGCACGCCGATCGGCAATCTCGGGGACCTCAGTCCGCGCGCGATCGAGGTGCTGCAGTCGGTGGAGACGATCCTCGCCGAGGACACGCGCCACTCGCGGCCGATGCTCGACCGCTTCGGGGTGTCCACGCCGTTGCTCGCGCATCACGAGCACAACGAGGCCAAGAGCACGCCGGCGCTGGTCGAGCGGCTCGTGGCCGGCGCGCAGCTGGCGCTGATCAGCGACGCCGGGACGCCGCTGTTGTCCGATCCCGGCGCTCGGCTCGTGCGAGCTGCGATCGACGCCGGCGTCACGATCACCCCTGTGCCGGGTGCATCGGCGCTGCTGGCGGCGCTCGTCGGCTCCGGACTCGACGCCGGGAGCTTCACCTTCTTCGGTTTCCTCGAGCGGAAGGGAAAGGAGCGCGGGGCGGTGATCCGGGAGATCGTGGCCTCGCGGCACACGGCGGTGCTCTACGAAGCCCCGGGACGCGTCGGCGACACGCTCGCCGAGCTCGCGGCGGCGGGAGCGGGGGCCCGCCAAGCGGTGGTGGCCCGGGAGCTCACGAAGCAGTTCGAGGAGTTCCGCCGGGGAACCGTGGACGAGCTGGCGCTGTCCTATTCGGAGACGGCCCCGCGTGGCGAGGTGGTGCTGCTCGTGGCGGGGGCGACTCCGGTCGCGTTGGACGAGGAGGCCCTGCGGGTGCGGGCCGTCGCGCTGCGGGGGGAAGGGTTGAGCGCACGGGATGTCGTGCGCGTATTGATGGAAGAGTCCGCAGCTCCCCGAAACCTGGCATACCGGTTAGCCCACGAGTGACGCGCATCCTTCGTTTCGCCGCCCTGTTGCTCCTCGTCCCGCTCACCGCCTCGGTGCGTGCGCCGCGGATGACCGTCGCCCGCCTGCAGTACGACGGCGGCGGTGACTGGTACGCGAATCCCTCGAGCCTCCCGAATCTCCTGCGCGCCATCAAGGAACGCACGACCTTCCCGGTCGAGGCGACCGAGGCGCGCGTGACGCTGATGGACGACCGGATCTGGGACTACCCGTTCCTGCATGTCACGGGGCACGGGAACATGAAGCTGAGCGACGCCGAGGTGGTGCGTCTCCGCGAGTATCTCACCCGTGGCGGCTTCCTGCATGTGGATGACAACTACGGTCTCGACGAGAGCTTCCGTCGCGAGATCAAGCGGGTCTTCCCGGACCGTGAGCTGGTGGACGTGCCGCTGTCGCACCCGATCTATCATGTCGTGTACGACATGCCCAAGGGGATCCCCAAGATCCACGAGCACGACGGCAAACCGGCGCGCGGGTTCGGTATCTTTCTGGGGAACCGCCTCGCGGTGTACTACAGCTCGGAGAGCGATCTCGGGAACGGCTGGGAGGACATCGGCACGTACAGCGATCCGCCGGAGCTGCACGAGGCGGCGCTGCGCATGGGAGTGAACCTGTTCGTCTACGCCATCACGGGACGGCCTGCACAATGAGCTTGATCGACATCCTGATCCGGGAACGGGCCCGTGTGGCGCGCCTCGCCCACGCGGGGACGTACGTCGCGGCCCTCGCGGCGGCGGCGGGGATCATGGTGTTCGGTATCCAGCTCCTCGGCGGGGCGCGGTGGATCGCGCTGCCGCGCATCGTGCCGTTCGTGGTCTGGTCGCTGGTCGTGATCGTAGGGTGGCTCGTGGTGCGCCGTGGTGCGCGCCGCGCCGGTGAGCTGGCGTCGTTGCCGGCGGTGGCCGAGGCGGTCGAGCGCGAGCAGGAGCTGCGCGACGGCTCGGTGCGCGGCGTGGTGGAGCTCGCGGCGGACCGGAGCGTCTTCGTGCGGGTGGCGGAGCAGAAGCTCGCCGAACGGCTCGCCAAGAGCGGGGAGGTGCTGGCGCCGGCGCTCGAGGGACGCATGCGCAAGCGTGCCCTGCAGGCCAGCGCGGTCCTCGTGCCGGTGCTGATCGCGCTGTTCATCGGCGCCACCTCGCGCCGCGACGGATGGGCGGCGCTCGTGCATCCGGTGGACGCCTGGCGGGGGACGTTGCTCCCGCGCATCGATATCCCCGGAGCGCCGCGCCGCGCGCAGCGCGGGACCACGGTCGGCTTCACGATCCGCGCCGAGGGGCGCAGTGCGTTGGTGCTGCGGCGGCGCACCACGGGGAACGCCTGGTCCGAGACGCCGATCGCGGTGGAGCGCGGCGAGGCGAAGGTCGAGTTCGGACCGCTCGACGCCGATCTCACGCTCGTGGCGACCGATGGACGGGCCTCGAGCGACACGGTGGTGGTGCGCGTCGTGGACCGTCCGTTCGTCGGCGACGTCGCCATCCGCGCGACCTATCCGGCGTATCTGCGCCGCGCACCGGAGACGTTGCCCGCCGATGCGCCGCTCCGGCTCCCGCGCGGCACGACGCTGGCGATCGAGGGCCATTCTTCCGAACCGCTGGCCGCGGTCACGCTGAGCAACGGCGAGGCCTCGATCAAGCTCGCGAGCGACGATCGTCGGTTCTCCGGCGCGATGACTCCGACCGCGAGCGGCACCTGGAACTGGAGCGCACGCGGTCTCACGACCGTGATCGCCGACGTCCCCGCGCCGTTGGTGCTCGAGGTGGTCCCCGATTCGGCGCCGGTCGCCGAGATTCTCTCGCCGGGGAGCGACAGCCTGGTGCAAGGGACGGACAAGATCGAGTTGCAGCTGGTGGCGAGCGATGACCATTCGTTGCAGCAGGTCTCGCTCAAGTTGTGGCGTGTCACCCGTGACGGGCGCGCCACGACGCCGAACGTGCAGAAGGTGGCCGGGAGCGGGAACGCCGATTGGAGCGGTGACCTCGTGATGGACCTCGCCCCGTTCGGGCTCGACGCTGGCGATGCGGTGCACGTGCAGTTGATCGCGCGCGATGAATCACCGTGGGGACAGGAAGGGATGAGCCGCGAGCTGATCCTGCGCGTGCCGGCGACGGAGGAGCAGCGCCTCGCCGCGCGCTCCGCGGCGGACTCCGCCGCCGCGCGCGCGGCCGCGGCGGCCAAGGCGATGCAGCAGCTGATGCAGCGCACCAACGACGCCGCGAATCAGCGGAAGGCCGACGACCCCGCCAAGCCGGGCCAGCAGAACACCATGAAGTTCGACGGCGCGCAGCAGGCCAAGGCGCTCGCGGCCGAACAGAAGGCTATGGCGGAGCGCGTGCAGCAGCTGCAACAGGCCAGCAAGGCGCTCGAGGACCGGATGAAGGCCGCCGGCGCGCTCGATACGGCGATGGCCGCGCAACTGCGCGAAGCGCAGAAGATGCTCCGAGAGGCGCTGACGCCGGAGATGATGGAGGCGCTCAAGAAGCTCGACAACGCGACGCAGAATCTCTCGCAGGAACAGTCGAAGGCGTCGTTGCAGCAGATGGCGGACCAGCAGAAGAAGATGCGCGAGGCATTGGAGAAGAGCGCCGAGATCCTGAAGCGCGCGGCGCTCGAGGGTGCCATGCAGACGTTGCGCGACGAGGCCAAGGAGTTGGCCAAGCAGCAGCGGGCACGTGCCGACTCGGGAGCCAAGGATGGCCCGGACGGCGACAAGCGGATGCAGGATCGCACCGCGCAGCTCGCCAAGGACATCGAGGCGCTGAAGGATCGCCTGAAGAAGGAGAACGCCGACACCGCCGCCAAGGACGCGCAACGCGCCCTTGAAGAGGCGATGAAGGCGCAGAGCGCGATGGACCGCGACCAGAACGGCCAGAAGGGAGAACCCGGTCAGGACAAGTCGCAGCCCAAGGACGCCAAGGGAAGCCAGCAGAACCAGCCCGGTCAGCAGTCCCAGCAAGGACAGAAGGGCCAGCAGGGGCAACAGGGCCAGCAAGGCCAGCAGGGCCAGCAGGGCCAGCAGGGGCAGGCCGGCCAGCAAGGGCAGC
>CAZAGK010000141.1:0-7047 GCA_964484775.1 uncultured Gemmatimonas sp. | reverse complement strand
CGCTGGCTGCGTAACGGGCGGCCGCCGCGAACGCGACGGCCGCCCCGAGAGCCCGACGCACCGGGCCCCGCGTCAGAGGCCCGCCTTCGCCAGCGCTCCCTTCACATCAGCGAGCAGATCCTCCGTGGCCTCGATCCCGCAGCTGAAGCGGATGAACCCGTCCGGAACGGCATCGCCGCCCCAGCGGGCGCGACGCTCGGCCGTCGAGTGGATGCCGCCGAAGCTCGTGGCCTCGCGTACGAGCGTGAGCGCACCCAGAAAAGTATTCGCACGCTCTCTTGAGCCCACATCGAAACTCAACACGCAGCCGGTCCGACGCATCTGCCGTTCGGCCACCTCGTGTCCGGGATGCGACGCCAGCCCCGGATACAGCACGCCGGTCACGCCGCGATGCGCTGCGAGCATCGTCGCCAACGCGAGCGCGCTGTCGCACTGACGGGCGAGCCGCACCCCGACTGTGCCCAGTGCCCGATGCGCGAGCCAGACCTCCATCGGCCCCGGGATCGCGCCCCCGAGCTTGCGCCACAGCTGCAGCTTCTCGAACCACTCGGCGCTGTTCGTGGCCACGTGGCCCAGGAGCAGGTCAGCGTGCCCGGTGAGCATCTTGGTATCCGACGCCACAGAGAACGTCGCACCCAGCGCGAGCGGCTGCTGTAGCGCGACCGTCGCGGTCGTGTTGTCCACCGCGAGCAACGCTCCCGCGGCACGCGCCTCCGCCGCCCACGCCGCGATGTCCGCGATCGCGAGTTCCGGATTGCTCGGCGTCTCGGCGAGCACGAGCTTCGCCCCGTCGAAGGCGCCCTTCGCGGGGATGACCGTTGTCGGCACCAACCGATGTTTCACGCCATGTTCGGCGAACCACCCGGCGATCAACTGTCGGGTCGTGTAGTAACAGTCCGAGGGAAGAACCACGGTGTCGCCCGGTCGCAGGACCGTGGCGAACAGCGCGGTGATCGCCGCCATCCCAGAGGAGAAGGCCAGCGACGGCCCTCCCTCAAGGTCGGTGAGCGCCTTCTCCCACGCGGTCCACGTCGGGTTGTTGAAGCGGCCGTAGAGCAGGGAATGCTCCGCCGGTTCGCCCGGGGTGATGTAGGTCGCCGAGAACTGCGGCCCGGGCATGAAGGGCCCCGGGGTCGTGTTCGGCGGGTATCCCGCGTGGAGGGCGTGGGTGTCCGGATGCATCCTCAGGAAAGTCCCACGATGTCGCCGTCGGCGTTCACCGACATCCCTTCGGCGGCAGGCACCTTGGGGAGCCCTGGCATCGTCATGATATCGCCGGCCTTGGCCACGACGAACCCGGCCCCCGCCGAGCCCCACACTTCGTTGATCGTGATGCGGAACCCCTTCGGCGTGCAGAGACGCGTGGCATCGTCGGTGAGCGAGTACTGCGTCTTCGCGATGCAGACCGGGGTGTTGCCCAGTCCGATCGACGTCAGATACTCGATCTGGCGTTCGGCGCTCGGCGTGAAATCCACGCCGTCGCCGCCATAGACCTTTCGCACCACCGTCTCGATCTTCTCCTTGATCGGGAGATCCACCGAGTAGATCGGCGCGTACTTCGCCGTCTTGCCGTCGAGCAGCGCGAGCACTTCGCGCGCCAGCGTCTCACCGCCGGCACCACCCTTGGCCCAGACCTCGGTGAGCACGACCTTCACGCCGAGCTTGGCGGCGTAATCCTGCACCATCTTCAGCTCAGCGTCGGTGTCCGAGAGGATCCGGTTCAGCGCCACGACCACCGGGAGTCCGAACTGCTGCACGTTCTTCACGTGATGCGCGAGATGCGGGAGCCCGCGCTCCAGCGCCGCGAGGTCCTCCTTCGTGAGCGACTTCTTGTCGAGCCCGCCCTGCATCTTGAGCGAGCGGATGGTCGCGACGAGTACGGCCGCTTCGGGATTGAGTCCGCCGAAGCGGCACTTGATGTCGAGGAACTTCTCGGCGCCGAGGTCGGAGCCGAAGCCGGCTTCGGTCACCACGACGTCGCCGAGCGCGAGCGCCGACTTGGTGGCGATGATCGAGTTGCAGCCGTGCGCGATGTTGCCGAAGGGGCCCGCATGGACGAGCGCCGGCCCGCCTTCGAGGGTCTGCACCAGGTTGGGACGGATCGCGTCCTTGAGGAGCATCGCCATCGGGCCGTCGGCCTTGATGTCGCGCGCGCGGACCGGCTGGCGGTTGGCACCGGCCGTCGAGCCGATGATGATGCGCCCCAGCCGCTCCTTCAGATCCTCCATCGAGCTCGCGAGGGCCACCACCGCCATGATCTCGCTCGCCGGGATGATCACCCAGCGCTCCTCACGCACCACCCCTTCCGCCGGGCCGCCGAGACCGATGACCGCCTTGCGCAACGCACGGTCGTTCATGTCGATCGTGCGCGGCCAGGTGATGCGGCGCGGATCGAGGTTGGTCGGATTCCCCTGCTGGAGCGAGTTGTCCATCATCGCCGAGAGGAGCGCGTGCGCGCTGCTGATGGCGTGGAAGTCGCCGGTGAAGTGGAGGTTGATGTCCTCCATCGGGATCACCTGCGCGTAGCCGCCGCCCGCCGCGCCGCCCTTCACGCCGAACACCGGACCCAGCGATGGCTCGCGGATGCAGAGCACCGCATTCGTGCCGATCTTGCGCAGCGCCTGGGCGAGCCCGACGCTCACCGTGCTCTTGCCTTCGCCCGCCGGGGTCGGTGAGATCGCCGTGACCAGCACCAGACGTCCCTTGGCGGGACGCTGCGACACCTCGAGCGGGATCTTCGCCTTGTACTTGCCGTACTGATCGATGTCGTCAGGGGTGAGCCCGATGTCCGCCGCAACGTCGACGATGGGGCGCGGCTTGGCCGCCTGTGCGATCTCGATGTCCGAAGGGAAAGCCATGATAGTAGGTCGTAGTGAGGTTCAGTCGTGGACCTGCGGGTCACCCGGCGAGAATACGCTCGGGATGGGCATAGACGTTGGCGCTCGTACCTCGCAACAGACCGACGAGGGCGATCCCGGCCCCCTCGGCCAGCCGCACCGCGAGCCCCGTAGGGCGCGACACGGCCGCGATCAGCGGGATCCCCGCCGTCGCCACCTTCTGGACCAACTCGAAACTCGCGCGACTCGTGATGACCACGAACCCGCTGCTGGCCTCGACCTCGGCGCGCGCGAGGGCGCCGATCACCTTGTCGAGGGCATTGTGGCGGCCGACGTCCTCGCGGACGACGCGCAGTGAGCCGTCGGTGGTGGCCCATGCCGCGGCGTGCACGGCGCGGGTCTCCGCGTTGAGCGGTTGCTGCGAGTCGAGCGCGCCACCGGCGGCGTACAGCGCCGAGCGGGGGACGCGCAGTTCGGAGGTGACCATCACGGCCGGTCGCACGGCGTCGTCGATCGCCTCCACGCCGCACAGTCCGCAGCCGGTGCGGCCGGCGAGGGTGCGGGCGCGGTCCTGAAGGCGCGCTTCAGCGTCCGCGGGGATGGTGATGTGCAGCTCGATTCCCCGACTGTGCTTCACCACCTGAACGCCGGTGATCTCGGCCGCGTGGGCGACGATCCCTTCCGTCAGGGTGAATCCGAAGGCGAGATCCTCGAGGTCGGTCGGCGTCGCCATCATCACGACATGCGTCCGCGCGCCATACACGAAAGCGACGGGCACCTCCTCGGCGACCATCGCTTCCGCGAAGACATCCAGCTCACGATCGATGCGCGTGAAGACGCGCGCATCCGAGGCGCCGCCGTAACCGAGCCCGGGGTCGGCGCCGAGTCGCGGCGTATCAGCCACGCCCGCTGACTCCGGTCGTGCTCACCGTGCTCTGTCCCTGGACGAAGCGCCAGCCGAATCGCCCCTTGATGCAGAGATTCCCCACCGTGATGGTGTTGTCGAGCGGAGAGGTGGCCTTCACGATCACGTCGTCCTGCACGTGCAGCGTGAGGGTACAGCCGACCCCGCAGTACGGGCAGATGGTGTCGGTCACCGTCTGTGCGTCGGGATCCCAGGTGCCGGCCGCGCGCATGTCGTACTCGTCCTTGGCCATCAGCGCCCCGGTCGGACAGACGGCGATGCAGTTGCCGCAGTACACACAGGCCGACTGCGGGAGCGGCTTCGCGAGTTCGGTGGAGATCCTCGCGTCGAAGCCGCGCCCCGCCACTGCGATGGCGAAGGTATTCTGGTGATCGGGGCCGCAGGCCTCGACGCACTTGTAGCAGAGCACGCACTTCCCGTAGTCACGGATGTAGAGCTCGTTGTCGACCTTGGTCGGCTGCGCGACTCGGGCGGCGAACTCCACATTCGGCGGAGCGTGATGCCCGGGGATGTGCGCGTCCCGTGTACCCGGGGCGTGGGGAGGCTCGGGAGTGCCGTAACGCTCGGGCGCGCAATCGTACTCGGCGAGCAGATCGCTCATCCCCGGAGTGGTCGAGAGATCGACCGACGACGCCAGCAGCTCGAGCACCAGCTTCCGCGAATGCTTCACGCGTGGACTCGCCGTCTGCACCTTCATCCCCGGTTCCACCGCACGAGAGCACGCTGGAGCGAGTACGCGTGCGCCTTCGACTTCGACCACGCAGAGTCGGCAGACGCTCACCGGGCGCAGCGTCTCGAGATAGCAGAGCGTCGGCACCGTGATGTCTAGCGCCTCGCAGGCGTTGATGATCGTCGTCCCTTCCGGCACCGAGACCTCGCGCCCGTCGATCGTGAGCGCGACCATCGTCCTGACACTCCGGTCGGGGCGACCGAGCTGCACGAGCGGGGTCATGATGCCACCTCGAAGAGCCGAAGGCGTTTGATCGCCGATTCCACCGCCGAGTACGCGGTCTGTCCGAGACCGCAGATGGAGGCGTCGCGCATCGCCACGCCGACTTCGTCCAGCAGGGCCAGCTCCGTCTTCACGCCGCCGATCGCAGCGCCCTTGGTGATGCGGTGCAGAGCCTCTTCCTGGCGCACCGTTCCGACACGGCACGGCACGCATTGTCCGCACGATTCGTCGCGGAAGAAGCCGGCGACGCGCAGCACGACGTCGCGCAGGTCGGCGCCCTCGGCGAAGACCATCACCACGCCGGAGCCGAGTGTCGTGTTCGCGGCGCGGGCAGCTTCGAGCGTGAGCGGCAGGTCGATCTCGTCGGCGCGCAGGAAGGTGCCGGCCGCGCCGCCCAGGAGGAGCGCCGAGACGGATCCGGCGCCGGCCATGGTGAGGAGTTCGCGCAGGTTCGTGCCCATCGGCACCTCGTACACACCCGGCTTGGCCACGGCGCCCGAGAGGCAGAAGAGCCGTGTTCCCGTCGAGTTCCCCGAGCCGACACCTGCGTACTTCGCCCCGCCCTCGAGCACGATCGGCAGGACGTTGATGAGCGTCTCGACATTGTTGACGACCGTCGGCTTCCCGAAGAGACCGACTTCGACGGGGAAGGGGGGCTTGCTGCGTGGCTCGCCGCGCTTCCCTTCGATGCTCTCGAAGAGCGCCGTCTCCTCGCCGCAGATGTAGGCACCGGCACCGCGGCGGATCTCGATGTCGAACCCGTCGCCGAAGAGCCCGGCGTCGCGCGTCTGCGCGATGGCGTTCGCCATCCGCTGTGCGGCGAGCGGGTACTCGGCGCGGATGTAGACGAAGGCCTTCGACGCGCCCGTCGCGAACGCGGCGATGGTCATCGCTTCCACGAGCGCGAAGGGATCCTGCGTGAGCAACACGCGGTCCTTGAAGGTCCCCGGCTCGGACTCGTCCGCGTTGCAGACGAGATAGTGCGGCGTCGCCTTCTGCGTGCGCACCGCCTCCCACTTGCGGCCGGTCGGGAAGGCCGCGCCGCCACGACCCACCAGCTTCGAGGCGGTGACTTCCGCGATCACCCCCTCGGCGCCCATCGCCCGCGCCTTCGCGAGCGCGGCGAAACCGCCCGAGGCGCGATACGCGTCGATGCTCGTGGGATCCACCACGCCGCAGCGCTTGAGCAGGACCAACGACGGGTCGCCCTGCTGCGGGATCCCCGGCACGTGGCTGTCGGCGGGCAGTGGGGAACTGCCGCTCACGAGGCCGACCGCGAGCTCCGGCGTCATCTCACCCAGCAACCGTTCGACCGGCTGCTCGCCGGCCACGGTAAGGAGCGCGGCCGGTGCCGCATCGCAGAGCCCGAGGCAGGGGGAGTGCATCCACGCCCCGTCGCGCTCGTCGAGGACGACCTGCGAACCCGCGGGCGCCTCGCGCACGGAACGTCCGCACTTGTTGGTGAGCGCATGTTCGATGTCGTGTGCGCCGCGATTGCGGCAGGCAACATCGTCGCAGACATGCAGCACCCGCTTCGGACGCGGGGTCGTGGCGAAGAGTGCGTAGAAGGTCGCGACGCCCCAGGCATCGGCCGGGGGAACCCCCAACCGCTCGCAGACGTAGCCGAGCCCACCCTCGGAGATCCAGCCGACACGCCCCTGCAGGGCGTGGAGGGCCGGGATCAGCTCGTGGCGTCGATCGCGCACCGACTTGCCGCCGGGTGCGGTGTGATAGTCCCGTTCCGAGCCGCGCGCTCCGCCGTCCCACGCGTTGGTGGGAGCGCCCACCACCGCATCCACAGCCGCGCGTTCCTCAGCGGTCGGTGTGGCATCAAGAAGCTTGAGATCCACTCAGCGATGCTCCGCGATCTGGTGTTCGCCGGTGTGTCCGAGCACCGGGGTCGCGACGCGTTCGACGCGCACGGCACAGGCCTTGAACTCGGCGGTCCCGGACTTGGGGTCGGCCACGTCGATGGTCAGCACGTTGGTCGCCACTTCATCAGGGAAATGCAGGGTCATGAACAGGAGCTTCTCGCGCAACGACGGGTCGATGAACGCCGGGGCGACCACGCTCCCGCGCCGCGAGGTGATGCGCACGAGCTCGCCGTCGTTGATGTGCAGCTTGCGGGCGTCCTCGGGCGAGATGTCCAGCGACTCGCCCCAGTGCAGGGGCGATCGGTACCCGCCGGTCTGCACGCCGGTGTTGTACGACTCGAGCCGCCGTCCCGTGGTGAGCAGGAAGGGGTACTTCGGGTCGCGCATCTCGACCGGGACCTCGTGATGCACCACGCTGAAGGGTGCGGCACGCCCCCCTCGCGGCTCCTGCCCGAGCCG
>CAZAGK010000140.1:0-7142 GCA_964484775.1 uncultured Gemmatimonas sp. | reverse complement strand
CCCTATTTGGGTTCTAATTGCGCTTTTCTGGTCTGGGGTTATAAAAAAACGGGCGGGGGCCCCTCCCTTTGGGGGGGCCCCGCGACAGTCCGGTCACGTCATCCTACCAGCGATACGATGCACCGGAGCCGGTGTTGAACACCACGACTTCGGCGTCGGCGCCGACGAGTCCGGCCTCGACCATCTTGCGCGCGACCTCGAGTCCGCAGCCGCCTTCCGGCGCGGCATCGATCCCGCTCACCGAGGCCAGCCGGAAGGTGCCGCGACGGATCTCCTCCTCGTCCGCCGCGAAAGCGCCGCCATTGCTCTCGCGCAACGTGCGCAAGGTGAGACGGTCACCGAGCGGTCCCGGCACGCGCAGCCCGCTGGCGTGCGTCGTCGGATTCTCCCACGGCGTCGCCTTCTCGGCGCCCTCATGGAAGGCGCGCACCAGCGGCTGGCAGCCGCTCGCCTGCGCGATCACCATCTTGGGCCGCTTGATGTCGGCGGGGAGCCAGCCCCACTCGATCATCTCG
This sequence comes from uncultured Gemmatimonas sp., assembly GCA_964484775.1. GTDB lineage: Bacteria > Gemmatimonadota > Gemmatimonadetes > Gemmatimonadales > Gemmatimonadaceae > Fen-1231. The sequence goes on along the minus strand of CAZAGK010000140.1, from coordinate 6,627 downwards.
TTGATCGCCTTCCAGATGCCGATCGTCCCTTCGCCGCCACCGGTGGGATAGACGATCGCGTCGGGGAGACGCCAGCCGAGCTGTTCGGCGACCTCGTAGCCCATGGTCTTCATGCCCTCGACGCGATACGGCTCGCGGACGGTGGCCACGTTGAAGTAGCCGCTCTCCTTGGCGAACTGCATGGTGGCCTTGCCGGCGTCGCCGATGTGTCCGTCCACGAGATGCAGTTCGGCGCCGTAGGCGCGGATGCTCCCGAGGATCGGCGGCGGGGTCGTGGCGGGCGCGTAGACGCGCGCTGGCATGCGCGCGGCGGCGGCATAGGCCGCGAGCGCGATCCCGGCGTTGCCTGCCGTCGGCACGCACACGCCCGGAAGACCGAGCGCCTTGGCTCGCGTGATCGCCATCGAGAGGCCGCGCGCCTTGAAGCTGGCGGTCGGGTTCAGCCCTTCGTCCTTCACCCAGAGCCGCCGCACCCCGGCATCCTTGGCGAGTTCGGGGAGCTCGGTGAGGGCGGTCATCCCCTCACCGCGGTTCGTCCGCGCTTCTCCGTCGCGGATCGGGAGCGCAGCGGCGTAGCGCCACATATCCGGATCGGTGCCGATCGCGGACTTGGCCACCGGGGGGAGCTTCACCATCAACGGCTGCCCGCAGTCGGCACAGAGCGAGGCGAGGCGATCGCCGGGTGCGGTATAGTCGCACACGGAGCAATGCAGGGTCCAGGCGGAAGCGGTCACGAGTTGGGAGGTTCGGGGGTTGGTTCGACAGGGGCAGCATCCACCGGCGCGCCCGTGGCCGGCGCAGTGGGATCCGTAGCTTTCAACGCATCAAGCATCTTCTGCGCTGAGGCCACCGACCAGCCCGGCAGCTCCGCCACGGCTTCGGGCGTCGCCTCGCGCACACCCTGGATCGAGCCGAAGTGCGTCAACAGTGCGCGACGCTTCACCGGGCCGACGCCGGGGATCTTCAACAGCTCGGACGTCACGGTGCGGATGCTGCGCCGCTTGCGATTGTAGCCGACGGCGGTGCGATGCGCCTCATCACGCGCCTGCTGCAGCAGGCGCAAGGCCGGCGAGCGCCGCGGCAGCCGCAGCGACTCCGAGCGTCCGACCATGAAGATCTCCTCGTCGCGCTTGGCGAGGGAGATCAGCGGCTGCCGCTCGAGTCCGAGCGCGGTGAGCGCTTCGAGTGCGGCGCTCAGCTGCCCCTTGCCGCCGTCGATCACGACGAGGTCGGGGAGCGGTTTCTCTTCGTCCAGCCGACGGCGGAAGAAACGATGCACCACCTCGCGCATCGACGCGAAGTCGTCGGGGCCGTGCGCCTCGTCGACGGTCTTCACCTTCATGGTGCGGTACTCGCTCCGCTTCGGACGCCCGTTCTCGAACCAGACGATCGACCCCACGTTGTCCTTCCCCTGCGCGGTGGAGTTGTCGAAGCAGACGAGCGAGCGCGGGATCTTCTGCAGTCCGAGCTCGCGCCCGAGTTCGTAGACGGGATCCGCCGCGCGCTCCTCGACCTCGACCCCGGCGAGCTTGAACTCCTCGAGCAGATGGCGCGCGTTCTGCTCCGCGAGATCGATCAGGTCGCGACGCGCCCCGCGCTGCGGGATCAGCACCGACGTGCCGGGGATCGTCTCCTCGAAGATCGGCCGGTCCTCGAAGTCGAATGGCAACAGCAGTTCACGCCCGCGCTCCGTGGCGCCGATGTAGCTGCTCGCGAGATACGCGCCGAGCACGGCGGCGTCGGGCTCGTCCTCGACATGCTCCAGGAACCGATGATCGCGCCCGAGGAGCTTCCCGCCTCGGATGCGGATGATCGTGACGCAGGCGTCCTCGCCGTCGCGGGCGTAGCCGACCACATCGCGTTCCCCGCCCTCCACGTCGAGCACGACGGTCGGCTCCTCCATCTTCTGCAGATGCACCAGCGCGTCGCGCAGCTCGGCCGCGCGCTCGAACTGCATGGCCTCCGATGCGATCGCCATGCGTTCCTTCACGCGACGTACCACCTCGTCGGTCCGCCCGTCGAGGAAGACGACGACCTCGTCGATCATCGCGCGATAGTCCGCGAGCGACTGCTGCCCGATGCACGGCCCCTTGCACCGCTTGATGTAGTAGTCGAGACACGCGCGCTCCGGCATCTCGGCGGGCATGTCGTAGCGGCACGAACGCACGGTGAAGATCCGCTTCACCACATTGAGCGCCTGGCGCATCGCCCCGACGTCGGTGTACGGGCCGAAGTAGCGGGCGCCGTCGTTCATCAGACGGCGCGTCACGAACACGCGCGGATACGGCTCCTGCACCGTCACCTTCACGTACGGGTACGACTTGTCGTCGCGGAGGAGGATGTTGAACCGCGGCCGATGCTCCTTGATCAGGTTGTACTCGAGGATCAGCGCGTGCTGCTCCGACGGCACCACGATCGTTTCGAGATCGGCCGCCTGATCGATCATCATCCGCGTCTTGGGGCTCGTCTCGTGGTCCGAGGCGAAGTAGCTGCGCACGCGCGGCTTCAGTCGCTTGGCCTTCCCCACGTACAGCACGGTCCCGTCCGCGCCCTTCCAGAGGTACACCCCGGGGGTGTCCGGCAGATGCGCGAGCTTCGCGGCGATGTTCTCGGGGACCTGTCGCATCAGCCGCCTACCGGCGTCCGAGGAGCCGCGCGATGCGGCCACCGAGCGCCTGCGCCTCCGGGATCCCGCGGGCGCGGGTCAGCACCAGATACACGAGACCGTACGCGGGGAGCGCGACCACTCCGAGCCACAACGGATGCGCGCTCGCGGCGAAGAAGCGCAGCGCGTGCAGTTCGCTCCACTGGAACGCGGCCTTCACCAACAATGCGGCAACGGCCGCCAGCGCAGCACGCATCCACAGCGAACGCAGGTACCCCCCTTCGACGGGCAGCGCCCCGATCCGAGCCGCGATCGACCGTCGCAACAGCGCGAACTCCACCCAGGCCGCGATCCCCGCCGACGCCGTGAGCCCCGCCGCCCCCCAGCGCGCGCCGATCCCGAGCCACCGCGGCACATAGAGCGACACCACCACCCCCAGCACGATCGTGAGCGCCACGCGCACCAACGCGAAGTTCAGCGGCACGCGCGCGTTCCGCAGCGCGTACCAGGTGGAGGCATAGAGGCGCCCCAGCGTTCCCGCCAGCAACCCGACCGCCGACCCCGCCAGCACGCTCCAGAGCCAGAGCGTGTCCTGCGCCTGGAACCGGCCGGTCTGATACAACACGCCACCCACGATGTCGCCGAGCGCCAGGAACGCGACCGACGACGGGATCACGTAGAAGGCGATCCGCCGCAGTCCGTCGTCGAGTCTCGTGCGGAGCGCGGCCGAGACCGTCGCGTCGTCGCCCAGTTCACCCGCCATCGCCGGCAGTTGCGAGGCCGACACCGCCATGCCGAACAGCGAGACCGGGAGCACGGCGATCACCTGCGCGTTCGCCAGCAGCGTCACCGCACCGTCGGAGACGTACGAGGCGATCAGGCCATCCGCGTACGCGCTGATCTGCACGACGCCGCGTCCGATGAACACCGGCACGAAGTTCCCGAGTACCGTGCGGACGTTTCGATTCGCGAGATCGAGCGAGACCCGCAGCTTGCGCTCGACGCGCAACAGCGTCGGCAGTTGCACGACCAGCTGCGCCAGACTCCCGACCACCGATGCCCAGGCGGCGAGCGTCACCAGCTCGACCGAGCCGACCACGGTATCGGCCAGCGCCGGACCACGCCACAGCAGCACCCCGATCATCACCGCATTCATCGCCACCGGCGACGCATACGAGAGGAAGAACTTCCGGTGCGAGTTCAGCACGCCGAGCGCCCACGCCGACATGACCAGGAGTCCGACGCCCGGGAACATGATCTGCACGAGCAGGATCGTCAGCTCGCGCTTCTCGCCGGTGAAGCCCCCCGCGATGATCGGGATGGCATACGGCGCGGCGACGATCCCCACCAGCACGAGCACCGCCGCCGTGAGCGCGAGCAGCGCCCCGACCGCGCCGGCGACCTTCCCCGCCTCCTCCTCATCCCCCTCCGCGAGCAGTCGCGCGTACACCGGGATGAACGACGCCGACAGCACCCCTTCGCCGAAGAGGTTCTGCAGGATGTTCGGGATCCGGATCGCGGCCTGCAACGCGTCGTTCACCGACCCGACGCCCAGATAGTGCGCCAGGAGACGCCCTCGAACGAGCCCGAACAGTCGACTGAGCAGGATCCCGGCCGCGACCAGCGCCGCGCCCCCACCCCCCCGCCGTTCGGCGGCGCTCACGGCGTGCCGATCAACGACCCGGCGTGCATCGCGGCCCCGGCCTTCAGCTGCGCCCAGAGTGCGTCGCCATGACGCGCGAAGAGCGGCGCGTAGTTGAGCGAACGCTCCTGCCGTTCACCGCGCGGCAACACCGCGGCACGGATCGCCGACAGGTCCGCGATCGCCTGCTCCTCGCCGCGCGTCGCCGCCGCGCGCACCCGACGCTCCAGCCGCTCGATCCGGTGGTGGAACTGCTTCCGCGCCCCCTCGAGCACATCGGGGCCGACCAACGGGCGCGCCTTCTGCGCCTCCGCGAGCGCCGAGATCTGCTGGTCGATGATCACCTGCATCGACGAGAGCGCATCGCGGACACCAGCCGGCAATGCGCGTTCCCCGATCCGGCGCTCCGCCACATGCGGCGCACGCACGTCATCGAACACCATCCCGAGCCGCCCCAGCATGCGGTCCACGGCGGGCTCGATCACCGTCGCCGACCAGCGCGGCACCACGAGCGGCACCGGGACCCCCATCGCCTCGGCCACCGCACTCACCTGCGCGAAGTACGCGATCTCCCCCGGGCCGCCGACGTACGCGACCGTCGGGAGGATGCGCCGCTCCACCACCGGGCGCAGCAGCACGTTCGCCGAGAGCACGAGATCGTCGCGCTGGGCGGCATCGGCGGCCTGCGCGAGCGGGACGCGTTCCTTGCGGCCATCCGTGCCGCGGAAGACCAGCGAGAGCTTCTGAACCCGCGCGACCTGGGCGCGGAACCCCGCGCGCTCGATCGACACCGTGCGGAGCGCCACGGCCTCGTCGATCACTGCCGCGCGCGAGAGGGCGTCCACCAACGTCGGGCGCGCTGCCGCCCGAACCGCCGGGTGCCACGAGTCGAGCACCGCGATCCCCAGCGGCTGGAGCATGTCGCGCAGGAACTCCACATACGAGCTCCCCACGGTCGCGTCCGGGCGATACGCACGGCGCAGCGACTCCAGCACGGCGCCGTGCGCGGCCGACCCGGCCGCTTCCACCAGCTCGCGCATCTGGTCGGAGACGTCGCCGAGCGGGACCTGCGACATCACGATCCCGTCGCTCGGGCGCTTGTCGAGCGAGAGGCGACGGACCTTCCCGTCGAGCGAGACGTTGGTGAACGACGCCTCCTCGAAATCGGCATCGTCCGTGGCCGCCCAGAACACCGGCGCCACGGGGATCCCGAGGTCGCGTTCGAGGCGATCCGCCAGCGCGAGCGCCGACATCGCCTTGAGCCAGGTGTAGCCCGGGCCGCCGAAGAGGCCGGGCTGCTGCCCGGTCGTGACGACGACGCCATGGCCCGAGACCACGCGGTCCATCCGCTCCTTGGCCGCTCCGGCCAGTCCGAGCGCCGGCCGAAGCGTCTCCATCCAGCGCGCGCCCGGGAAGGCCACGCGGACCGCCTCGGCATGACTGCGCCACTGCTCCGCACCTCGCGGGCGCGGGGCGAACCAGCCGCGCGGCGCACTGCCGTCGAGCGCCGCACGCGTCAGCGCACCGCCACCCACCGGCTCCGACACCACCCGTGGCGCGCTCACGCCACGATCTCCCGCGAACATCGACCCGACATCGCGCTCACTTGTTGTACGGTTCCCCGCGCCCGATCGTCCCCGCGCGATAGATCTGTTCCGCCAATACCAAACGCGCCATCTCGTGCGGGAGTGTCCACGGGGCCAGCGACAGCTTGGTGCGTGCCGCCTTCCGCACCCCGTCCGACAGTCCCAACGCCCCACCGATCACGAACGCCACGTCGGTCGCGCGCTCGCGTTCCTGCTGCAGCCACTTGGCGAACGCGATCGAGTCCCACGTGCGTCCGGCCGGATCGCAGGCCACCACGTGCGCCCCTGCGGGGATCGCCTTCAACAGCCGTTCCCCTTCGCGCTCACGAATGAGGTCCGGGGGGCCGGCCTTCGCCGGCTCCTCTCGGACCTCGATCGCCTCGAACGGCCAGTAGTGCGCCGCCCGCTGCTCGTACTCGCTGATCGCAGCGGCCAACCCCGGCGCGCGTGGCCGGCCGACCGCGATCAACAGGACCCTCAGGCGTAGATCCCGCGCAGACGGTGCACCGTCGCGACGCGGCTGATCGACAGCATGTACGCCGCCGTGCGCATGTTGACCTTGTGCTGCTTGGAGAGCTGCAGGACGGCCCGGAAGCTGTTCTGCATGATCTCCTTGAGGCGGTCGTTGACCACCTGCTCCGTCCAGAAGTACCCGCCGCGGTCCTGCACCCACTCGAAGTACGACACCGTCACACCGCCCGCATTCGCGAGGATGTCCGGCACCACGAACACTCCCTTCTCGTCCAGGATCGCGTCGGCCGCGACGGTCGTCGGACCGTTCGCCCCTTCGCAGA
>CAZAGK010000139.1:0-7258 GCA_964484775.1 uncultured Gemmatimonas sp. | reverse complement strand
GGCGGTCTTGATCTCGTCATCGCCGGCCGTCTTCTCGACACCCAGCGTCTTGTAAAAGTCAGCCATGCCCTATGCCAGAAGTTCCGTGACGAGCGTCGACGTATGCGTCACAAGTGAGATCACCTTCTCGTACGGCATGCGCGTCGGGCCGATCACACCGATCACCCCCGACAAGCCTCCCGCACGATACTCCGCCGTCACCAATGTCATGCCCCCGGGGAGCGCATTCCCATGCTCCGCCCCGATCGTGATCTGCACACCGGCGGCCGCGTTGCGCGTGCGCAACAGCGTCGCCAGCTCGGTGCGCGTCTCGGTCAACTCGATCAACCGCCGCATCTGTTCCCCGCTCGCGAACTCGGGCTTGTCGGCCAGCACCGAGGCCTGCCCGAGCACGACCGCATCCCCACGTTCGGCCGCGGCCACATCGAACAGCTGCTCCTGCTCCTGCACGAAGATATTCAGCAACTCGGTCGCCTCACCACGCACCCCGGCGTCACGAACCCGTGCACCCAGCGACAGCCGGATCTCCCCGAGGGTGACCCCGCCCAGCCGCTCGTTGAGCACCTGCTGGACCTCCGACAAGGCGTTGTCCGCGATCTCCCCCTTCACTTCAATGAAGACGGTGCGCACCGCCCCACCACGCAGGGTGAGGATCAGCATCAGCTTCTCCGAGGTCAGCCGGACGATGTCCAGCCGCTCGAGCACGGTCTGATCCATGCGGGGCCCAAGGGCGATCCCGAGCTCCTGCGTGAGCACGCCGAGGCTCTGCGCCGCGCGCCGCAGGATCGACTCGATCGCCGACCCGGCCTGCGACAGCTCGTTGGCCAGCCGCTGCCGCTCCACCGGCTCCAACGGCGGGACCTGCATCAGCTCGTCCACATACAGCCGATAGGCCTTCTCGGTCGGAATCCGGCCGGCGGAGGTATGGGGGTGGAACAGATACCCCTTCTCTTCCAGGTCGCTCATGGTGTTCCGGATGGTGGCCGGCGACACCCCGAACCCGAACTTCCGGGCCAGGGTACGCGACGCAGCCGGCTCCGCGGTCTCGACGTACGACCGAATGACCGCCTGCAGGACCGACCGTTCCCGTTCCGTGAGCTCCAATGATGCCATAAGTTGAAGTATACTAACGACTTCGGTGTGCGGTCAAGGCGGCGGCGAGGGAGTCGAGGCGCAGCCAACCGGTCTGGGTCACCACGAGACGGGTGCCAGAGACTTCCGCCCACCCCGCCTCGACCCACTTCGCGAACTCGACCTCGTCCCCCGGCTCGATCTGCAGCCCGTCGGTCGTCCGCAGCCCGAGGTACACCTCCTCGGCGATCCGATTCGCCTCCGTCAGCGCCTCGAACCCCTCCTCGGCGCCTTCGCCCGCCGCCAGCCGCGCCCGCCATCGCTCGTATTCCGGGATGTTCCAGCGCCGATTGGCGCCGTCGAAGGAGTGGGCGGATGGCCCCAGACCACGGTACGGGACCCGCTTCCAATAGGAGGAATTGTGGCGACTCCGCATCCCCGGCTTGGCGAAATTCGAGACTTCGTAGTGCTCGAATCCGGCCCTCACCAGCCGCCGGTGGGCCTCCAGGAACTCGTCCGCGTACCGATCCTCCGGAGCCTCGAACACCTCACCACGCGCCGTCCAGCGCCCCAACGGCGTGTGGGGTTCGATGGTCAGACCGTACAGGGAGAGGTGGTCCGGGGCCAGCGCGAGAGCCCGGTCGAGGTCGCGCCCCCAGTCCCGATTCAGGGAGTCGGGAAGGGCAAAGATAAGGTCAAGCGATATATCGTTGAACCCAGCCTCACGGAGGTTACTCACCGCCTCCGTAACGGTTCCGATGTCATGCGATCGGTGCATCCACTTCAGGACCGCGGGATCGAAGGACTGGGTGCCGAGTGAGATCCTCCGCACGCCGGCGGCCACCCAGGCGCGCGCAGAGGCGAGCGATATATCTTCAGGATTCGCCTCGATCGTGATCTCGGTCGAGCCGGCTGTCACTCCTTTATACACTTCGGCGATAGCCCCGATCAGCTCGCCGACGCCAGCCTCACCGAGCCGGCTGGGGGTTCCGCCACCCAGATACAGGGTGTCCACCGCCCCCGAAACGTCGTGAGTCGGACCCGTTACCAGTTCTGCCTTTATGGCGTCTATGTACTGAGCGACCGGAACGCTGCGCCGGACCGCGATCGAGAAGTCGCAGTAGCTGCATCGCCTGGCGCAGAACGGAACGTGGACGTAGATGTGCCGCAGAGCAGGCACTCCTGAGCGAAGAGTTCAGTGTCCCCACCGGCCGTTTCACCGAAAAAGCCCTGGAACGGCCGGTTGAGAATCACTTAAAGTGATTTCTCAAATCATTCTATTGCAATGGAATAGAATGATACATCTCGAAACAATCTGAAGCATTTCCACCGGCAAGGAGCTCAGCCGTGGGGCAGCCCGTTGCTGGCTGAGATCCCACCGCGGGACGGTGGAGTTATCAACAATCCACAATGGGTACGTAGTGCTATGTGGATAAAGCCATCGCCCGCTGCACCACCCCGTCACTTCGGCACTCGAGAAGGCCTTGGACCTCGAGCCTTGAACAGATCGCCAGAATCTGCCGAATAGACATTCCGAGTCGAGCGGCCAGCGACTCAGCGCTGGCCTCCCCGCCCTCCAGGGCCTCCCAGACCCTCCCCTCTTCATACCCCAGTCCGCGAACTTCGACTGTCGCTTTTTCGGACACTCCGAACAGCGACAGGGCGTCGCCGACCCCGGCGATCACCTGGGCCCCGTCGCGCAACAGAAGGTTGCAGCCGGCGCTCCGCGCCGAATCGATCGGACCCGGGACGGCCGCCAACACCCGCCCCAGCTCCAGCGCATGGGTCGCCGTGTTCACGGCCCCCGACTTGTACGGCGCCTCGACGACGATGGTTACTTTGGACAGTGCGGCGATGATCCGGTTGCGCCGCGGGAAGCACCCCGGCATGGCTCGGCTCCCCGGTTCGCGCTCCGAAAGGACCAGGCCGTCGGTGGCCACCCGGGCGTGCAATTCCCGGTGTCCGACCGGGTATGGGACGTCCACACCGGTCCCCAGGACCGCGATCGTGTCGCCCCCGGCCTCCAGGGCGGCCCTGTGGGCCGCCGAGTCGATTCCCCTGGCCAGACCACTCACGATGGTGATTCCGGCCCGTACGAAGGCTCTGGCGAGCTCGCCGGCGACCCGGGTCCCGTACGGCGAGGCGTCCCGGGTCCCCACGATCGCCACCGACCGCTCCGGGGCCCGAGCGAGCAGCTCGGTCCGGCCGAGAGCGAACAGCCCGGTCACCTTCTCCGGCAGCCCGTCGAAGCACTCCGATGGCCACGCCGAGTCCCCCGGCCGAAGCCGCTGGATGGGCAGATCGGCCGAATAACCCCTGTGCATGTGAGCCTCAGGGCGCCAGCGGTTCCCGAACGGTCGCGGCCAGCTCGAGCTTCTTCAGCTCCAGGAGCTTCCGCCACCAGGCGTCCTTCAGGGCGTCCAGCCCAAGGCGTCCCGCCGCCGAGATCGACAGCTTGGCGAACGCCCCCTGGGTCTCGATCTCCGGGACGTAGTCCTCCCCCATCAGATCGAGCTTCGTGAAGACCACGCAATGCGGCTTGGCCGCCAGTTCCTCGGAATAGCTGGCGATCTCCGTCCGGAGCTGGTCGTACTCCGCCTGCCAGTCCATCGCGTCGATCGGGATCATGAACGCCAGGACCCGCGTCCGCTCGATATGGCGGAGGAACTTGAGGCCGAGCCCCTTCCCTTCGTGGGCCCCTTCGATGATCCCGGGGATGTCGGCCACCACGAACGTCCGGTGGTCGGAGAGCTGCACGACCCCCAGGTTCGGCTGCAGCGTCGTGAAGGGATAGTCCGCGATCTTCGGGCGGGCCGCCGAGATCACCGAGAGCAGCGTGCTCTTCCCGGCGTTGGGCTGCCCCACGAGACCGATGTCGGCGATGAGCTTCAGCTCCAGCTCGATCGTCCGCTCTTCCCCTTCCTCGCCCGGCTGCCACTCGCGCGGAGTCTGGTGCGTCGCGGTCGCGAAGAAGGAGTTCCCCTTCCCGCCCCGCCCGCCCTTGCAGATCACGATCTCCTGCCCCGACTCGAGGATCTCGGCGAGGATCTCCCCGGTATCGGCGTCCTTCACGACCGTGCCCGGCGGCACCGGGAGCACCACGCTCTCCCCGGATCGCCCGGTCTTGTTCGAACCCATCCCATGCTCCCCCCGCTCCGCCTCCCACTTGTCGCGATAGGTGTAGTCGAGGAGGGTGGCGAGGTTGTTGTCGCCGCGGATGAGGACGTCGCCGCCGCGGCCGCCTTCGCCGCCGTCGGGACCGCCAAGGGGCTCACGCCACTCGCGGCGGAAGGAGGTGCAACCGCTCCCGCCCGTACCGGCGGCAACGCGAACTGTGACGCGATCGATGAACATCCCTGAAAGGTAACGGGTCGGGGCCCCAACGGCCCCTCCGGGGGCTATTTCCCGGCGACCCGCGCCCAGAGCATCGTGGCGCGCTCCAGCAGCGGCGCCTCCACGACCCCTCGCAGCACCTCCAGCGTCGCCCCCACTTCGGCGGGCGACGCCCCGGCGTTCAGCGCCCCACGCAGATGCGAATGCAGCTGCCGATCCTGCCCCGCCGCCGCGCACGCGGCCACGATGCACAGCTCGCGCACCTTGAGCGCCATCCCGGGGCGCGACAGCACCTTCCCGTACCCTTCGACGACCATCCAGTCGTCGAGCGCTCCGTGCAGCGCGCGGATGTTGCGCCGCAGGGGCGCGTAGGATTCGCCGTACACCGTGCCGCATGTGGCCTCGCCGCGCTCACGCCAGTCGTGGACGGCCGCGTAGCTCTCCCCCGGCGGCAGTCCGCCGACCGGAGTGTCGGCAGCGGCCGGCGCGGAGTCGGATCCGGCGGCCGCCGACCGTCGCCACTCCCGCGCCGCGTTCAACGCGCGCGGGAAGCCGGCGAACAGGTACGACTGCAGCACGAGCTCCTCGAGCCACGTGGCACTCACCTGGGCCGCGGCACACTCGGTGAATCCCTCGCGGATCGCGACCTCATCGGAGGCCGTGATCCGTGCGGACTGCCGCACGAGCGCGACCGTCGCCCGGTCGAGTGCTGCTACAGTAGGCATCGCGCTGGCATCGCGTGTCATCGTTTCTTCAGTCTCGGGACCATTCCAACGCACACGGCTCGGCGGTCATCGTCGAGCGACGCGCGCCGACCACCCTCACTCCGCCGGCCGCACCTCGCCCACGATCTCGCCGCGCGTGTTCTTGATCGGGCGCACCAGCCAATCGGCGAGACGCTTCGGCAGCCCACCCTGCAGCACGCCGAGTTGCTGGAGGACCTGCACCACCGCGCAATGCTGCGCGCGCTGCGCCCCATCCTCGGCCTTCAGCGCGATCCCCATCCCGATCGCGGGCACCACCAGCGTATGCACCCCCTCGGCGCCGACCTTCGAGATCACCGCGCCGTCCGTCTCCTGGATCAGGATCGTATCGAACCGATCGGTGCCACCGAGCAGCATCGGATGCTTGCGGATCGCGCCGAGGGTGCGTCCCGGCCATTCGTCGCCGGAGGTCGCGGCGCGCCCCCAACGGGCGTAGGCGAGCGCCATGCGGTCGAGCGGGAGCGCCATCACCGTCACGCCGCAGCCGTCGACCGCGATCGGCATGTCGTCGAGGGGCACTCCGCTCCAACTCGAGACCTCGGCGAGGCACCCGCGCTGCACGCTATGCTCGGCGCGTTCGTAGCCCTGCGTCTTCCATCCCGCGGTCTTGGCGCGGGCGAGCATCGCCGAGTGCTTTCCCGAGCAGTTGTTCATGAGGCGGTTGAACGGGAGGCCGCTCTCGCGGGCGAGTCGTGCGCCGCGCGTGGAGAGCGGCTCGTGCGGACCGCAGGCCAGATCTCCTTCCTCGAGACCGATCGACGCCAGCATCCGCGCCGCCACGGCTACGTGCTCCGGCTCGCCGCCATGCGAGGCGCAGGCCAGCGCCAGTTCCTCGTCGCCCCAGCCGACCTGATCGAAGCCCCCCGAGGTCAGGAACGGGAGCACCTGGAAGAACTTCGCGCAGGAGCGCCACATCGTCACGAGTTCGGTGTCGCGGGCACCGGCGAGCATCGTGCCGTCGGCATCCACCACCGCCGCGTGCACCCGATGCACCGACTCCGTGGTCGAGCCACGGGTCACGATCACGTCGAGGGAGAGCTTTTCCATGGCCGGAAATCTAACGACCGCGAACCCGCGACTGCGTGGGCTACCGGGCCGGTTTGCTCCGCGACGCCAGCACGATCCCGCCCAGCACCACTGCGCCGCCGACCAGCGTGAGCACACTCGGCCGCTCCCCGATCCCCGGCAGGAAGGCCGCCAGCGCCGTCGCGCCGATCGGCTCGGCGATCGCCACGAGACTCACCACATACGCCGGGAGATAGCGCAGCGCCCAGTTGAAGCCCGTGTGCCCGAGAAGCATCGGCCCGAGCGCCATCCCCGCGAAGATCGTGAGCTCACGCGTCGGCTGCGGGGCGAGGTGCGTCCCACGCGCGAGCGCGATGATCAGCACCGTGACCAGGCACGCCCCGTAGACGAGTCCGACATACGGCCAGAGATCGAGCTTCTGCCGCACGCGACGTCCGGTGAGGAGATACCCCGCGATCGTGACGGCGCCGACGACCGCGAGGAGATCACCCGTGAGCGCACCGCCTCCGGTCAGGCTCGCCGTCGGCGCGGAGACATCGCCCCAGGCCAGCAGCGCCGCGCCGACGAGCGAGACGGCGATCCCCGCTGCCTGCACCCGCGACGGGCGCTCGCCGAGGAAGAGCGCCGAGCCGGCGGCGACGATCACCGGATGCACGTTCACGAGTACCACGGACGCGGCGACCGAGGTGTAGCCGATGGAGGCGATCCAGCTCCAGAAGTGCAGCGCCAGGAGCACTCCCGCCACCGCCGCCGCGACGAGGTCGCCGCGGTTGAGTTGCCGCCACTGCCGCCAGCTTCCGCCGACCAACAGGATCACGCCGATCACCGCCATCGACAGCGAGAGGCGCCACACCGCGATCGCCAGCGGCTCGGCGTGCGAGAGGCGCACCAGCGGCCCCGACCCCGAGATGCCGAGCACCGCCGCCAAGAGCACGAGCGGCACGCTCTTGGGGATCGTCCGGGGCGTGGCGTGTGCGCGAGCGGCGGCAGGCATCCGCGTATGGAAGCGTCAGACTCGCTCGCGGTCAATGGTCGCGCTATTTTCCAGCCTATGACACGACTCA
>CAZAGK010000138.1:0-7265 GCA_964484775.1 uncultured Gemmatimonas sp. | reverse complement strand
TGACGCCGATCACCGCCGAGCCGTCCGCCTACACCGAGCTTTCCGGGCTGTCTTTGACCGTCACGATCTCGGCGCGGAGCGCGGCGCATGCCTCCAAGGCTACTGGCGGGTTCCTCTTCACGCACCGGGGCTACAGCGGGCCCTCGGTGCTGAACGTGTCACACGTGGTCGTCCGAGCGCGAGCCGCAGGGCTCCCCGCCAAGCTGACCGTGCAGTGGACAGCGCTCGGCGACGCCGACTGGGAGGCTCGACTCAAACCACAGGGGGTCCGCACCGTCACCGGCGCACTGCGAGGCGAGATCCCGGATCGGCTCGCGGCGGTGTTGATGGCCGCGGCGAAGGTCGAGCCCACGAGGCTCCTGTCGGAGCTGCGGCGCGACGAACGGCTGCGGTTGATCGACGTGCTGGTCCGCGGCGACCTCCCCTGGAACGGCGACGAAGGCTACAAGAAGGCCGAGGTCACCGGGGGCGGCGTGGCACTCGGCGAGGTCCAGCCCCGAACGATGGAAAGCCGCCGTCACCCCGGCCTCTTCCTCTGCGGTGAGGTCCTCGACGCCTTCGGCCCGATCGGCGGTTACAACTTCCTCTGGGCCTGGTCCACAGGGCGCGCGGCGGGGATCGGCGCGGCAACCCCGGGCGCGGCGCCCTAGCGGCTCTGGTGACACCGCACCGTCGGTCGTATCGTAGGGAGAGCGTCCGCCACTTCTTCCCCCCTCGAGGGCCCGATGAACTGCTCGCACTGCCGCACTCCGATGGAACCGCTCGGCCAGATCCCGATCCGTACCGGTGGCACCACCGGCGGGTGGCACCTCCTCCTCGGCGAATGGGCGGACATCGGCGAGGGTGTCTTCCCGCTCGATGTGTATCGGTGCACGAGCTGCCGTCGGGTGGAGTTCTTCGATCTCGACCTCAGCCTGCCGCAGCGATGAGCCCCGCGCCGGCCGCGCTGTCGCCTGCCAAGCAGCTCGACAGCTTCATCGACGACTACTCGCCGACGATCGCGAAGCTCACCCGCGCGCTCCTGCGCGCACTTCGCACGCGATTCCCGGGTGCGACGGTGCTGGTGTACGATGACTACGACGCCCTCACGGTCTCGTTCGGCGGGAACGAGCGGGGGTCCGATGCCGTGCTCTCGCTCGCGTCGCATCCGGAGTCGGTCCGACTCTACTTCAACAACGCCAAGGCACTGCCTGACCCTGCGAAGGTCTTGAAGGGTACGGGGAAGCTCGTCCGGTACGTCGAGGTGCCGAACGTGAAGGCCCTGGACGAAGCGCCCCTCAAGCCGCTGCTCGCGGCCGCGTTGAAGAACGCGAAGGTCAAGATCCCGAAGGCGCCGAAGGGTGCGGTCGTGATCAAGACCGTCTCGGATCGATCGCGGCCGCGACGCCCGGGATCGAAGTAGCGCGCGTGGGGCCGCTTCATCAGTCCTTCGCGCCAGGGAGGTTGGTGGTCGGGAGTCCGACGACCGTCACCCCTGCCGAACGGGCGATGTCCATGGCGCTGATCACCTGTTGGTAGCTGGCATCACGACTTCCGGCGATCTGCAGCACCTTCACCGGGCGACCGGCGTAGGTACGGCGCAGTCGCTCGAGCAGTGAGTCGGGATGGATCGTCGTCGAGTTCAGTCGGTACGCGGGACCCGGGAGCACTTCGAGCACGATCGACGTGCCACCGTCGCAGCCCGTGCGACATGGTTCGGGGAGCTGCGCCTCGATCTGCCCCGACGACTTCATGACGATCCACATGAAGATGATGATCAACACGAGCAGGACATCGAGCATCGGCGTCACGTTCGGTTCGCTGGCTGCGTGACTGTGGGCGGCGGGGCGGATGTCGGGCATGGGACCTCCTCCGTTCGAGTTGCCCGTATCATTCCGACCGACGATTGACGCCGAGTGACCGAATGATGAAGTCGCTGTAGGCCCAGCATTACGAGTCGATGAACCTCCATCTGCCACCCTCCCTCTTCGGATCGCCATGCGCCCCTCATTGCTCGCCTTCGCACTCTGCACGCTGAGCTCGGCCGCGTCCGCCCAGTCGCTCCCCAAGAGCGTCCTGATCGCCGACTATGAACGGACCAAGACCAATCTGATGGCGTACATCGACGTCGCCCCCGACTCGATGATGGGGTTCATGCCGACGAAGGGGGTGCGGACCTTCGCGCAGCAGATCGAGCACATCGTGTCCTCCGACGTGGATGCGGCGGCGATCGGGATCCGAGGGCTGGCCAAGGCGCCGGTTCTCGGGGACACGGCGAAGTTCCTGCACAACAAGGCGGCACTGAAGGCCTACGCGACGGCGTCGTACGACTATGCGATCGCGGCGCTCAAGGAGGCGACTCCGGCCCAGATGGAGCGGAAGAGCAGCATGTACAAGCTCCCGCCCGAGCCCGCGTGGCGCTGGATGCAGCTGGCGCACGAGCATTCGGTGTGGACCTTCGGGCAGATCATCCCGTATCTGCGGTTGAACGGGGTGAAGCCGCCGGCGTATTCGTTGCCGTTCTAGTGTCATGAGGGCTCGGGCGCGGATCACGCTCGCGTTCGCCGTGGCGACATCGGTCGCCACGGCGTGTCGCGCCGCCACGAGCGCTTCGAGCGTGTCGCCCGCCCCATGCCCGCCGCGTACGACACCGCCATATGAGCAGTGTCAGGTGAGCGTAACGGTGCGCGCCGATACGATCGCGGTGCGGTATCCCGATCTCCTGCGTTCGGCGGGAGTCCAGGGATCGGCCCGCGCGCGGTTTGCGGTCGATACCATGGGGCGCGTCGAGCGCGGACAGCTGACGTTCGTCAGCGCCGACCACGATCTGTTCCAATCGGCGATCAAGAATGCGTCGCCGAGCATGCGATTCACCCCCGCTCGGCTCGATGGGCGCGCGGTGCGATCGTGGGTGGAGTTGGAAGTCCGGTTCGGGATTCCCCCGTGGTATCGGCTCAGCCAACGACTTGGCGAAGTACCTCCGGATCGTCCACCGCCGCCCGCTACGACGAATATGCGTAGGCCCGACCTCGTCCAGTTCGTCGGGCTCCCAGAGGACTGGACCGCTGAACCGACTCCTGGTGCTCGGATGTCCGACGCGATGCGCCGCGAGGTGGTCATGAGCGCTGTGGGACCGATGCTCGACGCAACGATCCGGCTCGTGACGGACGGAGCGCTCTGCGTGCGCGTCGCCGACAGTCTACGGATTCGGGTCGACGATCGCGCCCTCGCAGCCGCGGCCCGGCAGCATGGCGCGCTCCCATCCTGCGGGCCACCGCGCGAACCGGCCGATTCGACAGCCGAGTCCCTGACCATCACGCATTTCATCGTGTGGTCCACCGATCAGGCGATCCTCGTCGCGGGACGAGCTCGGAGCTTCGGCTCCGGAGTATACACAGGCTCCGAAGGACAGCTGGTCGCCTGTGGACTGAGTCGGACCGGCGCCGCGTGGAGGGCAACGTGTTCTGCGGGAAGCAAAGGCCGCCGGGTGCTCTGAATCCGCTTTCGCTTCAGCGCGTCCGTTCATAGCTTCAGCCCCATGCCCGACTCCGCCGACGTCATCATCGTAGGCGCCGGCCTTGCCGGCCTCGTCGCCGCCGCTGAGCTTGGCGACGCCGGCAAGCGCGTCATCCTCATCGAGCAAGAGGGCGAGAACTCCGTCGGCGGGCAGGCCTTCTGGTCGCTCGGCGGACTCTTCTTCGTCGACAGCCCCGAACAGCGCCGCTGCCGCATCCGCGACTCCCGCGAGCTCGCGCTGCAGGACTGGATGGGATCGGCGCAGTTCGACCGCCCCGAGGATCACTGGCCGCGCAAGGTCGCCGAGGCGTACATCGACTTCGCGGCCGGCGAGATGCGCCCGTGGCTCCATGCGCAGGGGATGCGCTGGTTCCCGATCGTCGGATGGGCGGAACGGGGCGGCGCGCAGGCGCACGGACATGGCAACTCCGTGCCGCGCTTCCATCTGACCTGGGGAACCGGCCCTGCCGTGATCGCCCCCTTCGAGCGTCGCGTGCGCGCGCATATGGCCGCTGGGCGGATCGCACTGCGCTGTCGGCATCAGGTCAGCCGGATCATCCGCACCGATGGGCGGATCAGCGGGGTCTCGGGCGAGATCCTCGAACCGAGCACCGTCGAGCGCGGGCAGCGCTCAGGGCGCGCCGTGGTCGGCGACTTCGCGTTCAACGCGCCGATGGTGATCGTCACCTCGGGCGGGATCGGCGGCAACCACGATCAGGTGCGCAAACAATGGCCCGTGGACCGACTCGGACCGCCGCCCAAGGACATGGTCGCCGGCGTGCCACATCATGTGGACGGTCGGATGATCGGCATCACGCAGGAAGCCGGCGCGGCGGTGATCAACGCCGACCGGATGTGGCATTACACCGAAGGGCTCCGCAACTGGAACCCGATCTGGCCGAACCACGGCATCCGGATCCTTCCCGGCCCCAGCTCGATGTGGTTCGATGCGCGCGGTGAACGGCTCCCTGCCCCGTACCTCCCAGGCTTCGACACCCTCGGCACGCTGCGCCACATCCTCAGCACCGGCTACGAGTATTCCTGGTTCATCCTGACGCAGAAGATCATCAAGAAGGAGTTCGCGCTCTCCGGGTCCGAGCAGAACGTCGATCTGACCAGCAAGGACGTGATGGCGACGATCCGCGCGCGCATCGGCCCCACGGCACCGCCGAGTGTCGAGGCGTTCAAGGAGCACGGCGAGGATTTCGTGGTGCGCAACGACCTGCGTGCCCTCATCGAGGGGATGAATGCCCTCACCCCGACGCCGCTGCTCGACTACGAACGCATCCGCACCCAGATCGAGGCGCGTGACCGCGAGATCGCGAACCCGTTCTCGAAGGACGCGCAGGTCACCGCGATCCACGGTGCGCGGAACTACATCGGCGACAAGCTCTCGCGCACCGCGAAGCCGCACCGGATCCTCGACCCGGCTAACGGGCCGCTGATCGGGGTGAAGCTCCACGTGCTCACCCGCAAGACACTCGGCGGCATCCACACGACCCTCGATGCGCAAGTGCTCGACGAGCACGGGGCGCCGATCCCGGGGCTCTACGCGGCCGGTGAGGCGTCCGGGTTCGGCGGCGGCGGGTATCACGGCTACAACGCGCTCGAGGGGACGTTCCTCGGCGGATGCATCTTCTCCGGGCGCAACGCGGGGCGGCACGCGGCCGCCGAGGTCGGCAGGTAGCCGCTACTTGCTCCCTCCCCAGCGGTAGCGCAGCGCCACATTCGCCATGAATCCTTCGAGCGGGGCCCAAGCACCTGTCGTCCAACGGCCCGAGTTCATCGGCGTAGGACGGACGAGGCGGTCGGTGTCCGTCTGCCGCACGTTGAGGAGGTTCTCGCAGTTCAGCACGAGTTCGGTGGAACCGAACTGCCGAGCCACGATCGCCATCGTGTAGACGTACGGCTTGGACGATGTCCGATACGGGCTGTCATCCAGGGGCTGCTCGGAGAACCACGTCCCCTCGATCCCCCAGCGGTACACCCCTTCCTTCTCCATCATCAGATCGCCGCCCAGGCGATGGCGCGGGATCATCGGCGTCGGAACACGCAGCCCTGTCATCGGATCGGGACGACTTCCGACGGAATAGCCATAGGATCCGATGAACTTGCCACCCTCGAACCGCCAGAGCGCGACTCCTTCCACGCCGCTGATGCGGACGTCGGAGCGTGCGTTCCGGAGCATCGGCGGCATGCTCCCTGACGACGCATCCATCAGTTGCACCGCGTTCGTGATGCGTGACCCGTACGCCGAGACGAGCAGCTCGGCTCCGAGGAGCGTGCCCCCAACGTCCAGCATCGCCCCGATGCTCTTCTCCGCTCGCAACGGCGCTCCGGGGGCGATGCGACGCAACCCGATCGCTTCCGTCTCTTCGGTCACCGGCGACGGCGCGGCGAAGCCGGTACCGATGCTGGCCCGTACGGACCACCCGTCCACCGGCTTCGTGAGGATGGCCAACCGTTCCGTCACCTGCGTTCCGACGTCGGGATGCGCGTCACCGCGCACGCTCGCCGAGATCGTGTAGCGCCCGACCTCGCGCTCGGTGGTGACGAAGAGTCCTGGCGTGGTCCAGGCGTGATCGAAGGCGGCGTTCAGGCGATTCGCGAACTCCTCGCGCTGGATCGCCGCACCGATCACGGTCGCGGCGCGCGCACCCTCGAACGAGCGCGTCACTTCCGCGAAACCCGTGACGAGGCGCTCCCGTTCGATCGGACCCGGACCGAAGGTACGGTCCCGGTCACTCGACGAGAGCGCGAGGCGCGCTGCCAACTTCCCGCCATCAGCGGTCGGTGCGCTCGCCGTGATGCCGAGATCGGAGCGGATGCTCTTCAGTCCCTCACGGAACGGCAGGCCGTCCGGGGCGCTTGCGCCAGCCATCGTCCCGCCATTCCGATCGTCGAAGCCATATCCCGCCGTCACGAACACCGCGCGGCCGCGCGCATCCACGGCGGTGAAGCGAGGCCGAACATTCCACCGGGACGCCTGTGCCTGGTCGGCCCACCCGTCCTTGTCGATATCCCACACGCTCTGCGAGGTTCCCGAGGCGAGGAACGACAATCCCACCTGCGGACTGAAGCGATGACTGAGGAAGGTGGCGGCATCACTGACGCCGAACATGCGGCGATTCAGCAGTACCTCGCTCCGACCGGTCGGGACCTTCGAGACGAGATTGACGACACCGCCGAGGGATTGACCGCCGTAAAGGGCCGACGCCGCGCCCTTGATGATCTCCACACGTTGCAGATCCACCGGTGAGATGTCGAGCGGCCCGAGCGCACTGGCGCTGCCGCCGTACAGCGGGAGGCCGTCGGCCAACATGACGGTGTACTGCCCCGGCAGGCCGAGGATCCGGACGCCCCCGGTTCCGAGCCCCGGTGCTGACTGGAACACGCGGACGCCGGGCGTCTCATTGAGCAGCATACCGATCCCGCTCGGCGACATCAGCGTATTCTCGTCGACTTCCATCTCATCGATCACCTCCACGCGGATCGGCGTCTCGCCGGAGAGCTTCTCCGTGCGCGTCGCACTCACGCGCACGTCCGACATCTGCATGGCGCCCTGCATGGCGACGGGCACCTCGAGCGACACTTCGCGGTCGGAGACGACGGTCAAGGCCACGGTCACCGGTTTGAAACCCACGCGCCGGATCGCGATCACTCGACGACCGGCCGGGAGCCGAAGCCGACCCATGCCCGACTCGTCCGTGAGAGCGCGCTGTCCTTCGGATGCGATCTGGAAGCCGGCGAGCATTCCCATCGATTCCTTG
>CAZAGK010000137.1:0-7277 GCA_964484775.1 uncultured Gemmatimonas sp. | reverse complement strand
TCAGGTTCATCGCCAGGTACACGTTGGCGAGCGTCTGCGCCTGGATCCCCTGCGAGGCGTCCACGACGAGCACCGCCCCTTCGCAGGCGGCGAGGGAGCGCGAGACTTCGTAGGTGAAGTCCACGTGCCCTGGGGTGTCGATCAGGTTGAGCTCGTACGTGATGCCGTCCTTGGCAGTGTAGCTCATGCGGACGGCGTTCAGCTTGATGGTGATCCCGCGCTCGCGCTCGAGGTCCAGGGTGTCGAGCACCTGGGCCTTCATCTCCCGCTTCTGGAGCATGCCCGTGGCCTCGATCATGCGGTCCGCGAGCGTGGACTTGCCGTGATCGATGTGGGCGACGATGCAGAAGTTGCGGATACGGTCGAGCTGCACAGTGGGTCGGGATTCGGGTCGGTTCTGGGCTAGCCTTCTAATATAGCGGAATCACTCCCTGGAACGGTGCGCCATTCCGGCGGACGCCCCGAGCGCCGGTCCGCCGAGGCTCTCGGGCGCTGCGCGCCCTGCGGCCGCCTCGTCGGCGCCGGCGCTCGGGGGCGGACGCCGGGGGTCGTACGGGGCCGAAGCCTCTTCTGCCCGCGCCCTACACGCCCACGGGGTGCTGGCGCCCCAAGCCGCACCAGTCCATCCAAGCGCCTGGCCCGCGCCGAACGTATTGCATCGAAGCCCTAGAGCCCCCACTACCCCAGCAGTACCTTTCCCGGGCTGACCAATGGCAGATTCCCACAAGAAGCGCGCCGACCTCGTTGACCCGTCCTCGCTTGCCGCCCTCGGGCGGATCGAGGTCATTGCGCGTTGGGTCGTGGAAGGTTTCCTCACCGGCCTCCACAAGTCGCCCCGCAAGGGTTTCTCCGTCGAGTTCGCCGAACACCGCTCCTACCAGCCCGGCGACGACCTCCGCTATCTCGACTGGCGCGTCGTCGCCCGCGCCGACAAGTGGCTCATCAAGCAGTTCGAGGAGGAGACCAACCTCCGCGCCACGATCGTGCTCGATGTCTCCAAGTCGATGCACTGGACCGGATCCCCCGAGCGCATCACCAAGCTCGCCTACGCCGAACGTGTCGCCGCGGCGGTGGCGTGGCTGTTGCTGCGCCAGCGCGACGCCGTCGGGCTCATCCGTTTCGACGACCAGGTCCGCACCGTGATCCCGCCGCGCGCCCGGTCGATCCAGTGGCGCCGCATCATCGAGGCGCTCGACGATCCGGGGGCAGGGAAGGGCTCCGACGGCCCGGGCGCCCTGATGCAGGCCGCCCGCATGGTCACCCGCCCCGGCATGGTCGTCGTGATCTCCGACCTGCTCGTGAACGAGGACGAGATGCAGTCGGCGATCGCCACCCTGCGCGCGGTCGGCCACGACGTGACGGTGCTCCATATCATGGATCCCGCCGAGCGTGACCTCGGCGTTGCTCGCAGCGAGGCCGATCTGGTGGATCCCGAGACCGCGCAGCAGGTGAACGCGATGGTGAGCGAGATGCGCCCCGCGTATCGCGAGACGGTGCTCGCCGCGATCGAGGAATGGCGCGGTCGCTGCGCGTCGAGCGGGGCGTCGTACGAGACCGTCTTCACCGATCAGCCGTACGGGATCGGGCTCCGCCGCGCCTTCGCTGCCCGGCAGGCGCTGCCGTGAACTTCCTCGCGCCGTTCGCGCTGCTGCTCGCCGGAGCGGCAGCGGTGCCGCTGGTGCTCCACCTCCTCCGTCGCCGTCAGGGCGAGAAGGTCGAGTTCCCGGCCATGCGCTATCTGCTCCGCGCGCAGAAGGAGCATTCCAACGAGCTGCGCCTGCGGAACATGCTCCTCATGTTCCTCCGCATCGCGGCGGTGCTCGCCTTCGCGATGGCCGCCGCGCGTCCGCTGGGCCGACTGGCCGCCGGCGGACACGCGCCGACCGCGCTCGCGATCGTGCTCGACAACTCGCTCTCCACTTCGGTCGTCGTCGATGGCGCGCCCGTGCTCGCGCGCCTCAAGGACGCGGCACGTTCCGCCGTGGATCGTGCCGCGACGGGCGACCGCCTCTGGCTGATCACCGCTGACGGCCGCGTGGTCGGGGGGAGCGCCAGTGCCGTGCGCACCGCGCTCGACCGTCTCGAACCGCTCGCCGGTGCGGGTGACCTGCCCACCGCCGTTCGCCACGCGATCGCACTCGTACGCGGCGCGGGGATCCCGGCACGTCAGGTCGCGGTCCTCACCGACGCGCAGGCCACGGCGTGGGAGAGCGACGTCTCCCTCGATGGCGTCGCCGCGACGCTCTTCGCCCCGACACTGAATCCTCCGAAGAACCGCGCCGTCGTCCGCGCGACCGCCGAGCCCGCGCACTGGACCCCGCGCGGGGCCGTGCGCGCGGCCACCAACGCCACCGACTCGACGACCTTCCGCGTGATGATCGGTCCCCGCGCGGCGGCTCGCGGCACGGCGCCACCGGGGAGCGAGATCGCGGTGCGGCTCGAGCCCGTCGAGCGCGGTTGGTTCGCCGGTGCGGTCGAACTCGAGCCCGACGAACTCCGCGGCGACGACGTGCGCTGGTTCGCGGTGCACGTCGGCGCGGCGCCCGCGGTCACGGCCGATCCGTCCGCAGGCCCATTCGCGCGCACCGCCGTCGATGCCCTCGTGCAGGACAACCGCGTCGCGCGCGGCAGTGCCATCAGCATCACGGGCGGGGAAGCGGCACGCGCCGCGTCGATGATCTTTGCACCCGCCGATCCGGTGCAACTCGCGACCGCCAACCGCGCGCTCGAGCGCGCGGGGATCCCCTGGAAGTTCGGCGCCGCGCGCAACGGCCCCGCGGCGGTGAAGGGCGTGGGCCTCGCCAACGTGAACGCCCTCAAGTGGTACGCCCTCGAGCCGCGCGGTGCCGAAGCGGGCGCGGCGGCCGATACCCTCGCCACGGTCGGTGGCGACCTCTGGGCGGTCGCAGGGAATGGCTATGTCCTCGTCGCGTCGCCGCTCACGGTCGAAGGTTCGGACCTGCCGCTCCGCGCGAGCTGGGTCCCCTGGCTCGGCAGTGCGATCGCGAGCCATCTCTCAGGCGATGCCGGCGCGGTGACCGATGCGACCCCGGGCGTGCTCGTGCCGCGTCCCGTGTGGGCGCGCGAGCTCGAAGCACCGGACGGTACGCGGATCCCGGCGCGCGACGCGCGCATCGCGGCGCCCGAGCGCCCCGGCGTCTACTTCTGGCTGCGCGGCGCCACCCGGTCGGCCGCACTGGTGGTGAATCCCGAAGTGAAGGAAAGCGATCTCGCGCGCATTCCCGAAGCGACGCTCGCCAAGCGCTTCACCGGCGGCGACGTCGTCGGGAACATCGATGCCGCGCGCTTCAAGGCGAGTGCCTTCGCCGTCTCGGGCAGCCGCGCGCTCGACGGGTTCCTCGTGCTGATCGGCCTGCTCCTCCTCGTGGCCGAAGCGATCGTCACGCGCGGACGCGCGGGCGAGAGCGTCGAGGGCGCCGCCTAAGGTGTCACTCCCGACGATCCTCGAGCGCTTCACGGCGCTCCCGGCGTTCACGCAATTGCTCGCGGCGATGCCCTCGACGCGCGCCGTCGCGCACGTCTCGGGGCTCGCGGGTTCGTCCGATGCAGTCCTCGTCGCCGCGCTCGCCGAACGGGACTCGAACCGACTGATCGTCGTCGTCACCGATCAGCTGAGCGATGCCGAACGCTGGCTCGCCGACCTCGACTCGATCATCGGTCGCGACGGGATCTCGCTCTACCCGCCACGCGAAGGGTTCGGCGAAGTCGAGCCGCACGCCGAGGTCGCGGGCGAGCGCGTCGAGACGCTCGAACGGATGTCGCGCGGCGGGGTGCGTATCCTCCTCACCACGGCCCGCGCGGTCCTCGAGCGTACGCGTGTCCCGCAGGCGCTCGCCTCGGCGCGCCTCGAACTCCGCCGTGGTCAGGTCTGGCGTCTCGAGACGCTCACCGACCATCTCGTCTCGGTCGGATTCGAGCAGGTGGAGATGGTCGAGGATGTGGCGCAGTTCGCGGTGCGCGGTGGCATCGTGGACGTCTACGGCTTCGGCATGGCCGAGCCGGTGCGCCTCGAGTTCTGGGGCGACGACCTCACCGAGTTGCGCCACTTCGACCTCGCCACGCAGCGCACCACACGTCCCACGGAGATGGCGCTCATCCTCCCCGTGGACGTGCGCGGCGACGACGACTTCTCGGAGAAGTTCGAGCGCAGCACGCTCACGGCGCTCTGGCCCCCTGAGACGCTGGTCATCGCGCCGCGCAATGTGCACATCGCGCCCGAGATGCAGCGCACCTGGGACGAAGCGGCGCACCATCTGGACGTCGCGCGTCGTCGCGGCGAAGAGGTCGCGTCGCGTGATGCCCTCTACCAGCCGCCCGACGAAGCGCTCCGCACGCTGAACCGCTTCGCCACCCTCTCGCTGTACGAGGCGCCCCCGGAAGGGCCGTCGATCATCAACTTCCCGCTCCGGCGGCCGGAGACGATCGACCGCGACATGAACCGCCTCACGGCGATCGTGCGCGGCCCGACCCCGACGCTGATCCTCTGCGACAACGCAGGGCAGGCGGAACGTCTCGAAGAGCTCCTCGAGAGCGGGAAGCGCGGTGGTGCCACCGCGATGCTCGCCATCGGTGCACTCGGCGGCGGTTTCGTCATTCCAGGATCGGAAGATGTCCCGGGGCTGCGCGTCCTTACCGACCACGAGATCTTCCGGCGCGAACGTCGCATCCGTCGCGCGCGTCGCTACGCCAGCGGCGCCGCCATCGAGGCGATCACTGCGCTCAAGTCGGGGGACTTCGTCGTCCACCTCGAGCATGGCGTCGGCATCTATCGTGGACTCTCGACCATCTTCCAGGGGGACACCACCCTCGAAGTGATCGTGATCGAGTACGAAGGCGGGGACAAGCTCAACGTCCCGCTGTATCGACTTGATCAAGTCGAGCGCTTCCGCTCCGTCGGCGACATCAACGAGGACACGCCGCCGCCCAAGCTCCACCGGCTCGGCGGCACCAAGTGGAAGCAGCAGCGCGACCGCACGCGGGGCGCGATCCAGGAGCTCACGGTCGAGCTTCTCGACCTCTACGCGCGCCGCAAAGTCGCGAGCCGACCGCCGCACAATCCCGACGGGGCGTGGCAGCGGCAGCTCGAGTCGAGCTTCCTCTTCGAGGACACGCCGGACCAGCGCAAGGCCACCGAGGATGTGCGCAACGACATGGAGAGCGCGCGTCCCATGGACCGCCTCCTCGTCGGCGACGTGGGCTACGGCAAGACGGAGATCGCCGTGCGCGCGGCGTTCAAGGCGGTGCAGAGCGGACGCCAGGTGGCGGTGCTCGTCCCCACGACGGTACTCGCCGAACAGCATGCGCGCACCTTCGGCGACCGCTTCGCCGATTTCCCGGTGCGCGTCGAGGTGATGAACCGGTACCAGAGCGCCAAGGACACCAAGGAAGTCCTCAAGGAGCTCAAGGAACACAAAGTCGATGTGGTGATCGGCACGCATCGCCTGCTCAGCAAGGACGTGCACTTCGCCGCGCTCGGCCTGATCATCGTGGACGAGGAGCACCGGTTCGGCGTGAAGCACAAGGAGCGGCTCAAGCAACTCAAACTCGAGACCGACGTTCTCACGCTCACCGCGACGCCGATCCCGCGCACGTTGCATCTGTCGCTCGCGGGGCTCCGCGACATGACGCTGATGCAGACCCCGCCGCGCGACCGCTCTCCCGTGATCACCTTCGTCGAGCCCTGGGACGATGGGCTGATCGACGAGGGGATCACCCGCGAGCTCGACCGCGGCGGGCAGGTGTTCTTCGTGCACAATCGGATCGAGACCATCGAGGCGATCGCCGATCATGTGCGGAGGATCGTCCCGCGCGCGCGCGTCGCCGTGGGGCATGGCCAGATGCACGGCCACGAGCTGGAGAAGGTCATGGCGTCGTTCGTGGCGGGTGAGGTGGACGTCCTCGTCTCGACGCTGATCGTCGAGAGCGGGCTCGACGTCCCGAACGCCAACACGATGTTCGTGAACCGGGCCGACCATCTCGGCCTCGCGCAGCTCTATCAGCTGCGCGGCCGCGTGGGACGCTCGCACCGTCGCGCCTACTGCTATCTGATGGTGCCCGATCGGGTGGACATCGACGCCGAGCGCCGCCTCAAGGTGCTGGAGCATCACACCGAGCTCGGCGCCGGCTACCGCGTGGCGCTCAAGGACATGGAGCTGCGCGGGGCGGGGAATCTCCTCGGCCCCGAGCAGTCGGGGTTCGTCACGGCCGTCGGCTTCGACCTGTACCTCCGCATGCTCGACGAGACCGTCAAGCGCGTCATGCGGGGCGACAAGGCGCCCCCGCCGCCCCCGGCGGACGTCTCGCTCGACATCCCGGCGTTCATCCCCGACGACTACATCCCGAGCGCCGACGCCAAGCTCGACGTGTACCGTCGCCTGTCGGCGATCACCGATGTGAACGCCATCGACGACGTCCGCGACGAGGTCCGGGACCGCTTCGGCGCCCTGCCGCCGGCTGCCGAGGCCTTCTTCCACGTGTCCCGCCTGCGCCTGGTCGGGGGGACGATCGGGGTCGAGGGAATCCTGGTGCGCGGGGACGAAGCCCGTGTTACCTTTAGAGATTCTGCCCTACCGCGCATGAAACCGCTGTCCGCCGCCTTCCGCGACGTCCAGTTCCAGGTCGATGTGCGGCGTGTGCAGCCCCTGTCGCTGAAGCTCACGCGGCTGGGCGGATCGCCCCTCCTGGAGGGTCTGGTCCGGGCCCTTCGAACAATTGTGTCCGAGGAACGGTAGAGTAGTGGCTCGACCGTTCGTACTATGACTTCCGCCATTCCCTCCATGACTCGCTCGCAGACCCGCGCCGTTACGCTGATCGCCCTTCTCGTTCTCTCGGCGTGCGCCGGGCTCAAGGACGCGCTGACGGCCCACGTGGACGTCGTCGCCCGTGCCGGTTCGCAGGAACTCTCCGTTACCCGCCTCGCCAAGCTGATGGCCGACGCGCAGGTCCCCGCCCGCAAGGACGTGGCCACCGCGATCGCCAACCTCTGGGTGAACTACCAGCTCATGGCCGTCGGTGGCGCCAAGGGCGACACCTTGAGCGACCCGAACGCCGTCGCCGACGCGATGTGGGCCCAGGTGGCCCAGGTCAAGTCCAAGAAGTTCCTGGAAGAGCTCGCGAAGAAGACGCCGGCGGCCGATCCGGCCTCGTTCCAGAAGCACTACGAGGACGGCGACATGCTCGCCGCGCGCCATATCCTCTTCATGGCCCGCCAGGGCATCGCCTCGCCGGCGCAGCGCGACTCGGCCAAGAAGCTCGCC
>CAZAGK010000136.1:0-7472 GCA_964484775.1 uncultured Gemmatimonas sp. | reverse complement strand
GTTTCCGCATCGGGACGAAGCTCGCGCCGAGCGCCTGCGCCACCGGCGCGCCGAAGATGAACCCGCGGCTCTCGATCCCCACCACATGCGTGATGTCCGCCTGCTTCGCCCACGTGGCCATCGCATCCGTCACACCGCGGAACAGCGCGGCGTCGAGCAGCACCGGCGTGATGTCCTTGAAGACGATCCCGGGCTTCGGGAAATCGGGGACATCGCGGATCGAATGACGAACACGACCGGCGAGTTCCGAGGTCAACTGGTCCATCCGTGGTCTCCGAGCAAGGGAACGAACCGCATGGGGCCGAGTTCCTTCCGTTCGTAGCGATCGCCGACCCGCGTGATCTGGATGAGTGTCTGCTCCTCGCGCGACCCCACAGGGATCAGCATGCGCCCGCCGTCGGCGAGCTGCTCGAGCAACGGGGTGGGCAGATCCGGACTCGCCGCGCCGACGAGGATCACATCGTACGGCGCGTGCGCCTTCCAGCCGTGCGTGCCATCGCCTAACAGGAGCGAAACGTTGCGCACGCCGGCCGCGGCGATCGCCGCGCGCGCCCCCTCGAGCAGTGGGGCGATCCGCTCCACGCTGAACACCTGCGCCGCGAGATGTGCGAGCAGCACCGTCTGGAAGCCGCTCCCGGTGCCGATCTCCAGGACCTTCTCGTGACCGGTGAACTTGATCAGCGAGAGGTAGTACGCATGCACCATCGGCTGGCTGATCGTCTGCCCGTTGCCGATGGGGAGCGGGGTGTCCTCGTACGCGCGATGCGCCACGCCGGTGGGGACGAAGAGGTGCCGCGGCGTGTCCTCGAACGCCTTCAGCACCGCGAGGTCGGCGATCCCCTTCCCGCGCAGTTCCTCCACCAGTCGGCGGCGTGCGCCGCCGAACTGCCGCCCTACGGGGCTCTCCACCAGTCCGCCGCGTCGTCCAACCGCGCCTGATGCGTGATGTCGAGATGCAGCGGGGTCACCGAGATGTAGCCGTCGTGGATCGCCTGGATGTCGGTCCCCTCGTCCTTCTCCCATGTGACGGAGCCGCCCCCGATCCAATAGATCGGGCGCCCCCAGGGGTCCTTCATCTTGGCGATCGAATCGTTGAACACCCGCTTGCCGAGCTTGGTGAGCTTCACCCCTTTGATCTCCGCCGCTGGCACCGGCGGGATGTTCACATTCAACAGGGTGTGCTTCGGGAATGCGGGGAGCGACGTCAGATGCTTGAGCAGCTCGGCGAGCGGCTGCACGATCTCGTCGAGCGGCGACGCGTCCACGCGCATGAGTCGGCCGGCATAGCTCACCGCGATCGAGGGGATCCCCATCGAGAGCCCCTCCATCGCGGCGGCGACCGTCCCCGAATACAGGACATCCTCTCCCATGTTCGGCCCGTGGTTGATCCCGCTCAGCACGAAATCCGGCTTGGTCGGCATCAGCGCCTGGATCGCCAGCATCACGCAATCGGTCGGTGTGCCGTCCACCTGCCACCGCCCCTCCGACAACTCGATCGGGCGCACCGGATGGTGCAGCGTGAGCGAGTGGCTCGTGGCACTCTGCTCGCGATCCGGTGCGACGACGAACACGTCGCCCAGATGCCGCGCCGCGCGCTCCAGCGAGTCGATCCCTTTGGCCAGGATCCCGTCGTCGTTGCTGACGAGGAACAACATCAACCCACCTCTCCGTCCAGAATGGCCAGGATCTCCTTCAACTCCACCTCGAGCGACTGCACCGTCTGCAGGTCGAGTCCCACGCGCGCGGCCGGCTTGAGCTCCCCCGACTTCCGGAACTCGTCGAGCTTATGCCGGGCGCCATCGATGGTGTACTTCTCGGTGTACAGCAGATGCTTCACGAGCTGGATCATTTCGATCTCGCGCCGCTGGTACACACGGTTCCCCGACCGGTTCTTGGCCGGACTCAGGAACTTGAACTGACTCTCCCAGTAGCGGAGCACGTGGGGCTTTAGCTCGGTCAGCGTGCAGACGTCGCCGATCGAGAAGAACTCCTGCACCGGCTCGGCCCGGTCGCTCGGACGCGCGCCCATCAGTCCTGTTCTCCGCGCAGGTCGCGCTGCATGAGTTCCACCAGCGCCCACCGTGCGGGCTGACGCTCGAACAGGATGCGGTGCACCGCACTGACGATCGGCATCTCGACCCCCTCCCGCGCGGCGAGTGCGCGCGCGCTCTCGGTCGTGGTGACGCCCTCGGCGACGGTATCGCGCGCCGCGAGCACGTCCTGCAACAGCGCTCCGCGTCCGATCTCGAGACCGACCGCACGATTGCGGCTCAGCGATCCCGTGCACGTGAGCACGAGATCGCCCACACCGGCGAGGCCGGCGAAGGTCGTCGGGCTCGCGCCCATCTTGGCCCCGAGCCGCATCATCTCGGCCAGCCCGCGCGTGATCAGTGCGGCCCGCGCGTTGAAGCCGAGGTTCAGACCGTCCGCGATCCCGGTGGCCACCGCCATCACGTTCTTGAGCGCGCCGCAGAGCTCCACCCCGACCACGTCGTCGTTCGTGTAGACGCGGAACGACGGAGAGCTGAAGATCTGCTGCACCCGCTGCGCGGCATCGGGATCGTCGCTCGCGGCCACGACGGCCGTCGGCTGCCGGGCGGCGACCTCGGCGGCGAAACTCGGCCCGCTCAGGCCTACGACGGAGCGACCCACGACCTCTTCGACCACCACGTCGGTCATGAGAGCGAGACGCCCGGGCTCGATCCCCTTCGTCGCGACCACCAGCGTCGCGTCTTCCGCGATGAAGGGCGCCATGGATGCCACGACGCCCCGCAGCACATGACTGGGCGCCGCGAACACCACCACGTCGGCCTTGGTCACCGCCGTCTCGGGATCGTTCGTCGCGCGCAGCTCCGGCGAGAGCATGACGCCGTTCAGGAAGCGGCGGTTCTCATGCGTGCCGTTGATGCTGTCGGCGACGTCGCGCTCATGCGCCCACAGGATGGTGGGATGCCCATTGTCGGCGAGCAGATTGGCGAGCGCGGTGCCCCAGGCCCCCGCGCCGATCACGGCACACTTCACGAGGCGCCTCCAGAGGTCTTCTTCTTGCCGAACACCCGGCTCTCAGTTCCGGCCCGCAGCCGCGCGATATTCGCGCGATGCGTCCACCACACGAACGTTCCCACGACCAGACTGATGTAGAACACGGGCGAGGCCCCACGGGCGACCCACACCCACGTCGGGAACACCACCGCCGCCGTGAGCGAGCCTACCGAGACATACCCGGAGACCACCGACACGAGCGCGAAGATCGCGAAGGTGCCGAGCAACGGTCCAGGGATCACGGCGAGGAAGATGCCGGCCGCGGTCGCAACGCCCTTTCCCCCGCCCTTCCAGAGCAGGAAGATGGGCTTGGCGTGTCCCAGGATGGCCATCAGACCATACGCGAGCGCCCACCAGATCCCGACGTCGGTCTCGGGGCCGCCCACGCCGAGCAGCCGCGGGAGCCAGTACACCGGGACGGCGCCCTTGGCGATGTCGAGCAACATCACCGCAACGCCGGCGGGCGCGCCCAGCGTGCGGAAGACGTTCGTGGCACCGAGGTTCCCGGAGCCCACCGTACGCAGATCGATCCCCTTCAGCAGTCGGCCCGCGAGATACGCGAACGGGACCGACCCGGCCAGATAGGCCGCGACGAGGCCGATCGCCGGGCTCATTGCTTCTCGGACTTCCGGCGGAGGATGATGCGCAGCGGGTTCCCGGTGAAGCCCCAGAACTCGCGGAATCCGTTGTGCAGGTAGCGCACGTAGTGCTCCTGCAGCTTGTCCGGATTGTTGCCGAACACGGCGATCGTCGGCGGCGCGGTCTCGACCTGCGTCGCGTAGTTGAGCTTGATCTCGTGGCCGGCGGCCTGCGGCGGCTGACGGCGTGCCAGCAGCTGCTGGAGCGCGTCATTCACCTGCGACGTGCTGATGCGCTTGTGGCGCTCCTGGTCCACGGTCTGGATCAGATCCAGCACCTTGGTCACGCGCATGCCGGTGAGCGCCGAGGTGAAGACGAAGGGGACGAACTTGAGATAGGGCGCCTTCTCCGCGCACTCCTTCTCGAACTTCGCGGCGGTCTTGTCGTCCTTCTCCTTCAGGTCCCACTTGTTCACGACGATGATCATCCCACGCCCGGCTTCCCAGGCGAGCGTCGCGATCTTGAGGTCCTGATTGTGCAGTCCCTCGGTCGCGTCGATCATCAGGATGCAGATGTCGGAGCGGTCGATGGCACGGCGCGTGCGCAGCGCCGAATAGAACTCGATCCCGTCGTCGATGCGCGCCTGACGGCGCAGACCGGCGGTGTCGACGAAGATCATCTCACGCCCATGGTACGTGAAAGGCGTGTCGATCGCGTCGCGGGTGGTCCCAGCCACATCGGAGACGACCAGACGCTCGGCGCCGAGCAGCTTGTTGATGAAGCTCGACTTGCCCACGTTCGGGCGCCCGATCACGGAGACGCGGAGCAACTCCTTCATCTCGTCCGGATGCGGGGCCGGCAGCATCTTCACCAGCTCGTCGAGCAGGTCGCCCGACATCTTGCCGTTGGTGGCCGACACAGGGTGCGGATCGCCCGCCCCGAGCTTGTAGAACTCGTAGTAGTCGGTGCTGCGCGGGTCGTCGACCTTGTTGGCGACGACCATCCACGGCTTCCCCGAATTGCGGAGCAGCTCGGCCACGCGGGCGTCCGAGGGATGCACGCCGACCTGCGAGTCGAGGACGAGGAGCATCAGGTCCGCTTCGTCGATGGCCTGCTTCACCTGCTT
Source organism: uncultured Gemmatimonas sp. (assembly GCA_964484775.1). Classification (GTDB taxonomy): domain Bacteria; phylum Gemmatimonadota; class Gemmatimonadetes; order Gemmatimonadales; family Gemmatimonadaceae; genus Fen-1231. Next base: position 2,725 of record CAZAGK010000136.1, on the reverse strand, counting down.
GCGGATCTCGAGGTCCATCGGGAGGGTGGAATCCTCACGCAGACCGCCGGTGTCCACGAGCCAGAAGGCGCGCCCGTTCCACTCGGCGCGGGTGAAGTGACGGTCGCGGGTGGTGCCCGGCTCGTCGCTCACGATCGCGGTGTCGTGTCCGACGATGCGGTTGAAGAGCGACGACTTGCCCACATTGGGGCGGCCGATGAGGGCGACGACGGGGAGACTCATACGGCCTCCGCCACGGCGCACATCGGGGAGCCTTCAAGTTCGAGCACGTCGATGAAATCGTACGATGGATACACAGGCATGTGACATTCCTCGCGCACTGCCACGAACGCCGAATCGTCGAGGAAGAGGCCGTTTTCGTTGATGGACTCGGCCGGGATGAGCGCCAGGTCGAGGTCCGTCCGGTGCGCGAGTGCGCGCCGGATATCGGCGCCGACCAGGAGGCCGGCGGTGGTGGTGGTGGGTCCGAACAGCGAGTTCTCGGTGGCGATCAGCTCGAAGGTCGCCCCCGTCGCCGCCGCGAGCTGGTCGAGCAGCGGCGGCATGAGCGGCGCCATCGAGGTACCGGTGACGACCCCGATCCTCTTGCCGTCGAGGCGCGGGAGACGTTCCACCCCCTCGGCGACACGGCGACGCAGCGTGGCGATCGAGCCGATCCCGTTCTCGATCTGCGCGAAGTCGTCGTAGAACTCGGCGTCCGGGAGCTCGCGACCGGCGAGCAGATAGAGCTCGTCCGACCCGTACACCCAGGTGAAGCCGCGTTCGGCACGCGCCTTCTCCGCCCAGCGCTCCGCGACCGCCAACAGCTTGGTCGCGTTCTCGACGTTCATCGATTCCCCCGTGTACAGATGGGAGAACTGGGTCAGCCCCACGGGGACGAGCGCCACCGTCAGGCAGGCGTCGCCCATGTTCCAGAGGTCGGTGAGCGACTGCTCGAGCACCTCGCCGTCGTTCAACCCCGGCACCACGACCATCTGGCCGTGGAACTGGATCCCGCCATCGGCGAGCCGCGTGAGCTGCTCGATGATGTTCGGGACACGGGGGTTATTCAGCAGCTTCTTGCGCGCTTCCCACGGGGTCGCGTGCACCGACACATAGAGCGGCGACAGCCGGTACTCGAGGATCCGCTGGAAGTCATGCTCCCGCAGGTTCGAGAGCGTCGCGAAGTTGCCGTACGCGAACGAGAGGCGGTAATCGTCGTCGCGGATGTACAGCGGACGGCGCAGCCCCTTCGGCAGCCCTTCGACGAAGCAGAACTCGCAGCGATTGGCGCAGCGGCGCACCGTCGGCGGTTCGAGTTCGAGCCCGAACGGCTCATCCTCGGGACGCTCGACATCGAAGATGACCTGCTCCCCGGAGGGGAACTTGGCCTCGATCTCGAGGGTGTCGACCGCGGTCAGGAACTCCCAATCCAGGAAGTCCTCGAGCGCGCGCCCGTTGACGGAAATGAGCTCCGTTCCGGCGACGATGCCCAGCTCGGCAGCAATGCTATCGGGCTGAACCCGTGCGACCCTTACCATAGTTGATGTAAGTTATCAACATTGGCACCGGAAATCAATCAGAAACAATGACTTCCGAGCGTCGTGCGACCTCCGTAAGAACCTCGGCCACCAGGCGTCCGGTCGCAGCGGCGACACGAGCCACGTCGTCGAACTCAGGCTTGCTGCGCTCCCCACCGCCGGGGAGGATAACTGTCTTTACAGTTACCGTGTGTCCGAAGACCTCGAGCGTGCTGGTCCGGCGCTCCAGCGCCCGACGCTGCACCTCGGACCGCCGCACGCCGATCGTGGTGCTCTCGCGCAGGAGCAGCTCCTCAAGACGGCCGCTGTCGGCCACCGTACAAAGCACCTCGATCCGGACCCCCGGACGCCCCTTCTTCATCAGGGTCTGCAGGACGGTCACATCAAGCGCCCCCGCGGCCCGAAGTGCGTCGGCCGCGGCGGCCACGTATTCGCCCGAGAGGTCGTCCAGATCGGCGGCGAGCAGGTGCAGCGTCTCGTGGGCGGCGGACGCCGTCTCCACTTCGGCAAGGATCACCCGGAGCGCGTTGGCGCGACCCTGGAAGTCCTTGGTCCCTGCCCCGTAGCCGCTCCTGAGCGGGCGGTACGCGGCCGGCGGTGCCCCCTGCGACAGTACCTGCAGCAGCGCTGCGCCGGTCGGCGTGGTCAGCTCCCCACTGTTCTCAGGACCGGGACGTACCGAGAGCCCCTCGAGGAGGCGAAGGGTAGCCGGCGCTGGCACGGCAAGTCGTCCGTGCGCGGCATCGATGAAGCCATCCCCCATCGCGATCGTCGTGTTGTACACCGTCTCGACGCCGAGCAGGTGCAGCCCCCAGACGCTCCCGACCACGTCGAGGATGGCATCCACCGCTCCGACCTCGTGCAGGTGCACCCTCTCGAGCGTGGTGCCGTGGATCGAGGCTTCGACGGTCGTGACCGCTTCGAACACCTTCATGGCCTGCCCCTTCACCGAGTCCGGTGCCGGGCAGGCGTCGACGATCGCCTTGATGTGCTTGAGATGCCGCCCGTGCGGCTGCGGGGGGATGTCGAAGTCGACCTTCCACCCGGCGATCTCCCCGCGTTTCACGCGCTCGAGTCGCGCCGTCACCCCGTCGAGCTTGAGGGTGGCCGGCAGGGCCTTGAGCCATTCGGGGTCGAGTCCGAGGTCGAGCAGCGCGCCGAGCGTCATGTCGCCGGCGATGCCCGAGAAGGGGTCGAAGATCGCG